>DATMKA010000338.1:0-5549 GCA_035553595.1 Thermoplasmatota archaeon | reverse complement strand
GCACGAGTCCCGGCGCGGGCGGCAACAGGCGGTCGAGGGTGGGGGCGTCGAGGCCCGCGAGGGGGAAGTCCGAGGGTGTGCGGCCGCCCGCGCCGGGACTCGTGCAGTGCGCAACCAGCTCCCGGAGGGCGCCGAGGTAGGCGTCGGCGAGGGCTTCCACCCGGTCGCGGCGGTGGAGGTGCTCCGAGTACAGGAAGGTCAGCGACAGGCGACCGCCGAGGACGGCACCCGTGACGTCCAGCAGGTAGGGGCGGAGGGACTCGGGGTCGTGCTCGGGGCCGTGGGCCTCCGCGGCGGGCTTCAGGAGGGAGACGCGGCCGAGGGCGCCATCGAATTGGCCCAGGTAGTTGAAGCTCAGAGCGGCCTGGGGCAGCTCCGAGAGGCGGCGGGCCTGCGGCGAGTCACTAATGTAACGGAGAAGGCCGTACCCGAGGCCACGGTCGGGAGCCTCGCGCAGGTGCTCCTTCACGACCTTGAGGGTAGCTGCAGCCTCGGACGAGGCGGCCTCAAGGGGCAGGAGGACGGGGAAGACGGTGGTGAACCAGCCCACCGTGGAGGAGACGTCTGCTCCGGGCACCACGTCCTCGCGACCATGGCCTTCGAGGTCGACGAGGACCGCGCCACTCTGGCTCGTCCACCGCGCAAGAGCGGTCGCGAGGGCAGCGAGGAGGACGTCGTTCACCTGGGTGCGGTAGGCCGCGTTCGCCTCCTGCAGCAGCGCCCGCGTCTCCGCCTCCGGCAGGGTCACGGTGAGCGTGCGGGTGGAGGCCACCGTGTTGGGTCCGAGGGGGTGATCGGTGGGGAGCGGGACGAGGCGGGGGTCTTCGTGCCGCGCGAGCCACAGGGGAAGCTCGCCGTCCTGTGCGCCGGTGGCGGCAAGGCGCTCCAGGCCTTCCGCCCACGTCTTGAAGGAGGTGGTCTTCGGGGGTGCACGGAGGGCTTCGCCGCGTGCGGCCTGGGCGTACAGCTCTTCGAGGTCGTGAAGGAGGATGCGCCATGAAACGCCGTCCACGACGAGGTGGTGGGCCACCAGCAGGAGGCGGTACGGCTCCCCAGGACCAAGCGTGAAGAGGACGGCCCGGAAGAGGGGGCCCTCGGTGAGGTGGAGGCCAGCTTGGACGCGGGCGGCGGCGTCGTCGAGGGCATGCTCCTGCTCCGACCGGGGAACGGCGGTGAGGTCCACGCGTTCGAGCTGGAAGGAGTCGGGGTCGCCAGGCGTCGCCTCCTGCATCCAGCCCGCAGGCGTCTCACGGAAGCGGTGCCGCAGCGCATCGTGGTGGCCCATGAGGTGGCGGAGCGCGGCTTCGAGGGCCTCCGGGCGAAGGTCCGCGGGCGCTTCGAGGAGGAACGACTGGTTGAAGTGGTGTGGGTTCGCGGGGTTGCGCGAGAAGAAGGCGCGCTGGATGGGGGTCAGGGGGACGGTTCCCTCCACCGGCGCTTCGAGGGTCTCCTCGGGCGCCTCCTGGTGGGCGACGCGCGCGAGGTCGGCGACGGTCTGGTGGAGGAAGACGTCCCGCACGTTCACGCGGAGGCCGCGGCCACGGGCGCGCGCCACGATCTGGATGCTGAGGATGCTGTCGCCGCCAAGGTCGAAGAAGTTGTCATGGCGGCCCACGCGCGCGGCGCCGAGCACCTCGGCCCACACCTGCGCGAGGACGGCCTCGGCCTCCGTCTCGGGGGCTGCGTAGGCCACTCCCAGGCCCGCGCGAGCGCTGTCGGGCGCAGGCAGGGCCTTACGGTCCACCTTCCCGTTCGGGGTGAGCGGGAGCGCGTCGAGCGTGACGAAGGCGCTCGGGACCATGTGGTCAGGGAGCGTCTGCTTGAGCGCGGCGCGAAGCTCCGTCGTCGTGGGCGCAGCGCCCGCGGCGGGCACCACGTAGGCGACAAGCCGCTTCTCGCCGCCTTCCTCCGCGCGGGCGACCACCACGGAATCGCGAACGCCGTCCACGCGCGAGAGCGCCTCCTCGATCTCCCCAAGCTCGATGCGGAACCCACGGATCTTCACCTGATCGTCGAGGCGCCCGAGGAACTCGAGGCTGCCCGAGGGGAGCCAGCGGCCAAGGTCGCCCGTGCGGTACATGCGCTCGCCCGCCACGAAGGGATCGGGGAGGAAGCGCTCGGCGGTGAGCTGAGGCCGGTTGAGGTAGCCTCGTGCGACCCCTGCGCCCGCGATGTAGAGTTCCCCGGGAACGCCGAGGGGCGCGGGTTGGCCATGGCGGTCGAGGACGTGGATGCGTGTGTTCCGGAGGGGCCGCCCCAGGATGGGCCGCTCGTGTTCGGGGCGGATGGCGCACAGCGTCGCGTCCACCGTGCATTCGGTGGGTCCGTACACGTTGTAGAAGGTGGTGCGCGGGGCTTCCGCGAGGCGCCGCCACAGGGGTGGATCGATGGCCTCGCCGCCCACAAGGCAGAGCGAGGGGGCCTCCGCCGCGTCAAGGAGGCCCGCATCCACGAGGAGCGACAGCTGGGAGGGGGTGCAATCGAAGAGGTCGATGCGGTGTTCGCAGAGGAATCGCACGAAGGCCTCCGGGTCACGTTTCACGTCGTCGGGAACGATGTGGAGCGCGTGGCCGTCGAGCAGGAGGAGCAGCTGCTGCACTGAGGCGTCGAAGGAGGTGGCGGCCGTGAGCGTGATGCGGAGCGGGCGGCCGAGGCGCTCCATCGCGGGCCGGTACACTCCTTCCAGGAGGCTCTCAAGGAGGTTCTGGGCCGAGTGGTGTTCGACGACGACGCCCTTCGGCTTCCCGGTGGACCCGGACGTGTAGATGACGTACGCCGGATCCGTTGCCGCGACTTTTCCCGCAAGCGCGGGGAGCGACTCGGCGTTCCCAATCCCTTCCATCGCATGGCCGATGTCGAGGACGGTCACCCCGGTCGCGGGAACGCGGTCCGCCAGCGACGGGTGGGTGACGACGACCCGAGCGCCCGAGTCCTCCAGCATGAACTGGAGGCGGTCCCGCGGGTAGGCGGGGTCGAGGGGGAGGTACGCGCCGCCGGCCTTGAGGACGCCGAGAAGGCCCACCACGAAGTCGGTGGAGCGGGGAAGCGCAAGCCCCACCACGGAACCGGGCGCCACGCCAAGCTCCCGAAGGTGGTGGGCCAAGCGGTCGGACCGCTCGTCGAGCTCGCCATAGGTGAGTGCGTTCCCCAGCGCAACGACGGCGGTGGCGTGGGGGGTCTTCGCCGCTTGGACCTGGAAACGCTCGTGGAGGCACTGGTCCCGGGCGTAGGGTGCGGTGGCGCCGTTCCAGGCCGCGAGGGCCTCCGCCTCCTGCGGCGTGAGGAGGGGGATGCGGGAGACGGGCGTTTCGGGGGCGCGCACCGCCTCGCTGAGGAGGAGGGTGAAGTGGTCGACCATCCGCGCCGCTGTCGCGGGGTCGAAGAGGTGGAGGTTGAAGTTGAGGTCGCCCGCGAGCCCGTCGGGGCCGTCGGCGAGGGTGAGGGTGAGGTCGAACTTCGCGTTCTCCGACACGCCGGGCTTGAAGCGCGCCTCGAGGCCGGGGAGCGCGAAGCGGTCGTCCCCCGACGGCTGGAGCGCGAACATCACCTGGAACAGGGGCGTGCGCGCCACGTCGCGGTCGGGCTCCAGCTCGCTCACGAGGCGCTCGAAGGGCACGTCCTGGTGCTCGTAGGCGGCGAGACAAACGTCGCGGGCCCGCGCCACGAGCTCGCTGAAGGAGGGGTCGCCCTGCAGGTTCGCGCGGAGAACCAGCGTGTTCACGAAGAACCCGATGAGGGGCTCGGTCTCAGCACGGGTGCGGCCCGCTACTGGCGTACCCACGGTGAAGTCCTCCTGCCCGGAGTAGCGGTGGAGAATTGCCTCGTAGGCCGCGAGCAGGGTCATGAAGAGCGTGGCGCCCTCGCGGCGGCTGAAGGCACGCAGCGCCTCGGAGAGCTCTCGGGGCAGGTGGAAGCGCAGGTGGGCGCCCCGCGTGGTGTGCTCCCGCGGCCGGGGCCGGTCCGTGGGGAGGTCCAGCGGCGCGGCGCCGGCGAGGGTGCGCCGCCAGAACCTAAGCTGCTCCTCCAGGGCGCCCGCTTCCAGGTGCGCGCGCTGCCACCGCGCATAGTCCGAGTAGCGCACGGGAAGGGGGGCGAGGCCGGCAGCTTCCGCGCTGCGGCCCTCGCGCAGCGCCACATAGAGGGCGGTGAGCTCGCGGACGAACACGTCCTGGGACCACCCGTCGAAGGCGATATGGTGGAAGGTGAGGAGAAGCTCGTGCGAAACGGCCCCCAGCTTCAGGAGGCGGAAGCGGAACACAGGGCCCTTGGCGAGGTCGAAGGGCCGAGAGGCCTCCTCGCGGGCGACGCGGTCGGTAGCCGCGGTCCGGGCCTCCGCATCGAGCCCGCTGAGATCCTCCACCGATAGGGTAAGGGGCGTGGGGGCATCCACCACCTGCGAGGGGGTCCCCGCGAGGGTGACGATGCGGGTGCGGAGGGCCTCGTGGCGGTGCACGACGGCTTCGAGCGCGCCGCGCAAGGCCACCACGTTCAGGGCACCCGTCAGGTGGAGCGCGACCGGGATGTGGTAGCTCGTGCCGCCGGGCTGCCACTGGTCGAGGAACCAGAGGCGCTGCTGCGCGAAGGAGAGGGGTGCGGGCTTGGCGGCCACCTCCTCGGGAGCGCGAAGAAGGGGCGGGGCCTGCCCTCCTGAGCGAGCGGAGCGCAGGGCGTCCACTTCCTGGGCGAGCCGCTCGACGGTGGTCGCCGCGAACACGGTACGCAGGGGCACCTCGACGCCGAACAGCTGGCGGAGGCGCGATGCCACGCGGGTGACGAGCAGCGAGTGCGCACCAAGAGCGAAGAGGTCGGCGTGAAGCCCCACCGCGGGGACGCCAAGAACCTCGGCCCAGACTCCCGCGACCACCTCCTCGGTGGGCGTGCGGGGAAGAACCCGGGTGGCGGACGCGTCGGTCTCCGCAAGGTCGGGGGCAGGCAGGGCCTTGCGGTCCACCTTCCCGTTGGCCGTGAGCGGCAGCGCCTCCAGGAGGACGACGCTCGCGGGAACCATGTGCTCCGGCAGGGACGCCCGGAGCCCCTCCCGGAGCGCTGCGGCATCGACGGCGCCTACCACGTAGGCAACGAGCCGCTTCTCGCCTGGGGACGGCTCATGGACGGTGACAACGGTCTCCTTCACGCCGGGCTGTTGGAGGAGGGCGGCCTCGATCTCCCCGAGTTCGATGCGGAACCCGCGGATCTTCACCTGGTGGTCGAGGCGGCCCAGGAACTCCAGCTGTCCACCCGGCAGCCAGCGCACGAGGTCCCCCGTGCGGTACATGCGCTCCCCGGGCACGAAGGGGTCGGGGACGAAGCGCTCCGCGGTCAGGTCGGGCCGGTGGAGGTAGCCACGCGCGACACCGGCGCCCGCGACGTAGAGTTCGCCCGCGATGCCAAGGGGTGCGAGGCGTCCCTGGGGGTCAAGCACGTAGCACCGGAGGTTGGAAATCGGGCGCCCGATGGCAGGCGCTCCGGTGGAGCCGGCCTCGGAGCGAGGTGGCACCGCCGCTGCAGTGGCCACCACGGTGGCCTCCGTGGGCCCGTAGTGGTTCACG
>DATMKA010000337.1:0-10651 GCA_035553595.1 Thermoplasmatota archaeon | reverse complement strand
ACCCAGACCGCTCCACGCCCCTCCTGCGGGCCGCGTTCCTCGTCACGCTCCTGATAGCGGGCAGCATCCCCTACGACTCCCCCTTCTTGCCCCTCGAACCCGCCGCCGCCCAGTCCCAAGCGCCCTGGTGGGGCCCCGTGGACGGCGCGAACCCGAAGGCCGAGTGGCACATGCGCGTCCCCCTCTCCGTGGAGAACCCGGAGCGCGAGGCCGCCACGAACCCCACCATCGTGGCGGAGCTCGACCTCGCGAAAGTGCTGCGTGAGGCCGGCTGGCCCACGGTGGGCGACTCCGACCGTCTCAGCGGCTTCACGCTGGACGAGAAGAGCCTGCGCCTCATCGAGTACACCCCCGGCTGGGGGAGCATCCGCGGCGACGGCACTCCCGTGCCCGTGGCCTTCGAGGGCGGCTTCCGCGAGGGCGGCGACGGCGAGTACGACCCCGCTGAGAATCCCCAGGTGACCGTCACGTGGGTCGCGAAGGGCACCCTCGAGCCCGCGGCGCGCCGCTACTACTACCTGTACTTCGACTCCCTCGAAGCGGGCCTCGGCAAGGACGCGCTCAAGGCGAAGCCGGAGGATCTCGCGCTTGTGGCGGCCCGCGGCTTCGGCGGCGCCGCCGTCGAGTTCTACGGCCGCGAGCTCGGCAGCACCGAGGGCGCCTGGGACCTCATCGCAACCGTGGACCGCACCACCGTCACCGTGTACACCCTCGACGGCGGCGTGCCCGAGCTGCACGTGCCCACGGGCGGCGCGAAGAACCCCCTCACCCTCAACGCGGGCCAGCGTGAAGTGTACGATTTCCCCCGCGACACGCCCTTCAAGGTTGTGGCCGACAAGCCCATCCTCGTGGGGTCCCGCGGCACCCTCCAGCCCCCTAAGGGCGCCTTCGGCACCGCCTCCTACGCGGCCACCGCCTACGTCCCGAGCCTCGACAAGGGCTTCGCGGGCCGCGCCTTCCTGTTCCCCGCCTACGCGCCCCGCGCCTACGTGATGAACACGGGAAGCCCCGACGCGCGCGTCACCGTCACCGACCTCGGCACGGGCCTCACGAGCACCCTCACGGTGCCCACCGACGGCTACCAAGCCCTCGACCTGAACGTGCTCGACGGCGGGCGCCCCCGCCTCTACCGCCTCCAGGTGACCCAAGGGCCCGACGTGCTCGTGCAGTACGCGGGCACCGGCGCGGGCCTCGTGCAGGTGCCCACCGTGGACGGCACCCCCGAGGGCGTCCTCCTCCGCACCTTCATCCCCGACGACGGCGCCCTCACCGTGGTGGCGCCTAAGGCGGCCGCGAAGGCCCGCATCCTCGACGCCGCCACCGGCCAGCAGGTGCTTCCCGAGGCCGGCAGCCTCTCGCGCACCCGCGCCGAGGACGTGGGCCCCGGCCTCGCGAAGCTCTGGCGCGTCCCCTCCGTGGGCGACTTCCCCAACAACCCCGTGGAAGTGTTCAGCAGCACCCTCGAGAACCCCGGCAGTCCCCAGAACCCCCTCGCTGTCTTCACCGGCAAGGGCGCCCCTGTCTCCCCCTTCGGCGCGCAGGACGGCCGCACCTTCACGGTGCTTGGCGGCTTCCAGGTGTTCGCGCCCTTCAACGGCACCGCCGTGAAGGTGCAACGCTACCGCGACGGGCGCTCCATGGACACGGCGGAGGCGGGCCTCGACCGCGACGGCGCCATCACCGACGCCGACCTCTTCGGGGTCCGCGACGCGAACGCCCGCTTCCTCGTCACCGCCTCCAAGCCCGTGAGCGTGGTGCCCGTGAGCACCGCCGACGCCTACGGGCGCTTCCTCAGCGGCCGCCCCGCGGCCCTCCCCGCGACGGCGGAGGCGGCGGAGTACCGCGGCGCCCTCGTGAGCCTCACCGCCACGGACCGCAACGACCTCAGCAAGGTCACGAGCCTCAACCGCTCCGTCACCTACCGCTTCACCGTGGAGAACCGCGGCCGCGGCCACCTCGGCGCAAACCTCCGCGACGAGATCACCCTCAGCCACACCCTCGCCGCGCCCCCGGGGAGCCAGTGGCGCGTCACCATCACGCCCCCCAAGGTCACCCTCGACTCGGGGGAGCGCGCGAACATCCTGCTCAGCGTCACGCCCGAGGCCAACATCCCCCTCGGGTCCGAGGCGACGCTCACCCTCAAGGCGACAAGCGGAGCGAACCCCCGCGTGTCCGCCACGGAGCTCACGAAAACCGTCGTGCAGGAGCGGCGCGACGTCGCCCTCTTCTTCGTGGGCGGCCTCTGCCCCCTCGACGGCAACCGGTGCCAGCAGACGGTGGACAACGGGCAGCGCTACCGCTACGACCTCCTGCTCGTGAACCGCGGCACCGTGCGCGACACCATCGACGTCTCCCGCAGCGACCCCGGCCCCGGGTGGACGGCGGAGGTGCAGCGGGAAGGCTCCACGCTCCGCGAGATCACCCTCGAGCCCGGCGACGGTGTCTTCCTGGAGCTCGTGGGCCTCGCGCCGCCCCGCGGCAACCTCGTCTCGAACTCCGAGGTGGCCGTGGTGGCCGAATCCCGCGCGGACCCCAGCAAGAACGCGAAGGTGAGCGCCATCACGAGCATCACCCGCGACCTCAACATCAGCATCAGCTCGGACGATCCCACCCTCCTGATTTACCCCGGGAAGTCCGCCGTGTTCAACGTGACCCTCGCGAACACGGGCAGCAACATCTTCACCTTCCGCTTCTCCCTCGAAGGCATCCTGCCCCAGGGGTGGGCGGCCTCCTTCACCACCGTCACCGGGGAGCCCATCGACGAGATCAACCTCAACCCCGACGACCGCTTCCCCCTGCGCCTCCGCATGACCGCCGCCAAGGACGCGATCGCGGGCGAGCGCTACACGCAGAAGCTCGGCGTGGACGTGTACGTGGACGGCTCCAGCCAGGTGGAGGCCTCCCGCCAGCTCATCCTCACGGCCCTCGTCGGCCAGGTGCACAACCTCACCGTGGACACCCTCGGAAGCCTCGACGTGCGCCCCGGCCCCGACGCCACCGTGAGCCTCGTGGTGCGCAACCGCGGCAACGGCCCCGAGGTGCTCACCGTGAAGGGCGCCCGCGTCCCCGTGGGCTGGGTGGGCCCCCGCGCCCCCGACCGCGTGAGCGTGGCCCCCGGCGAGGACGTCACCATCCCCGTCCGCTTCTCCATCCCCGAAAGCATGGAGAACGGCACCTACCCCCTGGAGCTTCGCGTCGTGAGCAGCGACTTCACGGAGACGCCCCTCGCGAAGACCGTCCGCATCCTCGGCACGGCCGCCCTCGAGCTCACCGGGGGAGAGAGCCTCGTCACGGCCGCGAACGCGAACCGCACCCTCCCCTACACCCTGCGCAACGTCGGCAACATGCGCTTCAACGTGACGCTCCGGGCCGAGGTGCCGGGAAGCGGCGCCGGGTCCTGGATTGCCACGCCGAACCCCCGCGACGTGGAGCTTGGGCCCGGCGAGGCCGCCACCATCACCCTCAGCTTCCTCGCGCCCGCGGGCACTCCCGAGGGCCGCTACCAGGTGCGCCTCGTGGCCGAGTCCCGCCCCCGCGAGCTCGGCGGCCTCGCCCGCCACGACGTGAACGTGGACATCCGCCGCCCCGACCTCACCGTCCTCGCGGTCTCCACCGCCGAAGGCCAGGGCGCCACCGCGGGCCTCACCCTCGTGACCGCCACCCTGCGCAATGACGGCGACATCGAGGCGCGCGGCGTCTCCGTGGGCCTCTACCGGGGAGACCAGCGCGTCGACAACGTTACCCTCGCGCTCCTCGCGCCCGGGCAGACGGCCCTCGCGACCATGAAGCTGCCCGCCACGGAAGGCGGCGCCCTCAGCGTCCGCGTGGACGCCGACGGCTCCGTGGACGAAGCGAACGAGGACAACAACGCCTTCGCCCTCCAGACGGACGCCCGCACCCCCGGCCCCGTCCTCGTGGCCGCCGTGGCCGCCCTCGCCCTCGCGGCCCTTGCCCTCCGCGGCAGGAGGGGAGCCGCATGAAGGCCGTCCTCGCGCGCTTCCTTACGACCCGCGTCCTCGTCGCGCTCGGCGCCGTGGGTCTCCTCCTCGCCATCCTGGGCCTTGCCTGGGTGAGCGGCATCGGCACCTTCCGCTCCGTGGAGGCGGGCCTCCTCTCGCCCCAGACGGACCCTGCGGGCGGCGTGGACCTCACGAACCTCACCGCCCTCAACCAGGACACGGACCGCGACGGTCTCGCGGACCTCCTCGAGAACTACCAGTACGGCACGGACCCCGCGCGGTGGGACAGCCGCGGCGACGGCGTGCCGGACGGATGGCTCGTGAAATACGGGTACGACCCCCTCACCACGAACGCCACCACCACCCTCGCGGCGCGCCCCGACCTCGACGACACGCCCGCCGTGTACGGCCTCCGCGGCCTCCCCGACCGGTACGTCCTCACCCTCGCCGAGACGTACTCCTTCAAGCGCCCCGAGGACTGGAACGAGGCCGAGCGCGGCCCCTGGACGGGCGGCCTCGACCCCCGCAAGTGGGACTCGGGCGGCTCCGGCATCCCCGACGGGTGGCTCGTGAAGAACGGCCTCGACCCCACCGTGCCCCGCGTTGGCGAGATCACCGTCCCCGGCGACGACCTCACCGTGGGCGAGAAGTACCGCACCGGCACCATCCCCGGCGTCCCCGACTCGGATGGGGACGGCCTCCTCGACCAGGCCGAGCGCACCCAGCACGGCACCGACCCCGCCAAGTTCAGCACCTCCGGCTCCGGCATCCCCGACGGGTGGCTCGTGGCCTTCGGCCTCAACCCCCTCGACCCCAACGTGGCCTTCGAGGACCCCGACCGCGACGGGCTCTCGAACGGCGACGAGTACCGCTGGAGCTTCGAAACCCTCGGCGTGGACGCCCTCACGGGCGCCGGCCTGCGCCCCCTCGAATGGAACTCGGGCGGCTCCGGCATTCCCGACGGGTGGCTCGTGGGCCACCGCCTCAACCCCCTCGACCCGAGCGTGGCAGACCAGGTGGTGCAGCGCGCAAGCGACTTCCCCGAAGCGCGCGACCTCGACACCATCCCCGACCTCGCCCTCACCGTTCGCGACGCCTACCGCCACGGCCGCCCCGCCGCCTGGAACGAGGCCCGGGACGGCGTCTGGTACGGCGGCACCAACCCCACCGTTCCCGACACGGACGGCGACGGCATCCCCGACGCCGTGGAAATCCGGGGCTGGCGCGTGAACGTCACCTACGACGTCGGCCCCCGCGCAAAGTCGGAAGCCATCACCGTGAAGGGAAGCCCGGTCACCGTGGACACGGACGGCGACGGCCTCACGGACGCCGAGGAATTCCTGGGTGTCGCCGTGCGCGGCGAAGGCACCGCCGCCATCACCCGCGTCTTCCCGCCCACCGACCCCGGCAACCGCGACACCGCCTTCAGCGGCCTCACCGACTACGAGAAACTGTTCGGCTTCACGCTGGACGGCGTCTTCTACGAGGCGAGCTACCTCCACGACGGGGAGCGCAAGGGCCTCGACCCCACCAAGGCCGATTCCCCGGGCCGCTTCCAGAAGGACGGCCCCGCGTTCCGCTACTGGGTGAACCGCAGCACGAACCTCCCCCTCGAACGGGAATACCCCTACGAGTCCCTCATCAAGAGCACGGCCGAGTTCGCGGGCCGCGCCCCCGGCGCCACCGGCACGGGCCTCGCCCAGCTGCAAGAGCTCCTCGGTCCCCTCGGCGACATCGACGGCGACAAGATCCCCAACGCCTTCGACGCAGACTCCGACGAGGACGGCCTCCAGGACGGCCTCGAGGCCTTCCCCGAGTTCTACGCCCGCGCCGAGGAATACAGCCAGCTCCGCGCCCGCGACCCCACCGACCCCGCGAACGCGGACACCGACGGCGACAGCCTCGGCGACGGGTGGGAAGTCCGCAGCGCCACCCTCGACAAGGCCACCGGCCAGTGGAACCTCAACGCGGCCCGCTGGTCGAGCCTCCGCGACGGCGTGGACGACCGCCACCGCAACCTCGACGGCGACAAGTTCGTCTGGATCAAATACGAAGGCACGGGCGCGAGCCTCCGCCGCGTCCCCCAGTTCGTGGACTTCAACGCCTCCCGCCACTACCAGTACTTCCGCGAGACGGGCACCTACATCGACCCCACCCGCCTCAGCACCGCCGACGACGGCATCAGTGACGGGTGGAAGGCCTTCTGGTCCCGCACCTATCCCAGCATGGCCCTTGGCGGCCGCGGCGAGGCCGGCACCCTCGTGCCCACCCGCGCGCAAGTGGACGCGAGCCCCCTCTCAAGCCTCACGGCGGCCACGCCCCTGCAGGCGAAGCCCCTTGCCGAGTTCACGTACACGCGCTTCAACCGCACCCAGACCGCCCTCCCGCCCCCCGTGGGCCCCGGCGAGCGCATCGAGCAGCGCTACGTCCTCGAGGGCGGCGCGAGCGCGTGGCGCATCACGGGCACGGCGCGCTTTACCCTCCGCGACGCCTACAACCTCAGCCGCTCCGCAAGCCCGAGCGACGGTGTCGAGGCCGTGAACCCCTACCTCACGGACACCGACGGCGACGGCATGCCGGACCACTGGGAAATCCACTACATGAGCCCCGAGGGGCCCCGGCCCACGGTGCCCGATGGGCACCTGGACGCGGACGCGGACGGCCTCTCCAACCGCGACGAGTACCTCACCGGGAACCCCGCCCAGCGCCTCTACGGCTCCGACCCCACGGACTCCGACTCCGACGACGGCAGCGCCCTCGACTTCAGCGAGTTCGTGAGCGGCGCCGTGGCGGCCCTCCTCGATCCCACGAACGACCTCGCGCTCCTCCGCAGCGACCCCGACACCGACGGGGACGGCGTGAAGAACCTCCGCGAGCTCCAAGGCTGGGGCGGCCCCGAGGGCGCCACGCCCGGCCTCTTCCCGAAGGCGGTCCGCACGAACCTCACGAACCCCGACACGGACGGCGACGGCCTCCTCGACGGCACCTTCGGCGAGTGCAACGCTCCCGCCGACACGAGCGCCTGCGCCTCCCTCTCCCCCACGAGCGACCTCGCGCGCCGCCTCCTCAGCCTCGGCATCGCCCACGAGACCCGCAACGGGCGCCTCGCCTTCTTCGGTGAAGTGGGAAGCCTGCCCGGCAACGAGGTGACCTCCCCCACGGAGCTCTCCACCCTCAAGAACGGCATCCCTGACGGGTGGCGCACCTATTACCAGCTCACGGCGGCGGCCATGGCGGCCACCGACTACCTGCCCTCCTACAATGCGTACAAGCCCTCCTGGTGGAGCGAGGAAGTCCACGGCCCCTGGTGGTGGGGACGCCCGCCCACCACCGTGGACCGGGACGCGCTCCGCCTGAACGACCTCGACGCGGACGGCCTCGACGACGGCAACGGCGAGGACCCCTTCCCCGCGGCCAACCACGAGAACATCGTCCTCGGCGAGACCGACCCCGTGCGCGCGAAGGCGAAGCTCGACGGCCTCGTGGACGAAGCGCTCCGCATCGCCGCCCAGAAGTGGGGCGAGAGCGCGGGCGACCCCCACGGCGCCCGCACCTTCCTCGCCACCTGCCCCCGGGCGGGAACGGCGGGCCTCGTGTGCGACGGCGACCTCGACGGCATCCCCGACCAGGACGAGCGCGCGCCCACCACCCTCGTGAACGTGAAGGTGAACGGCCAGAGCCCCGGCAGCGACCGCATCGTCCTCGACAAGGGCAGCACCTACACGGTGACGGGCACCCTCGTGCTCGCCGCGAACCCCAGCATCCCCATCCCCAACGCGACCGTCCTCGCGAGCCTATTCCAGGCGGGGAACGGCAGCGCCGTCGGCGCGGGCTTCACCGACGCGGCGGGCCGCTTCAGCTTCCCCATCACCCTCAAGCCCGATCATTCAGTGGCGCTCCCCAAGAACGGGCTCATCCTCAACGGCGCCCTCGGCGGCACCGTCACGTGGCGCACCGCCCCCGACCTCGCGAGCCTCGGCGACTTCACCGAGCGCGCGGGCCAGCGCCGCGACAACGCGCTCCTCGTGTGGGCCTACAACACGAGCGCCACCGTCACGAGCGGCCCCCACGCCCACTACAACTTCACGATCCCCCAGGGAACGGGCGCGCCCCGCCACCTCAACGCCGTGAAGGGCCCCGAGCCCGTGCGCTTCCCCGCCCGCATCGAGTCCGCCGCCACCCTCCAGTTCGAGGGCCTGCCCGAGACGCTTGCCCAGGGCAACACCCTGAGCGGGCGCGTGAAGCTCATGGATGCCGCGGGCGCCCCCATCCCCGACCGCACCGTGACGCTGCGGTGGGAAGGGGACGGCGGGCGCGTCCGCGAAGCCCGCGGCCAGGTGGGCCGCGACGGCACCCTCGACCTCGGGTCCGTCACCCCGCGCCTCCTCGCGAATGCGACGAGCCCGGGCCAGTACACCCTGCGCGCAAGCTACGCCGGCAACCCCGAGGCCGGCATCGGCGCGGCGGCGCCCCTGCAGGTGAAGCTCCCCATCCGCTTCCCCACGAGCCTCGACGCGAAGGGCCCGGGCGGCGCCGTGCTCGTGGGCGAGATGGCCACCTTCCAGGGGCGCCTCCTCGAGTCCGGCCGCGGCCACGCGGGCATCGTGGAGGGCACCCTCGGGACGAGCCGCGGCATCGTGAGCACCCGCGCCGACGGCACCTTCACCCTCTCCCTCCTCGTGCCCCCGAACCTCGCGCCGGGCCGCCAGCTTGCCACCCTCGCCTTCCCCGGCGACTCGGGGTACGAGCCCGCGAGCTTCCCCGTGAACCTCACCGTGAAGGGGCGCGGCCGCATCCTCGACCTGCCCGAAGCCCGCGCCTTGCAGGGCGACACCGTGGAATTCAAGGGCCGCCTCGTGGACAACGCCGGGTCCGCCATCGGCGGCGCCCGCATCGACGTGAGCCTCGGCAGCCAGTTCCTCGTGGCGCTTACCACGCGCGACGACGGCACCTTCCGCACCCCCATCGGGCTCAGCCGCGAGCCGGGCCCCGTGCTCGTGACGGCACGCTACGCCGGCGACGCCACCCGAGAAGGCACCCAGAACGCCACCACCTGGATCGTGAGCGCGCCCGCGAAGCTCACCCTCGAGCCCTACTCGAAACCCGTGCCGCGCGCCACCACCGTGGGCGTGAAGGGCCGCCTCGTGGACACCCTCGGCAAACCCATCGCAGCCCAGCCCGTCGTCGTCTTCATCGAGGGCACCGACGCGCGCCTCGCCCGCGTCACCCTCACGAACGCGCAGGGCGTCTTCGAGGAGACCCTCACGGTGCCCGGCGGCATGCCCCTCGGGCTCACCCGCGTCACCGCGCGCTACAACGGGAGCGCCGACGGCGTCCTCGGCGCGGCCTCCGCGAGCGAGCGCCTTCAGGTGCAGGCCCGCACGGACCTTACCGTGAACTTCCTCCGTGCCTTCGTCGGCGACAACACGGTGACGGGCCGCCTCATCGACGACCGCCAGAACCCCGTGCCGGGCCAACGCATCGCCCTCACCTTCGGCACCCTCCAGGCCACCGCCACCACGGACGCCACGGGAGCTTACAGCGCCGTCCTCCCCGTCCCCGCGTCGGAGCCCGTGGGTACACGGAACGTCACCGCGAACTACGCCGGCAACGACCGGTACGCGGCGGCCCGCGCCGTCAACTTTGGTGGCCTCGTGGGCCGCACCACCGTCACGGCCGTGACCGACGGCGTGGCCGTGCGCACCACCAACATGAGCGTTACCGGCCGCGCCTTCAGCGAAACCGGCATCCCCCTCGAGGGCGACGTGAAGGTGTACATCGCCGACCGCAAGCTCGGTGACGGGAAGGCCGTGGGCGGCGAATACAACGTCACCTTCAAGGTGCTCACCACCGTCCCCGTGGGCGAGCAGACCCTCCGCGTGGAGTTCACGCCCCGCGGCTTCTACAGCGGCTCCGACACCGAGCGCCCCATCCTCGTGAAGGCCCGCGCCACCCTCCAGACGACGCTCCCGAAGACCATCAACGCCGGGGAGCCCTTCGAGGCCCGCGTCGTGCTGAAGGACGACGGCAACAAGCCGCTGCAGGATGCCCTCGTGCTCTTCAGCCTCGACGGCGGGGAGCCCGTCACGGTGCGCACGAACAGCAAGGGCGAGGCCACCCTCGTGGCCACGGCCCCCGCCGGCATGGAGGCGCCCCGCCTCACCCTCCGCTACCGCGGCACCGGCGTCATCGCCGGCACCCCCACGGAGGCCTTCGTGCTCACCGCCACCGTCGCCCCCGTTCCCGAGGGCTTCCCCTGGGCCCTCACGGGCTCGGGCGTGGCACTGCTGCTTGCCGCGGGCGGCGTCTTCGCGTGGTTGCGGTACCGCACCCGCCACGTGCGCGAGGTGCGCCGCATCCTCGACCTCGGCCTCGAGCGCCTCAACGCGGGCAACGAGTACGAGGCCACCATCTACCTCACCTACCAGGCCCTCGCGAAGGCCCTCACGCGCTTCGGCGTCCTCCATGCCGCAAGCGACACGCCGGGCGATCTCGGCCGCGCCTTCAAGCAGGTGATCCCCGAGAGCGAGCCCCACCTCGACGCCTTCATCCGGCTCTTCGAGGAAGTTCGCTACTCGGAGCGCCGCGCCGGGCGCAAGGAACGCGACCTCGCCATCCAGAGCTTCCGCGCCATCCAGGGCGCCGTCGAAGCCCGCCTCCGCGCCGTCCTCGCCACTGCCACGCTCCTCCTC
>DATMKA010000336.1:0-6489 GCA_035553595.1 Thermoplasmatota archaeon | reverse complement strand
CCGTCCCGCCCTGCCCCTTCGCGGTGTGGGGCGTTCCCCCCATCTGGAAGCAGTGGCACACCGCCGCGCCAGGGAACGTGTGGACGTACCACTGCGGCGCGCCTCACGGCCGCTCGCGCATGGCGGACTTCGAGCTGCGCCCCGCGAGCCTGAGCCTGAACCCGATCCTCCGGCAGATGAACGGCGACTATCTAGCCATGCCCGATGACTGGTACCCGCCGTACTTCTCCGTCCGCGCGAGCCTCCCCCTCACTCCCGGCTTCGACGGCGCGGTCAACATTGACAGCGCGAGCCTCAACGGCGCCATTCCCACGCGCACCATCAAGGCCTTCCACGAGGACCTCCCGAGCCAGCCGCAGACGGCCGTGTACTTCTCGCGCTTCTTCGGCGACCTCGACCTCAACACGGCCTACCCCAAGTGGTGCATGCCCCACGAGACGCGGGTGGCGCACGTCCTCAACCACACGGTGGACCCCGGGGACGTGATCAATCCGAACGCGGGGCCTGACTACGTCGGAAACGTCACGGAGAACCAGACCTTCGAGATGTACCTCAGCACGAAGGGCGCGATCCCCTTCGACAACTCCTCCGACGTCACCCCCGTCCCCACGGATGCGGGTGGCAACCCGGTCCTCGTCGGGAACGAGCGCGTCCGCATCCCCATCGATGCCCTCGGCCCGGCGCGCATCGCCGTCCACACGCCCCTTGATCTCCCTGCCCTGCGCCTCACGCTTACCGCACCGGGCGGCGGCGCCGCGCGGGCGGAGTACCGCGAGGACACGCACGGGTGGACCCGCGTCCAACAGTTCACCCTGCCAACGCCCGGCTCCGGGGAGTACTGGCTCAACATCGGGCCCACCGCCTACGCGACGCCCTTCGTCGCGCTAGGGTCCTGGGAGTCGTCCCACCAGTTCACCCTCGCGACGGACAAGCCCTCCTACCCGCCGGGGGAGGTCGTGACGCTTCGCGCCTCGCTCAGCGGCGTCGGTCCCGACACCGTGGTCGAGGTCGTGGCCTACGTGCCGACGAAGGAGGGCCCCCGAGTCGCGCTGCCCATGACGGGCCAGAACGGGAGCTACACCGCGAAGTGGACGGCGCCGCTCGATGCAGGCACCTTCCCCGTGACGGTGTCGGCACAAGGGTACACCACCATCGCCACCGCAGGCGGACGAGGCAAGTCCGACGCGTTCCTCCGCGAGCTCCCGCTCTACGTCCTGGTTCAGGAACCCGCTGGGAAGCCCGTTGACGCCGTCGAAGACGCGTCCAAGGAGACCCCCCTTGGGCCCGCCACCGGGAAGCCGACGGAGCGAGTGACCCCTGATCCGGTCCGGACGGAGGCGACGATCCCTGGTTCCGTGACGCCCTCAGCGGAGAGTCGGGACGTCCCCGGGATGCAGGCGGTCGTCACCTTGATCGTGCTCCTCGCCGTGGCGCTCCTCGCAAGGTCGGGGACAGGTCGGGCTCGCTGAGGTCGCGCCCCTGCCGGGGGTGGGGAAGGACCCCCGGCAGCCCCGAAGGGACCGGGGACTTCAGGGGGCCGTCCTCGCCACATTCTTATAGGTCGGGGTGGCCACCGTAGCGGGTACGCCCGCCCAGGTGACCCGCTCATGCGTTCCCGCTCCTTTGCCGCCCTTGCCGGGCTCTTGGCCCTCGCCTTCCTCACCGCCCCCTTCGCGGCAGCGGGCGATTACACCCTCCGTTCCACTTTCACCGCAGACGACGGCGAGCGCCTCCTTTCGACCCTCCTGAAGAGCGGCGGCATCCGGGACGCCGCCGACAGGAAGGTGGCAAGCGCCGGGAGCCTCGTCTTCGAAGTCCGGGTCCTCGAGGGCGAGGCCTTCCGGTATACCTACACGGGCAACATCACTCGGGGCGGCGGCGACCCCGCCATTTCAATCTCGATGTCTCGGGACGTGGCCCTCGGGGTCCTCAACGCGGACAACGGCTTCCGCCTCCTCGCCTGCGCCATCAAGTCGGGGCACGCGAGCCTCGCTTCCTCCAGCATGATCGACGGCGCGGCGCTCAACGTAGCGAAGGACCGCATCGTGGGGTCCCTCTCGTGCTCCTTCGAGGCAGGGAACAGGGTGACCTTCCGAGGCTTGTCGGGAAACGCAATAACCCATGATGCTTCCAAGGGCTTGTTCACGGTTGACCTGATGGAGAATTTCACCCGTCGGAGCGACCTGGGCCTCTTGGTGGTGAATCAGTTCGGAGCCCCCGTGGGCTGGACCGAGAGGTCCTCCGCCCGGCTCGCTCCAGGCCGCTTCGCAGGCCTCTCGATGTTCACCGTGCCGCGCCTCCAGATGGACACCTGTGTCTCGGAGGTGGTGGTGCATTACGCGGCCGAGATGCATCGCGTGACGAGCTCCGTGGAGCTCGGTCCCTGGGGAGCAGGCGGGCCGTCCGCCGCCCTGCTGACGCGACTCAGCGTGGCCTCGAGCGCGGAGCTCCAGGCCTGCGCCTTCCTCCGGGGGGGATCCCTCTGAGGAAGGGCCTCCTCATCGCGGGCGGCGTCGTGGCCGCCCTCCTTGCCGCGGGCTTCCTTGGCCTCTACCTGTACTCGCAACCCACTCCCGCCATCGCGTACGAGGATGCCGTAAGCCCGGCCACGAGGGACCACCAGACCTTGATCCGCACCGCGCTCGCGCTCGCCGGCATCGAGAACGCCTCCGTGATCGTTCAGAATGGAGCGGTCTACGTTGGCTACGACCTCCCGGGGGACAGCCGGAACCTCACGCGGGACGATTGGCAGCGCCTCATCCTCGGCACCATGGCCCCCCTTGCACGCGACGCGTCCACGCTCATCGCGCGCCAGCACGTGAACGGCACGGCGGCCGCCGAATGGGAGGTTCCTGCCGCACAGGTGGTGGCTTACCAGAAAGAGCAGATTCCTGCGGAAGCCCTCGAAGGCGCGGTCACGAAACGCGCACCCTAAGACACCGGAGGGAGCACGCGCAACGCCGCGGGCAGCTCACGCCTGGACAATCTGGATCAGGTTGCCACAGGTGTCGTTGAGGACGGCAATGGTGACGGGCCCGGCGGGGGTCGGGGGCGTCGTGAATTCGACCCCGCGCTTCACGAGCCGCTCATACTCCGCCTGGATGTCCGTCACGAAGAACGCCGTCGCGGGAATCTCGTTGTCCACGAGAAGCTTCTGCCAGGCCATGGCCCCACCGTTGAGGACGGGGTTGTTGTTGGGTTCGAGGACGAGCTCGGCACCCTCGGGGTCTTCGGGCGAGACCACCGTGATCCACGCGTGCTCGCCCATGGGGATGTCGTGCTTCACCTGGAAGCCGAGGACCTCAGTGTAGAACTTGAGAGCCCTCCGCTGGTCGTTCACGATGAGGCTCACGAGCTTGATCTGCATGCGGCGACCAAGGGAGCGCGGGCCATCAAGGTTTGGTTGGCGGGGGGAGGGTCAGGTGCGGCGGCCCCGCGTTTCGCGCCGCTGCGAGGCCCGCCGGACGAGCACCACGAGGACCGCGAGCGCGATGGCGGCCCAAACGACCATGCCCACGCGATCCACCCAGGCGGAGACACGTTCCCACTGCGCGCCGAGGATGTAGCCGAGGCCGACAAGCGCGGCGGACCATACCGCGCTTCCCGCCGTGGTGAGCAGCAGGAAGGACCCGAGGGGCATGCGGGCGGCGCCCGCGGGGAGGCTCACCACGCTCCGGACGCCCGGCACCAGGCGACCCACGAGCACCGCCCAGGCGGAGTTGCGGCGGAACCACCCCTCGGAACGGTCCACGTCCTCGGCATCGAGGAGCAGCCAGCGGCCACGCCGCTGGACGAACGCCCGCACCCGGGCCATGCCGACCGCGGCCCCGATCCAGTAGAGCGCGACCGCGCCCGCCACGGCGCCGAGGGTGGCAGCGGCCACGGCTCCGGCAAGCGTGAGGACGCCCTTGGACACGGCGAAGCCCACGAGAGGGAGCACGACCTCGCTCGGGAGCGGCGGGAAGAGGTTCTCGGCGGCCGTGAGGAGCGCGACGCCGAGGTACCCGAAGCGCTCGACGACGGCGACGATCCAGTCCGCAATCTCCATCGGCTCCCACGCCGCGCCCCTCGGGTATGAGCTTTCCGCCCTCCCTTGTCCGCCCCAGACGCCTGGCGGCACGGCAGCGACCACGCGAGCGGGCCCGCGGGAGTGGGCCCTGAGCATGCGGCAGGCCGCCCGAACACAGGCCCCGGCGGCAAGCAGGAACTTGCGTCCAACGGGGTCCGTCAAGGAAGTTCTCAGATAATCTTATCTCGCGATCCGAAATTGCTTCCTCCCGGGCTCGAACCGGTCGAGCCCGATCGGAGGCATAGACCATGAGGCAACTCTTCGTTGTGCTCGCCGTACTCTCGGCGGCCACCATCGTTCCGACCAACGTGGGCGCAGACCACGGCCTCGGAATCACCAGCATCACCCCCACAAGCGGCGGCTATGGCGTCACCGTGGACGTCTACGGTTACGGGTTCTCGCACGTCCAGAGCGTCGTCCTTCGCGACGCGTGGTGGAACGCATGGGACATGGGCTACACATACCACGACGACGGCCACCTCAGCTTCGAATTCACTCTCGACTGGGCCAGCGCCGGTGACTACACCATCGTCGTCACCTCGTGCGATTACTATTGCACCGAGGCCCAGTACTCCTACTTCACTTACAGCCCCGAGGACGCCGACCAGGACGGCTCCCCGTCACACCGCGACTGCGCCGACGGCGACAGCATGATCTACCCCGGCGCTCGAGACTGGCCCTACGACGGCATCGACCAGGACTGCAGCGGCGCCGACGCCCGCCTGCCGGACTTCCGCGGCAGCCTCCGGGTGTCCCTGGGAAGCAACTTCGACGACGCCACCTTCGGCATCGCGGAGGATGCAACCGCCGGGTTCGACCCCGGCTACGACACCCCCCAGCCGCCCACCCCTATCGGCAGCACGTTCACCGAGGCTTACTTTGTGAACCTCGCCGGTGGACCCCAAAACCTCTCCACCTCCGTCCAGAAGGACGCCCTCAGCGTGACCTGGGACCTCCAGATGCGCTGGCAGCAGGAGTGCAACTGCACCCACTACGGAGTCGTGTACTGGAACCAGTGGGAGTTCAACTGGCTCCCCCCCGAGTTCCAGGTCTATCTCGTTGATGGCGCGACCGTTTACGACCTCCGCAGCAAATGCTGTTACCACCACTTCTACGTGAATGGCGGGAGCGGCACCAAGGATCTCCGAATCGTTGTCTCCACCGACGTCGTCGAATACGTCTACTTGAGCTACCCCTGGAGCCTTGTGAGCCTGCCCGTCACGCCCCACAACGCCTCCGTGGGGAGCGTTTTCGGCGACGCCGTAGACGCTGTCTACACCTGGGACGGGGTGTCCTACGTCCCGGTCGACACCGTGCAGCCTGGCGTTGGCTACTGGGTGCACCTCACACGCTGCTGCAGCACCATGGTGTCGGTGTTGGGCACGCCGGTCGATGGCTTCGACCTCACCCTGAGTCCTGGTTGGAACCTCGTCGGCTCGCCCCGCGGCTGCCACAGCCTCGAGTCCGCGCCCTACTCCGTGAGCCGGACGGCGTTCCGGTGGGAGTGGTCGGGATACCTCGCGCAGACCTACCTCTGTGGCGGGAGTGGCTACTGGGTCTACTCCCACGAGACCGCCGCCACCTTCCGCCTCGGCAGCAACGGTGCGGCGACGCTCGCCACCCCCGCGCTCCCGACCCTCGATTCCTCCTCCGAGAGCGAGGCCGCCGCCTTCGAGCTTCCCCTTGCCCTCACGGATGCGACGGGCGCGAAGGACGCGGCGACGCTCCGCACCGCGGAAGGCGCCACCAACGGTTTCGATGCGGCCCTCGACGTGCCCGAGGCGCCCCGCGCCGCGGCCGACACGTGGGCTCGCGCGTACTTCCTCGGCGAGAACGGGTTCGCCCTCGACCAGAGCGCCGTGGCGCCCGCGAGCACCTCCGTGTTCCAGCTCGTCGTGGAACGCGAAGGAGCCGCCGGCGAGACGCGCTTCGCCTGGGAGAGCGCGACGCTGCCCGAGGGCTACGTCGTGGAGCTCGTGGACGGCATGACCCGCGTGGACATGCGCGAGGCCGCGAGCTACGCGTGGGCGAGCCCCGCGGGCCTCTCCACGAAGACGTTCCACGTCGTCGTGCGCCCCGTGAGCGACTCCGTCTGCCTGGCGGAGCTCGATGGGGCCTGCCTCGTGGCGCTCCCCGTGGGAATCCTCAGCTAAGGAGAGACCATGAACCCGCGTTCCGCCGTGGGCTTCGTGGCTGCCGCGATCCTCCTCGCGGCCCTCCCAGCCCCGCCCACGGCGGGCGCCCCCTCCGATTCCTTCCTTCCTCCATTCCTCCTCACCGTCCTCGTGGAGGGCCCGAGCGGCACGCGGGACACCGCCGCCGTCGGCATGGCCCCTGGCGCCACCGCCGGTTATGACCGGGGCCTCGACCGGCCCCAGCCGCCCGCCCCGCCCGCCGCGCCGTGGGTTGTGCTGTCGGTG
>DATMKA010000335.1:0-2764 GCA_035553595.1 Thermoplasmatota archaeon | reverse complement strand
GCCGGTCCCTCATGGACCCGAAGGCGAAGCCCCTTCCCGACAACGCGCAGCAGCTCACCGCCGCGGGCCTCTACTTCGTGCCCCGCCGCGGCGGCCTCCAGGTGTGGAGCTGGGAGCGGCGGAAGATGCTCGCCGCCGGGCGGGAGATGGGCACGCCCCCCGACTTCATCCCCGTCATGGGCGTGATGGACGAGGTGTCCGGCAAGTTCGTGGTCGTGCTGTGGGAGCTCGTGGGCGCGGAGTGCCCCCTCGTGCGCGGGAACCACTGCGGCGCCTACGACGCGCGCCCCCTCATCTGCCGCGCCTACCCCATCCTGCTGCAGGGCCGCGAGGTGGTGGTGAGCAGCCATTGCCCCGGCGCCGTGTACAAGGAGAACCCGCCGGACATCGAGGCCTACCTGTACCACGCGTACAAGTCCTGCATTGAGGCCGCCGCCACGAGCGGACGCATGCCCGAGTTCGCCGTGAGCCTTCTCCGCTTCCTGGAGACCTCCGGCCACCTGCGCCTTGCGCGGGGCCGCTCGCTGGAGGAGGCGGCCGCCGCCGTCGCCGCCGGACCCCTCGACTTCGCGGAGGTCCTGGAGCGCTCCGGCGTCTTCTCCCAGGAGGCCCTCGACGCCCGCCTGAAGGGCATCGCGGAGGGCGCTCGGGCGGACCTTGCGCGGCGCTATGCGATGGCCTGAGCATCGAGGAGCGGGCGGGAGACCTGAAGCCTGCCTGCTTCGAGCCTCGGTCATGCGCACCCGTCTTGCCCCCCTCCTGCTTGCCGGGCAGGGCGTCTACTACCTCCTCTCGGGGCTCTGGCCCCTCCTGCATATGCCGAGCTTCCTCGTCGTCACGGGGAACAAGACCGACCTCTGGCTCGTCCAGACCGTGGGCGCGCTCATCGTGGTGCTGGGCGTGGTGTACCTGCTCGCGGCACGGCGGGAGGCGGTGACGGCGGAGGTGGTCACGCTCTCCGTGGGTGCCGCAGTCGCCCTCGCGCTCATCGACGTCGTCTTCGTCTCCCTCGGCCTCATCTCGCCCGTGTACCTCCTCGACGCGGTCGTGGAGGGCGCTATCCTCCTCGGGTGGGGCCTTGTGGCGGCCTCCTGGATGGGGGAGCGGGGCCGCGCCCGGCGGAACGCGCCGGGCGTCTAGGGCGGCAAGAAACGCCAAATGAGGATAACCCCCCGGAGACCGTGGGGGTTCTTGGCCGCACGAGCGGCCAAGGGAAACCTATGAACAGCAAACTGCTTACGACCCTGCTGGCGGCGGGCGCTCTCGTGACGATGACGCTCGCCCTCGCGCCCACCGCGGCGGCCTCCCACTCCTCCGACACCTGCATTGGCAACGACCCGACCGCCGAGGTGTGCATGGACAACGAGTGGTGGACCAACCACCCCTACTGCATCCGCATCGTCGTGCTCGGCCACAGCGAGCCCTCGATGTGCATCATCGTCTAAACCCGGAGGGCTGAGGCCCTCCCCTCTTTTTCGCTGGCCTTATGCGGCGGCTGCACGATGGGTGCCCGTGCGCATCGCCTTCATCACGGGAAACAAGGGGAAGTGGGAGGAGGCGCGGGAGGCGCTCGCGCCGCTCGGGTACGAGGTGGAGCAGGTGAAGCTCGACCTGCCCGAACCGCAGGCGGACGATTTGGAGGTGGTGGCTCGCGCAAAGGTGGAGGCCGCGAAGCGCCACCTTCCGGGCGCCTTCTTCGTCGACGACGCCGGCCTCTTCGTGGACGCCCTCAAGGGCTTCCCCGGCGTGTACAGCGCCTACGTGCTGAAGACCCTGGGGAGCGGCGGGATCCTCCGCCTCCTGGAGGGGCAGCCCAACCGTGGAGCGCGCTTCGAGGCCGTGGTTGGCGCGTGGCATCCCCGGAAAGGGGCGCATTTCTTCCGGGGGGTGTGCCGCGGCACCATCGCCCCCGCCGCTCGTGACGCGGGCCACGGCTTCGGGTTCGACCCCATCTTCATCCCGGAGGGACAGACGGCGACCTTCGCGGAGCTTCCGACCGTGGAGAAGAACCGGATGAGCCACCGGGGGCGGGCCATGGCGCAGTTCGAGGCGTGGCTGCGGGAGAACCCGTTGCGGTAGTGGGCCTTGGTCACGGCGGGCTCGGTGGGGACTCGCCCGGGAGGAGGGGAAAGAGACTGCGGAGAGGACGGTATACGCAGAGCAGGTAACGGCGCAGGGAACGCAGAGACGACTTCTCTGGATCCGCTGAGGAACAGAGGCGGAAAGCGGCCCGAGACGGCTCCGTGCCCTCTGCCCCTCTGCGGATCCCACCATCCGTCCTCTGCGCTCCCTGCGCCTTCGATGCCTCTGCGTATACCGTCTATCGGCGCCCTCTGATCCCTCAGGCCGATTCGAGGTCCAGCACGTCCACCACCGCACCCTCCGCAAGCAGCCGCGCGACCCACGCACGGGAGGCGCCCACGGCGGGCGTCAGGACGCCGCGCTCCTGCAGCGCGATGAGACGGGACTGAGTGGAGCGAACGAGCGCCTTCGCCTGCTCCGCCCACGGCAGCACGTCCGGGTAGGCGCGGGCGTAGTCGCCATCGGGCGGCGTGAAGGTCGCGTGGCAGAGGGGGCTCGGGTCCGGCGCGCCCTTGCGGAAGCGCAGGGGGTAGGCGCGGCAGGCCACGGGGCGGTCCTCGTAGATGGTGCAGCGGTTCTCCCCGTTCACGAAGTGGCATTCCTGCACGTCGTTTTCCCAGGCGAAGACCACGAGCCGTCCCTTCGCCTCGTCGAGAGCCGCAAGGGCGCGCCGGACCCGAGC
>DATMKA010000334.1:0-13114 GCA_035553595.1 Thermoplasmatota archaeon | reverse complement strand
CCGCGCCCCCCGCGGTGGCTTCCGCGACGAGCTGGTAGAGCACGGACTCCCCTGCCTCGCCGGGGGGAAGCGTGAGGGCCGTGAGGGTGCCCGGCCGCAGCGAGAGGAAGGCGGCGAGGGCGTCGGTGGAGGGCGCGGGCTCCTGCAGCAGCCCGCCCCCTCCACCGACGCCCTGGCCGCCTTCCTGGACCTGCGGCCGGGCACCCTCACCGCGCTCACCCTGCCCCCGGGCGAGGCAGGGGAAGCCGTGCTGAACCAGCTGGTGGCCGAAGCGGTCGCCCAAGGCGCCTCTCCCGTGTGGGTGGACGGCGGGCGGGGCCCCGACTGCCACCGCCTCGTCACCGCCTGCGAGCGGGCGGGCCTGCGGGCCACCGAGGGCCTCTCGCGCCTCCGCCTGGCCCGCGGCTTCACGGCCCACCAGCTGCAGGCGCTCCTCGAGGCCCACCTGCCGCGGGAGGTGTCCCCGGGGACGGGGCTCGTGGTGGCCGCGAACCTGCCCGACCTCTACGCGGGGGAGGACGTGACGCCCGCCGAGGGCCGTATCCTTCTTGCGCGGGCGCTGAGCGCGCTCCAGGCCCTCGCGCGCCGCCACGGGGCCTCGGTGGTGGCCACCGCCTCGGGAAGCGACTGGGTGGCCCTGCGGCCCGTCCTCTCGGGGCTTTTCCATGACTTCCCGGACGGGTGCGTCCACCTCGCCGTGGGGGAGGACGGGTTCGCGGCGCGCTTCCCCCGCTCGGGGGAGGTACGGGTGCGGGAGCGCGCGGGACGGCGGCAGCGCAACCTCCTCCTCTACGGCCTGGAGGTGCGGTATGGGGCGCACTGAGCCCACCTTCCGCAACCTCCTCGACCGCCTGGAGGCCGAGTGGCGGGACTACCGGCGGGGCCTCAACGCGGAGGAGGCCCGCCGCTTCGACGCGCTCTTCCAGAAGGCCCGGGCCCACGCGAGCGCCTCCGGGAACGCGGGCCGCGTGGACGCCATGGAGGCCGTGTTCATGTCCATCCTCCTCGAGCACGAGATGGAGCTGGCGGCCCTCCGGGCGCGCCTGAGGTCCCTGACCGAGGCACCCGAGGTCAGCTGAAGCGCCGCGACGGCGGGGCGGAGCCTTCCGAGCCCTCGCTCCTCAGGGGGAGGGCGCCGGTCTGGGCGAGGGCGCGGGCCACGGACTTTGCCTCGATGCCACGGAGGCGGTACCCGAGGGTGGTGAAGGGGACGCCCGTGACGAGGGCGAGGTCGCGCAGGGTGACGCGGCGCGGGCGCTCGTAGTAGCCCGCGCGCCACACGAGGCTCAGGAGCGTGCTCTCCTCTGCCGTGAGGTCGGGGACGCGGACGAGGCTCTCCACGGGTCGCAGCGCGTCGAACTGCACCTCGCGGTAGGCGTCCTCGGCGAGGATGCGGCCGAAGAAGCGCGTGAGGGCGTCCCGGCTTTCGTGGATGACCTGGACGC
Organism: Thermoplasmatota archaeon; assembly: GCA_035553595.1. Lineage (GTDB taxonomy): Archaea > Thermoplasmatota > SW-10-69-26 > JACQPN01 > JAJPHT01 > DATMKA01. The sequence goes on along the minus strand of DATMKA010000334.1, from coordinate 11,669 downwards.
GGGCGCCTTCAGGGATGCCGTCGTACCGGATGAGGGCGCCGGGCCCGATCTCCTGGGAGATGAGGTGCCACGTGAATTCCTCCTCCCCCGGTTGGGGCGCGCGGAGCTTCTCGTAGTACACGAGAAAGTTGGGGCCTTCGGCCACGATGTGGTGCTCCACGGCGAAGGCCTCGTGGAAGGAGGGGATCGCCTCGCGGACCGCCTGGAGCGCCGCCGGGGGCGCGTCCATGCGGGTGAGGTACCACGCATGGTCGCCTGTGTAGTAGATGTCGCGGATGCTCCACCGCACCTCGGGGTGGGCGGCCATGAAGCCGAAAAGGGGCCTGTTTACCCTGCTATCAGAGGTGAGGACGATCCGGTAGAGGAGTTCGAAGGCCAACGCCCCGCGAGGCGCCATGGGGGAATTAAAGGTTCCCCACCCCCCGCATGGGTTTTGATCAGAGTTGACCATTCAGGATGTCGGGCAGGCGCTCGACAAAGGCGCTGCGGGGGAGGACGCGGGTGGCGCCCGCCGCCTCGGCCTTAGTCTTCAGTTCCACCTGCACGTGGCTGAAGAAGCCCACCACGGGAACGGAGAGCCCCCAGGGGGCGGCGCGGAGGAGCCGGATGGCCTCGAAGGGGTCGAAGCGCTGCTCGTTGAGGTCCACCACGACCACCGTGGGCTGCTCCCGCGCCACGCGCTCCACGAGCTCCTTGGCGGACGTCACGATGCCGAGGTTGATGCCGGAGAGGTTCGCGGTGGTCCGGATCTTGGTGGCGAAGAAGAGGTCGCTCACGGCGGCAAGCGCGACAGGGGCCATGAGGAGCGGAAGCGCCCCGCCCTGTTTTGAACCCTGCCTTTTGCGCTCCCGGGCGTCCCCCACGCAACAAAGGCTTTAAAGACCCAGGGGAGTCGCCGAGCGGGGCACCCCATGCCGCGCACCGTCCTTGCTCCCGTTCTCATCGCCCTCGCCCTGCTCGTGCCTGTCGCCGTCACGGCCCTCCCCACGCCGGGCCTCAACGGCGAGGCCGCGGAGATCGTGTACGGCCGCCTCTTCCCCGAGGCCCTCGAAACCAACGACTACATCGGGTTCGACGAGGCCATGGCCTCCCTGGAGCTGCTCAACGAGCGCCACCCCGACCTGATGGAACTGGTCATCATCGGCGAGTCCGTCGGTTGGGCCAACCTCCTCACCCAGAACCGCGAGCCCCACAGCGTGTTCAGCGTGGAGGTCACGAACGAGAAGAGCCCCGTGCCCGCCGACAAGAAGCTGAACCTCGTGTTCCTCCTCGCCGTCCACGGCAACGAGAAGGGGGCCCGCGAAGGCGGCCTCCGCGTCATCGAGGATCTCCTCATCGGCAAGGGCATGGCCGCCAAGCAGCCCGAGCTCGTCCAGATGCTCGACTACCAGCGTCTCATCTTCATCTTCGTGAACACGGACGGGTGGACCCACGAGGAAGTCGAGTACCGCCACAACGACGCCTGCTACTTCAGCGCCACCTGCGGCCTTGCGCCGGTGAGCGTCACGAAGCCCGGGGAGCCGGGCGCGGAGTCGCAGAACTACGTCCGCGTGAACGGCAACGGCATCGACCTCAACCGCCAGTACCCCACCGTGGGCTTCCTCGACACCACCGCGAGCTACCGCACCATGGAGCAGCCGGAGGTGCGCGCGAACGTGGACTACCTCCTCAACTTCACCAACGTGGCCGCCGCCGCGGACGTTCACGGCATGCTCAACAGCAACAACGGGTACCGCATCCTCCTCAAGGACGGCGCGAAGACCCAGGGCGAGTTCGCAAGCCACCTCCGCCTCGCCCAGCGCGTGGCCGAGAAAATCAACACCAACCCCTACTACACCGCCTGGCAGGACCTCCCCGAGGTGGCGGACGCCTGGGGCGGCGACTTCGCGGCCTACGGCGCCACCTTCGACGCCATCGGGTACAGCGCCTCGGGCACGGGCGGCGCCTTCGTGACGCAGCACCTCGGCCTCGGCGCTCCCGGGTTCACCATCGAGCAGGCCTACAGCCACATCACGGTGGACAACTACTATCCCGGCCTCGGCGCGCAGTTCAATGCCTTCCACATCGAGAGCATGCGCGACACCGTGGCCGCCTACATGGAGTTCGTCCGCGACGAAACCCTCCTCAAGGTCATGGGCAACGGGAAGAGCGCCGCCTGGCTCACCTCCCCCGTCACCGTCACCGACGCCGACGACGACCCCGCCACCTACGAGGGCTGGTGGGTGGAGACGGACGTGGACGACGCCTACGACATCTTCCACAACAACTTCAGCGTCAGCATCAACGACTACTTCACCGACCTCGCGCAGCACCTCGACGGCGGCCGCCTCGATGCTCTCCCCACGACCACGAGTCTCGCAAACATCGGGGCCTACGACACCGTGGTCGTTCCCGGCAGCGCCGTCCGCCAGCTCTACGCCGACCCCGAGGGGAAGGCCTTCGACGAGGCCGCTGTCGCCGCCCTCAAGGCCTACGTGGAGAACGGCGGCCACCTCCTCCTCACGGACGAGGCCCTGCGGCTCCTCGCGCCCCTCGGCATCGTGGACGCGGGCGCCATCGGCGAGGCCAAGGGCTTCGCCGGCTACACGGACTTCGTGAACCGCGCCCACTCCCTCGCCGACGGGCTCGAGGGCATCGTTCGCGTCACCTACGACGCGAACCCCCTCGGCTTCGCGGAGGGCGAGTGCCCCATCTGGTACGTGGACGAGCAGGCCTTCCTCACCGCGAAAGGGGAGACGGTGGGCGCCATTGTCGTGGACCCCGCGGACGGGATGCTCCCCGTCGTCGTGGAGGAAGGGGACCCCGAGCACGGTGGCCTCCTGAAGACGCACCCGGTGGCCCAGGCCTCCAACCATGAGGCGAAGCTCGGTGTGAACCTCGGCGTCCTCCCCCTCGGGAAGGGCAAGGTCACGGTGTTCGGCGCCGCGCTCCCCGACGCCACCGAAGTCAACAACCACCCCTACGGCCTCGAAGGATACGCCCTCTCCGTCACGGGAAACCGCGTCCTCCTGAACGCCCTCGGCTTCGGCCAGAACGAGACCGTGAACGTGCTCGACCTCGAGAAGGTCCTCAACAAGGTGGACGAGATCGTTCCCGGCGCCACCGACGCCGCTCCCGAGAACGCGATCCCCGCGCCCGGCCTCGGCCTTCTCGCGGCTGCCGCCGTTGGTGTCGCGCTCCTCGTGCGGCGCCGAGTCGGCTGAGGCGCGCCAAGCCCTCGGCCGAAACCGCAGTGGGACAGTGGGTCAGAGGTTCGCAGAGAACGAGAGATTTTTTCCTCTCCTCTGCGAACCTCTGACTCTCTGACGCACTGTGGTTTCGGCCGGGTGCGGCCCCGCTCAGACCTGGGGCGCCGCTTCCGCTGGCTCCTCGGCCATGAGCGCCTCAATCGCGAGGCGAATGCGCTCCGCCGCGAAGGGGAGGAGCCGCTTGTTCTCCCCCGCGGGAATGAGGCAGCGGACGTCCCCGTGGGGATGGTTCACGCCGAGGAGCCCCACGCCCTCCTTCAGGAAGTGGCTGGGGCGGCGCAGGAGGGGCAGCGCGACCACGAGAGGAAGCGCGACGTAGGACTCGTGGGCCGTCACCTGGTACGCGGTCGCTTGCTTGAGCGCGCCCTTCCAGGCCCGCAGCTTCAGCTCGACGGCGATGACGCGGCCGTCCTTCACGGCCACGACGTCGGCAAGGCGGTGGTTGTAATACATCTCCGCCGCCACCGCGTACCCCTGGTCCGCGAAGTGCCGCGCGACCGGGTCCAGGAGGTGGCTTTCGAGGGGCGGGATGAGGTCCACGCCCTCAGGATGCCGCCATCCCCCGTTAAGGGTTTGTCAGGGCGGCTTGAAACTGGTATCACTCCGGCGCCTGGCCGGTCCCCTGGCACCCGGGGCAGAGGTAGACGGCGTCGCGGGCGCTGAGACCGAGACAGTCAGGGCAGGCGCGGCCGGAGGCTCCCGGACGGGGTTGTTGTGTGAGGCTGGAAGCCATGCCCTCGTTTCGGTGGGGGAAGGGAAGAGGCCCGTGGTGCAAGGGTCGAAGGGGTCAGCCCTTCACCTTGGCCTTCTCCACGAGGGCCCACTTGAGGTGGCGGCCGGCCTTGCACACCACGTCCTCCTGGATTTCCTTGAGGGCCACCGTGGTGCCTTCGGGAACGGCGGCGGGGTTGCAGTAGGCCTTGTACGCGCAGGCCTCGCCGCACTCCTCCCAGTGGCGCGTGTACCCGGTGCCGCGGAGAGCGGTGACGGGGATCGTGATGCGGGGGAGGCGGGCCTCGACCTCCACGACTTTCACGGTGCCCTCGAAGACGGTGCAGCAGTCGTGCTCCACCTCGCGCACGCCCGTGACCTCGTAGGGGTGATGCACCTCCATCCCGTGGTGGCAGACTTTTTTGAGCTTGCACCCTTCGCACTCGGGCACGACGCCCTCGTAGACGAAGGAGGTGCCGGGGGTTGCGAGCTTGCTGCCGATGATGGTGACGATCTTCGCCATGAGAGGAACGCTCCGGGACCGGTCCAGAGGGGAGCCGGCGGGACGGTAACGATGGGGCCACTGGAGCCTTAAAGCCCCCGGTTCAGGCACGGCCCGAAACGGGGTCGTATCCGCTGCCTTTAATAGTGTCGGGGCTATCGTCGGGCCGCCGGTGACCCTCGTGGCCGACGGACCAGCAGCGGGCTTCAAGCGTTTCTATCACAAGCACTCGACCCTGGTGTGGACCCTGGCGGTGCTTCTCCCCGTGGCCACCCTCGCGGTCGGCCTCGTGGTGGCGAAGCCCGTCTTCTACGACCACTTCATTTGGGAAGACATCTGGGGCCCCACCATCTCAGACGCGAACCAGTGGCGCGGCGCCTGCCTCCAGCCGGACGGGTCCCACGTGGAGGCCGTGACCGCGAGCAACGGGCGCGACCTGTTCTGCCGCACCGAGGGTGCCGTCCTCGCGAACGAGGGGTACACGATCACCTCGGAGATCACGTACGGTCTCGTGCTCGCGGCGGCCCTCTACGCGATCTACCGCCAGATCTTCCTCCGCTACCGCGTCCCCGTGGACGGGTGGTTCGTCCTCGGTCTCCTCCCCTACATCCTGCTCGGTCCCTTCGGGCGCGTGCTCGAGGATGCGAACGTGTTCATCGATGCCGAGACCGGGCTCCCCGTGGAGCCCTTCGCGTACATGTTCATCAGCCCGTGGATCTACATGTCCATCGCGGTCTTCACCATCATGGGGCTGCTCCTTGGCATCTTCCTCGCGCGCCGCCGGGAGACCCTCCCCGCCCACCTGGCCGCGGCCACCATGGGCGCCTACCTTGCGCTCCTCGTGAGCGGGTACGCCCTCCTCTACAACCGGAAGCTCGACGAGTTCGGCGCCCTCCCCCGCCCCGCCTGGGTCGCGGGCGCGTCCCTCCTGGCGCTCGTTGCGTACTACCTGTACACGCGCCGCAAGGGAACGAGCCTCAACCTCACGCTCTTCACCGCGGGCGTCCCCCTCGCGACGCCGGCCCTCGTGCTCGTGGGCCGCTGGATCTTCACCCAGGACCGCTGGCCCGCCCCCGAGGCGTGGCGCGGCGCCACCTACGTGAACGCCGGCCTCGTGATGCTCGGCATCGCCGCCGCCATCACCGTCGCCGTCTATCTCCTCGGCAAGCTCCTCACGCGCAAGTTCGAGTGGGCGCAACCCTACACGAACCTCTTCAACCTGGCCCTCGTGTTCGGCCACATGATGGACGGCTTCGCCACCTACCTCGCCATCAAGGACCCCCTCAACCTGGGCCTTGGCGGCTACGGCGAGAAGCACCCCGTCTCGAACGTGCTCCTCGACTACCTTGGGGGCGCGCTGTTCCCTCTCGTGAAGTTCCTCATGATCATCACCGTCATCTACCTCATGGACCGCGAGTTCCAGAAGGACCAGGAGACGGACCGGAACCTCGTGGGGCTCGTGAAGATGGCCATCTTCGTGCTCGGGTTCGCGCCCGGTCTGCGTGATGTGCTGCGGGTGATGATGGGGCTCTGAGCTGGGCGGAGCCTGCGGAGGGCGCGGAGGCCTAGGAATACGCGGAGCTGGTAGCGGCGCGAAGGACGCGGAGACCGGCGTAGGAATCCGCGGAGGGGGCGGAGGCGCCGCTCCCTTAGGTCACAAAGGGGCGAAGGATACCTCTAAGGACACAAAGGGTAGGTTGTGCGTGTCCCGGGGGTAGGATCGGCTGAAGCGGGGGCCGCGGGCGCCGCCTCAACCCGGCCAACCACGCAGCAAAACCCAAACCAGGTTAGTTTACACCACTGCCAAATTGCCTGTTGTGGGCGCGCAGCAGCAGAACGGCCCTCCGCCCCTCGGGGGAATCCAAAATCCTCCTCCGCGTCCTCCGCCCCTCTACCAGCTCCGCGTATTCCTAGCCTCCGCGTCCTCCGCCGCTCCGCAGCCCCACGGTTCCCGGGCCCACCACACTCCCCAGGTGCGGTCAAGCGCCTCTTCGTGGCCTTTGAGGTATCCTTCGTCCCTTTGTGATCTAAAGGCCGCGCGCCGCTGGCCTAAACCGAAGCCCAGCCATCCTCGCCATCCCGCACCACGCGCCGCGCCCGCTCCAACCGGGAGAGGTGCTGCCGCGTCATGGTGGCGCACCAGGGCCGCAGCCAGGGGGACTTGTCGAGCGTCCGCCCGTAGAAGATGCGGACGCCTTCCACAATCTCGTCGAGGGTGGCGCGCTTGCGGGAGGCCACGAAGGCGACCACCTGCTCGTCGCGGTCGCGGAAGGCGTCGTGGAAGCCGCGGAGCTCCTTCTCGCCGTCGCCGCGGATCAAGGGGCTGTGGCCGGTGGTGACGACGCGCCGCGGCAGCTTCAGCAGGCTCGCAACGCCCGCCTCGAACTGGTCGGCGTCGCAGTGGTTCCACCCGTACCAGGGGCCGAGGCCGGAGAACTCCACGTCCACGCCGTGGAGGTACTGCCGGTCGGGCTCGTAGAGGGCGACGTGGCCGGGGCTGTGGCCGGGGACGGGGACGAAGCGCCATCGCGTCGCGGTCGTCTCCAGGGTGTCGCCGGGCCGGAAGGTCTCGCGGACGTCGGGGAGCCACCGGTAGCGGTCGTGGGCGAAGTCCCGCATGCGCTCGCCGGGAATTTGGGGAGCGCCGCTCCAGGCGAAGTAGTCCTGGGCGCTGCGGTACCCCTGCAGGTCAGCAGCGTTCGCCCAGACTTTCGAGAGCGGGAAGAGGTCGTTGTGGAGCACGTGATCCAGGTGGTAATGGCTCAGAATCACGCGTCCCACGTGGGGCGCGAGCGCTTCGAGGAGGTCGCGGTCCCCTCCCGCGTCCACGAGGGTCCACTGGGTCCCGTCGCGGAGGAGGAGGCCGTGGGCGGAGGGCCACCTCGCGGTGGCGGGGACGAGGGCCACGTCGGGGTCGATCCACTGCAGGCGGGAGGCGAGGCCCTGGGGAAGCGTCATGGGCCTCAGCGGTGGCGGTGGATGGTGGCTTCGCGCTCGGGGCCGGTGCCCACCATGGTGATGGGGACCTTGAGGGAGGCTTCCACGCTCTCCACGTAGTGCCGGGCGGCCTTCGGGAGCGCCTCGAGGCCCTTGGTGGCGGACTCCTTCACGGTGCGCGCGTCGAAGGCGGGGAAGCCCGCGTACTCGGTGTAGATGGGCTTCGCGCGGGCGAGCTCCTCGGGGTTGCTGGGGAACTCCTTCACGGTGCGGCCGTCGATGTCGTAGGCCTCGCACACGAGAATCTTGGGGAGGCCGCCGAGGACGTCGAGCTTCGTGAAGGCGATCTCGGTGAAGCCGTTCACGCGGGCGGCGCGGCGCAGGAGCACGAGGTCGAGCCAGCCACAGCGGCGGCGCCGTCCCGTGACGGTGCCCACCTCGCGGCCCACGTCCGTCATGTGCTTCCCCTCGGGCGTCTCGTAGGGGAGTTCCGTCACGAAGGGCCCGGACCCCACGCGGGTGGTGTAGGCCTTCACGATGCCGATCACGGAGTCGATCTTCGTGGGCGGGATGCCGGTGCCGGTGCAGGCTCCACCGGAGGTGGTGTTGCTGCTCGTCACGTAGGGGTAGGTGCCGTGGTCGATGTCGAGGAAGGTGCCTTGGGCGCCTTCGAGGAGGACGCGCTGGCCGGCGTCCACGGCGTCGTTGAGGAGGGTGACGGTGTCGGTGATGCGGGGCGCGAGCGCGCGGCCGTACCCGGCGTACTCCTGCACGAGGGCCTCGATGTCGAGGCTCGTTTTGTCCTCGAGGCCGTGGAGGGCGTAGAGGGCCTGCTTCTCGGCAAGGGCGAGGGTGAGGCGCTCGCGGAGGCGCTTCTCGTCGAGAAGGTCGCCCATGCGGAGGCCCGCGCGGGCCACCTTGTCGGCGTAGCTCGGGCCGATGCCTTTCTTGGTGGTGCCCACGGCGTTGCCGGTCTTCTCCTTCGCGCCATCAAGCTGGCGGTGCCAGGGGAGGATGACTTGGGCGCGGTCGCTCACGAAGACGTGGTCGTTGGGCTTGCCCTTCTGGCGGAGGCTCTCGAGCTCCTGGAGGAGAGCAGCGGGGTCCACCACGAGGCCGTTGCCGAGCACGTTCTTCACGCGGGGGTGGACGACGCCGCTCGGGAGGAGCTGGAACTTGTAGGTCACGCCTTCGGCGATGACCGTGTGGCCGGCGTTGTTGCCGCCCTGGAAGCGCGCGACCACGTCCACGCGCTCGGCGTGAACGTCCGTGACCTTGCCCTTGCCCTCGTCGCCCCATTGGGCCCCGATGACCACCGTGACCGGCATCGAAATCGCGGGGACATGCCGCGCCCCGTAAATAAACTTGAGTGGGGTCCGCCACCTGTTGCGGACCGGGGCCGGACCCGGGCGGATTTCGGCAACGCTTATAAGGGAAACGGCTGCTGTCCCCCGAGAATCCCGGAGGTTCCCTCCTTGTCCGTGCCCGACGCTTCCGCGACACCGTCCCTTGGTCCCCGCGTGGCCGCCTTCGCGACCCTCGCGCTTCTGCTCACCGTCGCCGTGTACGGCGCCTACTCCGGCTTTGCCCCCGGAGCCACCGTCGAGAACGCGCCCGTGGCGAAGGCCCTCGGCCTCGGCGGCACCCGCGCCGCCCAGCCCGGCGCCACCGTCGCCTTCTACCTCGAGCTCCCCAAGGGCGAGCCCGGCGCCAAGGTGGACCTCAGCGTCGCTGAAGCCTCGGGCCTCGCCGTCCGCATCCCCGAAGCGGTGACCCGTGACGCGGAAGGCGACGCCACCATCCCCGTCTACGCCACCATTCCCGAGGACGCCGCCCCCGGCAAGCGCCTCTTCGCGCTCACCATCGACAAGCGCCTCACCACCCTCGTCCTCAACGTGCTCCCCGAGCGCGCCGAGGCTCCCGCGGCGGGCACGCGCATGCTCGTGGACTTCGTGCTCCGCGACGGCGAGGGCCGCCTCTTCAGCACCACCCTCGCGGACGTGGCGCGCTCCAACCTCACGAAGCACCCCCAGTTCTTCGCCGCCGCGAGCTACGCTCCCCGCGGCACCATCCAGGGCGACCGCTCCTTCGCGCCCGAGGTCATCACCTCCACGCTCGACGCGATGGTGCCCGGCGAGTCCCGCACCCTGTTCCTCACCCCCGAGCAGGGCTTCCCCGAGTGGGTGCCCGCCGACGAGATTGAGCGCACCGTGAGCTACGGCACGACCGTGAAGATTGTGCGCGAGACCACGGGCCCCCTCAGCATCATCGCCCGCACCCTCGGCGTCACGCCCGCCGAGCTCGAGAACGCGAGCATCGGCAGCGAGTACGAGACCACCGTTTACGGCATGAAGCTCCCCCTCGTCCTCGCGGCGAAGGAGGGCCGCAACGTCACCATCGCCATCGCGGCCGAGGAGGGCGACACCTTCACGCGCACCCAGTTCCTCGCCCCCGGCGCCACCGGCGGCAGCACCGTGACCCTCGCGGGCTTCTTCCCCGGCACCACCACCCTCCACTACGAGGGCGACCAGGCGGTCTTCGTCACGAAGCCTCCCATGGGTGGGAAGCTCACCGTGCGGAACATGTGGCCCGAGATGACCACGGTGTCCGAGGTCACGGACGACCGGTTCACCCTCCGCCACGACCTCGCCGAGGGCTTCACGTGGACCGAGGGCCCCATCACCTACCGCGTGGGCAAGGTCACGGACGAGGCCATCGAGACGGAAGCCCGCGACCGCTCCAACCCCCTCGCCGGGCAGCCCCTGATTGTGGACCTCATGCGCCACGCGGCACCCCAGCCCTAAGCCCTGCGGGGCTCAGGCGGGCCGCCGCAGGAGCCCCGTGAGGTGAGGCAGCTCCGGGAGGATGAGCTCCCGGAGCGCCAGCTCCACCGCGTTCGGGGAGCCGGGGAGCAGGAACAGCATCTTGCCGCGAGCGACCCCCGCCTCCGCGCGGGACAGGTAGGCCGCGGTGCCCACCTCCTTGAAGCTGAGGGCCCGGAAGAGCTCCCCGAAGCCGGGAAGCGTCTTCTCGAAGAGCGGCGCGAGGGCCTCGATCGTGACGTCCCGGGGCGCCACGCCCGTGCCGCCCGTGGTGATGACGGCGTCCACGCCCGCGTCGGCGAGGAAGCCCTCCACGGCAGCGCGGATGCGGCCCGCCTCGTCCGGGACGAGGGCCTGCGCGGCAACGACGTGGCCCGCGCCCTCCAGGCCCTCCCGGAGAACGCGCCCGGAGCGGTCGGTGCGCTCGGTGCGGGAATCGCTCACCGTGAGGACGGCCACGCGGAGGTGGGTGGGCGCGTGGGCCTTGTGCTCCCGCGGCGCGTGCGCGGTCACGGGGCCGCCCCCTTGCGCTTCTCGACGACGCGCACCCCCGTGAGGGCCGTGCCGGGGTACTGGCCCTGGGCGTCCTTCTCGAGGGCCTTCGTCATGTCCCACACCGTGAGGAGCGCGAGGGTGACGGCCGTGAGGGCCTCCATCTCGACCCCTGTCTTGTAATCGGCGCGGACCGTGACCTCCGCATGCACCGACTCATCGAGCACGGTGAGGCGAACGTCCACGCCCGTGATGGGGATGGGGTGGCAGAGGGGGAGGACGTCGGGCGTCTTCTTCACGGCCTGGATGGCCGCCACGCGCGCGGTGGCGAGCACGTCGCCCTTGGGGACGCGGCCCTCGCGGAGGGCGGCAAGGGTCTCGGGCTTGAGGCGCAGGTGTCCCTCGGCGGTGGCCTCGCGGGGGACCACGGGTTTCGCGCTCACGTCCACCATGCGGAGGGGCTCAGGCACGGCGACCCGCCCCCTCCTCGACCCAGTGGTGGCTCCCGCTCGCGTAGGCTTCCTTCTTCCAGATGGGGACAACGGTCTTCATGCGATCCATGATCCAGGCGGCAGCGTCGAAGGCGGCGGCCCGGTGGGGGGCCGTGACGAGAACGAGAACGATGGCTTCCCCGGGGCCGAGGGTGCCGAGGCGGTGGAGGATGCGCGCATCCACGAGACCGAAACGGCCGCGGGCCTCCTCCGCGAGGCGGGACAGCTCCTGCTCGGCCATGGGCTCGTAGGCCTCGAACTCGAGGCGGGTGACGCTCTCCCCGGGCACCCACTTGCTGGGGCCCTCCCGGACGAGGCCGAGGAAGGCGACGGCGGCGCCCGCGCCCTCCTTCGCGGCCTCGGCGAGGACGGCGTCCACGCTGAGGGGGCCCTCGTGGAGCCGGCCGGGGGGAGCGCTGCCGCCGCTCACGGGCGGCATGAGGGCCACCTCGTCCCCCTCGCGGAG
>DATMKA010000333.1:0-5028 GCA_035553595.1 Thermoplasmatota archaeon | reverse complement strand
CTGACGCGCCTGAAGACGGGCTCATGGTTCACCTCAAGAACTGCACCGTCTGCCAGGACGAGATCCGCCTTGTCGAGTAACCCTCGGCCCCCTGGCCGCCCCGTGCGGCCGCTCCCCTCCCTTACTTTTCCGTGACATAGCAGCGCACAATTCCTCAAGCGCGAGGAACAAACCCTTTCTCTGCCGACGCTCACCGCCTACCCAACCGAGAGGGGGAGGCGGCAGACCCGCCAGGCTACCCGGAAAGGAGATGCGCCCCCTTGTCGACACTCCCGCAGCCTCTGAGGTAGTCCCATGGCCACATCCCTCTCCTCCGTCCCCGGCGTCACCGTGCGCGCCCCCGTGAGCGGCCGCGCAACCGACCTCCTCACCCCCGAGGCCCTCGCCTTCATCGCGGGCCTCCACCGAACCTTCAACCCGCGCCGCCTCGACCTGCTCCAGCTCCGCACCGCCCGCCAGGCCCGCCTCGACCAAGGCGACATGCCCGACTTCCTCCCCGAGACGAAGACCATCCGGGAGGGCAACTGGAAAGTGTCCCCCGTGCCCGCGGACCTCCAGGACCGCCGCGTGGAGATCACGGGCCCCGTGGAGCGGAAGATGATGATCAACGCCCTCAACTCGGGGGCGAAGGTGTTCATGGCGGACTTCGAGGACGCAAACGCCCCCACCTGGGAGAACTGCCTCCAGGGGCAGGTGAACCTCATCGATGCCGTCGAACGCACCATCGAGCACACCAACCCCGACGGCCGCGTCTACCGCCTCAACCCCCAGGTGGCCACCCTCGTGGTGCGGCCCCGCGGCTGGCACCTCGACGAGAAGCACGTGACCGTGGACGGCCAACCGATCTCGGCGAGCCTCTTCGACTTCGGCCTCTACTTCTTCCACAACGCGAAGCGCCTCAAGGCCCGCGGCACCGGCCCCTACTTCTACCTCCCCAAGATGGAGAACCACCTGGAGGCCCGCCTCTGGAACGACGTGTTCCTCCACGCCCAGCAGGCCCTCGGCGTTCCCCGCGGCACCATCAAGGCCACCGTCCTCATCGAGACCATCCTTGCGGCCTACGAGATGGACGAGATCCTGTTCGAGCTGCGCGAGCACGCCGCCGGCCTCAACGCCGGCCGGTGGGACTACCTCTTCAGCATCATCAAGAAATTCCGCAACCGCAGCGACATGGTCCTGCCGGACCGCAGCCAGCTCACCATGGCCGTGCCCTTCATGCAGGCCTACACGCAGCTGCTCGTGCGCACCTGCCACCGCCGCGGGGCGCACGCCATCGGCGGCATGGCCGCCTTCATCCCCTCCAGGAAGGACGCGAAGGTGAACGAGACCGCCATGCAGAAGGTCCGCGAAGACAAAGTGCGGGAGGCCACGATGGGCTTCGACGGCACCTGGGTCGCGCACCCCGACCTCGTTCCCGTGGCCCAAGCGGTCTTCGACCAGGTGCTCGGGGAAAACCCCAACCAGGTCGCAAAGCCCCCCGCCATGATCACGGTCACGGCGAAGGACCTCATCACCCTCACCGTTCCAAGCGGCGTCGTCACGGACGCGGGCCTCCGCACCAACGTGGACGTCGGGCTGCAGTACATCGAGTCCTGGCTGCGCGGCGTCGGCGCCGCCGCCATCCACAACCTCATGGAGGACGCCGCCACCGCCGAGATCAGCCGCAGCCAGATCTGGCAGTGGGTGCGCCACGGCGCCACCACGAAGGAGGGCCACAAGATCACGCGCGACCACGTGCGCCGCGTCGTGGCCGAGGAACTTCAGAAGCTCCAGCAGGCCAACCCCGGTGGGCGGTGGAAGGAGGCGCAAGCCGTCTTCGAGCAGGTGGCCCTCGCCGACCCCTTCGTGGAGTTCCTCACCGTTCCCGCGTATAACTATCTCGAGTGATCAGGAGACCGGCCGATGAAGACCCAGAAGCAAGTCCAAACGCCCCACACGCTGCAGGAAACCATTCAGCGCGAAGCCAAGGCCCTCGAGCAGGAGTGGGCCACTAACCCCCGCTGGAAGGGCGTGCACCGCGACTACTCCGCCGAGTCCGTCATCAAGCTCCGCGGCTCCTTCACTCCCGACTACACGATCGCCCGCATGGGTGCCGAGCGCCTGTGGGACCTCATGCACACCGAGCCCCACGTGAAGGCCCTGGGCGCCCTCACCGGCAACCAGGCCATCCAGATGGTGAAGGCCGGCCTCAAGGCCATCTACCTCAGCGGGTGGCAGACGGCGGCCGACAACAACACCTCGGGCCACATGTACCCCGACCAGAGCCTCTACGCCGTCACCTCCGTACCCGAGCTCGTGCGCCGCATCAACAACAGCCTGCGGCGCGCCGACCAGATTGAGTGGAGTGAAGGCAAGACGGGCCGCTACTGGATGGCCCCCATCCTGGCCGACGCCGAGGCCGGCTTCGGTGGCCCCCTCAACGCCTTCGAGCTCATGAAGGGCATGATCGAGGCGGGCGCCGCGGGCGTCCACTGGGAAGACCAGCTCGCCTCCGAGAAGAAGTGCGGCCACCTCGGCGGCAAGGTGCTCATCCCCACCCAGCAGCACATCCGCACCCTCACGGCGGCCCGCCTCGCGGCCGACATCTGCAACGTGCCCACGATCATCGTCGCGCGCACGGACGCGGAGGCCGCCACCCTCATCACGAGCGACGTGGACCCCCGCGACCAACCCTTCGTCACCGGTGAACGCACCGCCGAAGGCTTCTACCGCGTCCGGAACGGCATCGAGCCCTGCATCGCCCGCGGTCTCGCCTACGCGCCCTACTCGGACGTGGTGTGGATGGAGACGAAGACCCCCGACCTCGACGAGGCCCGCCACTTCGCCGAGGCCATCCACGCGAAGTTCCCCGGCAAGCTCCTCGCCTACAACTGCTCCCCGAGCTTCAACTGGAAGAAGGCCCTCAGCGACCGCGACATCGCCCGCTTCCAGAACGAGCTCGGCGACATGGGCTACAAGTTCCAGTTTATCACCCTCGCCGGCTTCCACGCGCTCAACCTCAGCATGTTCGAGCTTGCGCGCGGCTACGCCGAGCGCGGCATGAGCGCCTACGTGGACCTGCAGGAGCGCGAGTTCAGCCTCGAGAAGGAAGGCTACACGGCCACCAAGCACCAGCGCGAAGTGGGCACCGGCTACTTCGATGAAGTGAGCCAGGTGGTCTCCGGCGGCACCGCCTCCACGCTGGCCTACCGCGGCTCCACCGAAGAGGAGCAGTTCGTGGCCGGCGCCGACGGGGCGGGGAACGGCAACGGCAAGAAGCACAAGTGAAGGGACCCGGGGGCTTCCGCCCCCGCCGTTCCATTCCGTTCTCTTTTTTCTCACACTATCCCGGAGGTGAGCGGGAGCTGCCGCTCATCCTCGTCGTTCGTGCGGTCCCCGTCCCCCATCACGAGGGGCGCCACGCGTACGACGACGCGGGTGGGGCCCTCCAGATAGAAGTTCGGCAGGAATCGGAGAGAAAGCTTCCGCGTCTCGCCGGGCTCCAAGGGGTCCTTGACGACCACCGTCTCCTGCTCGGAGGGCGTCGGGAAGGGGCATACTGTCTCCGGGTCGCATTCCCGGGCGACCAGAAGGGTCACCTCGTATCCTCCCGTGAGGGCGATGGGCCCCACGTTGGTCACGTCCACGTGAACGACGACGCGGCTGCCCGGGAAGTTGTCGACGTTGAGATAACGCCCGTTCCCGCGGGAAGTCCCTGTGATGGTGGGCGTGAGGTCCGCGAAGGCGGGCTCGCACTCCGCGGGCCACCCCTCGAAGCCGGGCACGCCGAGGTCCCAATAGGCCACGCGGTAGTTTCCCCCCGTGTACATGGCGGCCCAGAGGCGCGAGCCATGGAAGGCCAGGTTCGGGCCACCCCCGGCGTCCCCGAGGAGGAGGGCGCCCTCGCCGGTGGCGAGGTTGATGCGCCAGATCACGTTCTCCCTGCCGTCGCCCAGGTAAGCGTTCCCGAGAAGATCGAAGGCGATCCTTCCGGGATGCCCCACTGTCCCTGGGAGGAAAACGGGGGCCAACGCTCCCGTGGGACCCACGCGATGGAGGCCCGTGGCGTTCGCGGCGTAGAGGTCGCCGTCGGGCGCGAAGGCATAGCTGAAGGAGCCTGACGGGAGGGGCTGGACGGGCGTGGTCGTGCGCGCGGAGCAATCCACCCGGTTGAGGCCCTTGGCCGTCGCATCGTAGAGCGCGCCGCCGGGCCCCGCGATGAGACGGTCCACCGGGAGGATGGCGCGAGGGGGCGTGGAGCCGAGCGGTGCCGCGAACTCATGGAGGAGTCCGGTGGCCCGGCCGTTCACGTAACGGGGGAGGCTGTAAAGGAGGCTGCCGTCCGCGCCGCAAGCAGGGTGGGACGTGAAGGGGTAATCTTCCGGATCGCTCCACAGGCGGGTGGCTGCCGTCGGGCCAAGACGGAGGACGTCGCCCGAACGCGAAACCATGTAGGCGGTGCCGCCACAAGCCTGCACCGCTCCCGCGTGGTTCAGGACGTAGCCGCCGGAGGCGCCCTGCACGGGCGAGGGGAGGGCCTCCGCGGTGGGCGTGAACCCGTAGGCCACGTGGTTGCCGCTCCCCGTGAAGCGGAGGGTCCAGGTACCGTTGCGGCTCGCAACACCCGAGAGGAGACCTTGGTCGCTCGGGTCATAGGCGCTGTAGCCGCCCCACCAGTGGCGCAGGACGACGCCGCGGTCGTCCACCAGCTCGGCCGAGAGGTGGCGGGGGAAGGTGCCCGAGACGGGGTCCCGCGCGATGCTCACCGTGACGCGCTCGCTCGCGCTCACGGGGATGCGGTAGACGTCCTTCTTGTCCACGTCGTCCAGGCAGCCCTGGAGCGGTGCCCCGGGCTGGACGAGGACGGCGTTCGACTCCGTGGCCGGCGCGTCCGCGCCGCTGCCGCCATCGCTCTGGACGCCGCAGGGGCCCTTCACGGGGGACAGGGTGATCTGGTAGCTCCCCTGGGAGGGGGACACCCGCAGGCGCTGGAGGCCTGTCCTCGTGGGCGTGAAGGCGCCCCCCTGGGCGGTGCAGCCACCGCTGTAG
>DATMKA010000332.1:0-7739 GCA_035553595.1 Thermoplasmatota archaeon | reverse complement strand
TCCGAGGCCCGCTCCCTCGTCCCCCACCGCCGCGCCCAGGCCCGGGTAAGGCTCCGGGCCTTCCGCCTGCCTCTGGCCGTGATCCGGTACGCCGTTCCCCTGCCGACCCTGAAAGGCCGGGCAAGGCCCAAGGACACAAGCGAGAGCTCCGGCGCGAACTCCGGCAGCTTCCCCACGAGCGCCGAGCGCACTCGGCTCCACGGAAGGCCCGTCATCCGGGCAAGCTGCCCCACATGGGCCTCCCCAAGGGAGCTGAGCGTGAGCAGCACCAGGCGGCGGGTCCGGCTGCGCTGGACCGAGCGATCGTGAAGGGCAGGAATCGGTTCCATCCGACCCCTAGGGAGCAGGGGATGGGAAAGAAGGTTTCCCGAGGTCGCGGGAACTCCTCAGGGCCACCTGATCTGTCAGGTGGTTTCGTCCGCGGAACCACCTGACAGATCAGGTGAGTGCGAGGGGGCCCCCTTCCGGTAGCCCCCTGCGCGAACGTCACCCTCCCACATGCGAGCGGCGCGCGGGGCGTGGTCGGGGCAGGGAAAAGGTCGGGGTAGGGCGCCCGCGGTGTCCCCGGAAGGTTCGTCCGCGTGCATGGGCCGCACACAAACCGCATCACCCTCGGCGCCCTCCTGAGGAGTGCGGCCCCGCCGCAGGAACCCCACGATGTCCCCCACCCCCGTCTACGAGATTGTGACCTTCAAGCTGAACCCCGACGTCACCCCGGAGGCCCTCCGCGCCATCGCCGCCAAGGTAGACCCGGCCATCCGGGCCTTCCCCGGCCTCCTCTCCCGCGACCTTCTCCACGACGAGAAGACGGGAGAATGGGTGGAGCTCTGCCGCTGGGCAAGCCTCGCGCAGGCCGAGGAGGCCGCGCAGAAGGTGATGGGGATGCCCGTCTTCGCGCCCTACTTTGCGCTGATGGATCCCGCCACCATCACCATGCGCCACCTCCCCATTGTCCCCCTGAGCCGTGCCGTGCCCGCGTAAGTCACGGTGACCCCCTCAGAACCCTTATCCCAGGAGGCCCGGATGCAGCGGCGTGGACGCCACGGACGCAGCCATCCTGCGGGAGCTCGCCTGGAACCCGGAGGACCCCCGCCACCGCGGCCGGGGCTACCTCCGGCCGTGGGATGTGGCGAAGAAGCTGAAGCTCCACCGCAACACGGTGGTGCGGCGCCTCGACGCCCTGCGCGCCACCGGTGTCTACCAGGGAACTCACCTCTACCCGTCCCCTGAGGTGTCGGGCATCCGCATGGCGCTCTACGAGTTCGCTTTCGCGAGCGCGCCCGCGAAGGCCGCCGGGCTCCACCGCCTGCGCCTCGACCCCCGCGTGCAGGAAATCCACGATTTCCTGGGCGACCTCGCCTGGGTGCCCATCGCCGTGGCGGAGACGGACTCCCTCGAGAAGGCCGTCGAGGAGCTTCACCGCGAGAGCGGCGCCCGGAGTCTCCGATTCCTCTCCACTTGGGACTGGCCCCGGCTCCAGGGCCCCGTGAGCCCCCTCGACCGCCGCATCCTGGAGGCCCTTCACGAGGATGCCACGCGTGCCCTCTCGGAGGTTGCGGAGGAGGTGGGCGTCACCGCGAAAACGGTCCGCCTCCGCCTCAAGGCCCTCCAGCGAGCCCACGCCTTCACCGTGCTGCCCGCGGTGAGCCTCGCGCGCGTCCGCGGCTGCGTTGCCTTCGTTCTCGCCGTCGCCTTCACGCCCGAGACGCGGGCCGCCGGGCACACGGCGCTCCTTGACGCGTTCCCTGAGGCGCTCCTCGTGAGCGGTCCCCGGGAGGAGACGAGCTGGCTCTTCCTCACCTCGCCCGACACCGCGGGCGTCGAGGCCTGCCGTGAGCGCGCCGCCGCCATCCCCGGGGCCACCGAGGCGCGCGCCCTCCTCGTGAAGGCGCTCCTCGACTGTTAGGCGCGGGTGGCCGCGGCGCGGACGAGCCGCGCAAGCTCGGGCGTCAGGTCCGCCACGCTCCGGAGCTTGACGTGGCGGAGGTTCTTGCCCGTCCCCTCAAGAAGCCCCTCCGGATCGGGGAGGTGCGCGCCCTGGTAAAACCCCAGGTTCACGTGCTTGGAGTAGTCCGCGAGATACAGGAGCGGCTGCGCGCCCGAGTAGCAGGGAACGTCCATGTAGAGGCGCTCCGTGAGGTCGGGCGCGTGCTCCCGCACGAAAGCACGAAGGGCACGAAAAAGCGGGCGCAAGGGCTCGGCGACGCCCTCCACGTAGGCGTCCACACTTGCAGGTTTGGGCATGAAAAAAGGAAGGCGGGAGCGGGTCTTGAACCCCGCTCCCCAAAGGGGCGCGTCACAGGACCTGGGGCCCTGGACCGCGTTCAGCCCTTGATGCGGCCGAGGAGGCTGCGCGCGATGATGAGCTTGTGCACTTCCTTCGTGCCCTCGTAGATCTCCGTGATCTTGGCGTCACGGTAGAACTTCTCGGCGGGCATCTCGTCCACGTAGCCCATGCCGCCGAGGATCTGGACGCACTCGTCCGCGTTCTCGACGGCGGCGCGGCCGGCCCACCACTTGGCCATTGAGGAGGCCTGGGGGTTGGGCTTGCCCTGGTCGTTGAGCCAGGCGGCCTTGTAGGTGAGGAGGCGGGCGGTCTCCACGCGGGTGGCCATCTCGGCGAGCTTGAACTGGATGGCCTGGAGGTTCGCGATGGGGGAGCCGAAGGCCTCGCGCTGCGTCGCGTACTGGGTCGCGATCTCGAGGGCGCCCTGGGCAATGCCCACGCCCTGGGCGGCGACACCGATGCGGGTGTTGTTGAAGAACTCCATCACGTAGTAGAAGCCCTTCCCTTCCTCGCCGAGGAGGTTCGCGCGGGGGACGCGGCAGTCCGTGAACTGGAGCTCGCTCGTGTTGGAGGCGCGGATGCCGAGCTTGCCGTGGATCTTGTTGGACTTGAAGCCGGGCGTGTCCTTCTCGATGACGACCAGGGAGAAGCGCGCGTGGGGCTTCTTGTTGGTGGGGTCCGTGGCCACGAGGGTGATGAAGTAGTCGGCCACGTCGCCGTTCGTGATCCACATCTTCGCGCCGTTCACGATGTAGTGGTCGCCGTCCTTCACGGCCGTGGTGGAGGCCGCAGTCACGTCGCTGCCCGCGCCCGCCTCGGAGATGGCGGCGCCGGAGATCATCTCGCCCTTGGGGATGGGGGTGAGCCACTTCTGCTTCTGCTCCTCCGTGCCGAGGCGGATGATGGCCTCGGTGCCGAAGTCGGCGGCGAAGATGCAGAGCGCGAGGCCGGGGTCGATGGCGTTGAGCTCCTCAGCGCAGAGGGCGGACTCGATCATGCCGAGGCCAGCGCCGCCGTACTGGGTGGGAATGTTGATGCCGAGAAGGCCCTGGGCGGCGGCCTTCTTCATGAGCTCGAAGGGGTACTCCTCGTTGTCGTCGCAGCGCTTCGAGTAGTGAGGGAATTCCTTGAGGGCGAACTCGCGGGCCATCTGCTTGAGGGCGCGCTGCTCGTCGGTGAGTGTGAACTCCATGGTGGCACCTACGGACGGCGAAGCGCGGTGGGAGTATAAAGCGTTGGAGGCCTGCTGCCACGGCTCAAGAAAGGGTGCCGAACCTTTTTCAGGGGCGCCCCCTTTTCCCGCCCCATGGTCGAGTGCGCCTTCTGCCGCCGCAGCTTCGCGGCCCACTTCGTGGTCGAGGTCTTCAGCAAGGTGCGCTGGCGCGGCAACAGCTTCGACGCCTACCAGGCCCAAGGGAAGCTTGGCCTCGCCGTGGCGAAGGCCCTCGGGTATGACCCCACGAAGAGCGCGGAGTTCGCCCAATTCGTCTCCCGCGTTAGCATCCGGGACTTCCGTGAGAAGCCCGGCCCCGTGGTCGGGCCCTTCAACCCCGACGAGGGGGAGACCTGGGAGTTCCACGTGGGGTTCAACGAGGCGCCCGCCGGAGAGCAGCTTGCGGCGGCGCAGCAAGCGGCGGTGACGGCCCTTCGGGAAATCCAGAACTACGTCCGAGTGGAGCTGCAGGCGCGCTCAGCCGCGTGAGCGGGCGAAGCTTGCGAGAAAAGTCGTGAAGAACACGTCACCGAAGGGGGGTGAGGAGCGGCCGCCCCAGAAGGTGAATGTGATAACCCAAAACCCAACCGGCGGTCCCGGCCGCTCCTGCGGGTAAAAACGCAACCCAACGCTTTAAACATTGTCGTTGACCCTTGCCAGTATCAAAAAGTACAGTAAACCCGTAAAGTCCCCACCCAATCGATGTTTGTTTTTGTACATTCTTTGGGAGACATTTTGGGCTTGCGGCGCGTGGGGGAACGGGGGTGCCAGGCGCCCGTCGGCGCGCCCCCCGAGGGCCATGAACAAGGCGCCTCCAAGCCTCCCCGCGCATCCCCTCCTGCGGTAAGGCAAACTTGATAAAGCGGGCCCATCTCCCTTGGCACATGCTGGAACGACTGCGCCGCGGGGATTACCTGCGGCTCCTGGCCGCGGTGTACGTGGCCACGTTCCTCATCCGCGCCGCCTTCGGCATCGTGGTCATCACCCTCAAGCACCACGTCGCCTCGGACAACACCTCCTACGGGCTCGTCGTCGCGGCCACACCGCTGGCGGAGTTGCTGACGGTGCTGTTTGGCGTCGGCGTCGTCATCGACCGTTACGGCTCGAAGCGCATTCTCGTGACCGGGCTCGCCCTTGGCGCCATTTCACTGTTCACGCTCGCGGCCACGGACAACCTCCTCATCCTCGGCCTCATCAACGCCCTCCACGGCGTGGCGAGCGCCTTCATCCTCATCCCGAGCCTCACCGTCATCGCGAAGTACACGCCCAAGGAGTCCCGCGGCCGCGAGATGGGTGCCTTCAATTTCGTGAACCTCTTCGGCTGGATCTTCGGCGCCGCCATGGGCGTGTACCTGCTCGGGGAGCTCTCGCCCTCGTGGACCTTCATCATCGCGGGCACCTTCGCCGTCGCGAGCATGGCCTACGCCTGGTTCGCGGTGTCCGACCCCGGCACCGGGGCAGGGGCGGCGGACCACGGCCACGACGTGAGCTTCAAGGACGTGGCCCTCACGCTGAAGGAGCCGAGCGTCGTCACCCTCATCCTGCCCTGGCTCTTCGCCTTCATCTTCATCGGCGGCCTCCTCAACATCGCGCCCGAGCTTGCCGCCCCCGACAACCTCACCTCCTCGGGCGGCGAGGGGAGTTCGGGCCTTGCCACGGGCCTCCGGGCCGTCCTCATCCTGTTCGTGGGGAGCGTGTTCCTCGTGAGCCAGATCTTCTTCGGGAAGCTCAGCGACAAGTACGGCCGCGAGCCCCTCATGATCCTCGGCACCACGGGCTTCCTCGGGTTCCTCCTGACGGTGGGCTACGGGTTCCTCCAATCGCCCACGGACACCTACACGGACCTCACGGCCTCCGTGAGCGCGCTGTGGCCCGCCCTCTTCGTGTTCGCCGTCATGGTCCTCGCCTTCCCCCCGGCCGCCCTCGCGGCGCTTGCCGACGCGGGCCAGGAGGGCCGCAAGGCCACCACCATGAGCCTGTACACCCTGGTGCTTGCGGGCGGCCTCATCATCGGGCCCCCCGTGGCAGGCGCCGTGCAGGATGCCTTCGGGTATTGGGGCGTCCTCCTGTTCTTCATCGTTCTCGCCGCCCTCATGCTCGCCATCGTGGCCGGCCGCTACGTGGAGAGCCGCCTCACCCACCGCGCGGCGCGCCCGACGGGCTCGCCGTCGTCGCCGCGGCCGGAAGCGCCCGCCGCCGAGGCCCACAACCGCGGCCGCTAAGGGCACCTCCAGGTAAGGCCACCCTTTATCCCGGGGCCCGTCCTGTGGTGGCCCATGGCTGAGGCCGTCATCGAGGTCCGGGGGCTTACCAAGCAGTACGGGAAGCTCACTTCCGTGGACCACATGGATCTCACGATCCCCCGTGGCGAGATCTTCGGGCTGCTGGGCCCGAACGGGGCGGGAAAGACCACCACCATCAGCATGCTCGTCACCATCACGAAACCCACCTCGGGCACGGCCCGGGTGAACGGTTTCGACATCACCCGGGAGTCCCACTCGGTGCGGAAGCAGGTGGGCATCGTGTTCCAGGAGCCGAGCATCGACTCCATCCTCACGGGGCGCGAGAACCTGGAGCTCCACGGCCGCCTCTACGGTGTGCCCAACCCGCTCCGCAAGCAGCGAATCGACGAGCTGCTGCGGCTCGTGGACCTCGAGAAGCGCCAGCACGACCTCGCCCGCACCTATTCGGGCGGCATGAAGCGCCGCCTGGAGATTGCCCGCGGCCTCCTCCACCAGCCCGCCGTCCTGTTCCTCGACGAGCCCACCCTCGGCCTCGACCCCGCCACCCGTGAGCAGATCTGGGTGTACATCCGGCGCCTGCGCGAGGAGCGGGGCACCACCATCGTGCTCACGACGCACTACATGGAGGAGGCGGACGCGCTCTGCGACCGCATCGGCATCATCGACCACGGGAAAATCGTGGCCCTCGACACCCCCAAGGCGCTCAAGGCCTCCCTGGGCGGCGACCTCGTGACGCTCACCATGAAGAGCCCCGACGCGACCCGCTTTGCGACCCTCCCCTACGTGGAGAAGGCCGAGGTGAAGGGGAAGGACCTGTGCCTCACGGTGCGGAACGCGCCCCAGCACCTCGCGGAGCTCGTGAAGCTCGCGGGGGACGTGGAGAGCGTGGAGGTGCACACGCCCACCCTCGAGGACGTGTTCCTGAAGACCACGGGTCGCCAGATCCGCGACACCTACGAGGAAGGAGACAGCGCCGCGGACGACATGATGCGCTACTACAACAACCAGGGAGGCCGCTGAATGACCCCCACCGAGAAGACTGCCCTCCCCGAGCGCCACGCCTCCCGCTTCCGCCACGAGCTTGCCGCCGTGGGCGCGCTCTGGATGCGCGAGTTCAAGGTGTTCCAGCGCGAGAAGAGCCGCGTCTTCAGCAGCATGGCCCAGCCCATCCTCTGGATCCTGTTCATCGGCTCGGGCTTTGCCGCCACCACGGAACTGAAGGACCCCCGGTGGGCCGCCGTGGACTATCGCGCCTTCATGTTCCCCGGCGTTCTCGCCATGAGCATCCTGTTCGGCACCATCTTCTACGGGCTCTACATCGTGTGGGACCGCAAGATGGACGTGCTGAAGGAGGTGCTCGTGGCGCCCGTGCACCGCACCACAATCTTCTTCGGGAAGGTCATCGGTGGCACTACCGAGGCCGCCATCCAGGCCATCGTGCTCATCGTGGTGGGCTTCCTCGCCACCTGGATTCTCCCCGAGTGGGGCTTCAGCCTCACCGTGGGCGGCGCCCTGCTCGCCCTCGTGTTCTCGGCTCTCCTCGCCATCGCCTTCGTGAGCGTGGGCCTCTGCCTCGGGTCCTTCTTCGAGTCCCTCGAGGGCTTCCAGGTGATCGTGAGCTTCCTCGCCTTCCCCCTGTTCTTCCTCTCCGGGGCCCTCTTCCCGGTGGACGACCTGCCAGGGCCCATGCGGGTGCTCACCCACCTGAACCCCGTGACGTACGCCGTGGACGGCCTCCGAGGCGCCATCCTCGGCGCGGAGTTCGCGGCCTATCCCGTGTGGCTGGACGCGCTCGTCATCGGCGGCTTCGGCGCCGTCATGATCGCGATCGGCACCTGGAGCTTCAGCCGGATGCGGTAAGGCAGGGGAAAAGGGCCCCAGTTCCCCTGGGGCCCTCGCCCGAAGAAAGAAACCCTATCGGTCCGGGGGCCGGAGGAGAGGGGCATGACCGTGCCCGCCGCCGGCTCCGTGAAGGCCCCCCGCAACCCTACCGTGG
>DATMKA010000331.1:0-3984 GCA_035553595.1 Thermoplasmatota archaeon | reverse complement strand
GGCGTGCACAGCGTCATCCAGGGCAAGAAGGCGGAGGCGGGCCGCCCCGTGAGCTTCGCCGTCATCCTGAAGAACCAGGGCAACGTCCGCGACGCCATCAACCTCACCGTGCAGGCCCCCGAAGGCTGGACCACGAGCGTGCGCGACCCCACGCGCCTCCGCACGGACGTCAACGGCATCAAGCCCACGGACCCCGTGGCCGCGGGCACGGGCCGCGTGGTCTTCGCCACCGTCACGCCCCCCACGGGCACCGCTGCCGGCGAGTACCCCGTGACCTTCACGGCGCGCTCCCAGTACGCGGGCACCGCCACCGCCTCCACCCAGGTGGGCGTGAGCGTGGGTCAGCTCGGCGCCCAAGTGGCGCGCGGCGACTCCGTGAGCGCCAACTACGCGGGCCTCCTGCCCGACGGGCGCCTCTTTGACACGAGCATCGCCGCCGTGGCCAACAACAACGCGCAGCCCAAGTTCCTGAACACGGGCAGCGACGGTCGCCCCACGGGCTTCCAGGCCCACCCCTACGGGCCCTTCAGCTTCGACGTGGGCGGCAACGTCATCGAGGGCTTCACCGACCTCGCCCTCACGGCGCGCGTCGGCGAGACCGTCGTGGGGTACATCCCGCAGGAGCGCGCCTACGCGGCCCGCACCTCCGACCAGTACACCCGCCCGCTCACGGGCCACGACCTCATCTTCGAGCTCGAGATCCTGAGCGCGAGCTAACGCACCGGCCCCAGGGGCCCCTCGAGGGGGAGCGCCACCGTGAAGGTGGTGCCCCTCCCGGGGACCGTGGTGAAGCGGATGCTGCCGCCGTGGGCTTCCACAATTCGGCGGCAGATCGCAAGACCGAGCCCCGTTCCCTCTTTTTTCGTGGTGTAGAAGGGCTCGAACATGTGGGGCTGCACCTCGGGCGGGATGCCTGGCCCGGAGTCCTCCACCTCCACTTCGGCGCTGCCTTCGCGCAGGCGCGTGCGCACCCGCACCTTCCCTCCGAGGGGGAGGGCTTCGGAGGCGTTGCGGAGGAGGTTCAGGATGACGGCCTGGATCTGCTCCCGGTCGAGGGGCACGGGCGGGGTCGGGAGGAGGTCCGCCGCGATCTGGAGGCGGCCGCGCTCCGTGGACTCGAAGAGGTCCACGGCCCCGCGGGCCACTGCCGCAAGATCCTGCGGGACGAGGCGGCCCGGGCCCTGGCGCGCGACCTGGCGGAGGCTCCCCACGAGGTTGTTGATGCGGCTCACGCCCTCGCGGGCGGCCGCCTCCTGGCCAAGGAGCGGCGCTACCGCCTCCGCGAGGGCGGGATCCTTCTCGCGGAGGCGCTGCAGGCCCTGCCTGATGAGGAACAGGTTGTTCGCGATGTAGGTGAGGGGGGTGCGGACCTCGTGGGCCACGCCCGACACGAGGGTGCCGAGGGTGCTGAGCTTCTCGCTCCGCACGAGCTCGCGGCGTGAGGCTTCGAGCTCGGCCTCGGCGCGCTTGCGCTCCGTGAGGTCCATCATGGAGCCCACCATGCGGGAGACGGACCCGTCCGCTGCGTAGAGGGCATGCCCACGGTCGAGGATGTCAGCGTAGGTGCCGTCCTTCTTCAGGAAACGGTACTCCGCCATCCAGACGGCCTCGCCGCGCTCGAGCGCGCCGTGGAGGCCGCTCTCGACCCGCTCGCGGTCGTCGGGATGGATGCGGTTCGTCCACGAGTCGAGGGTGGGCTCCACCTCCTCCCGGGAGTACCCGAACATGGAGGTGAAGTTCTCGTTCCACCACAGGAGGTTCGTGCGGCAGTCCCAGTCCCAGATGGTGTCGTTGGTGGCCTTCGCGAGGAGGCGGAAGCGGGCCTCGCTCTCGCGTACGGCCTCCTCCTTCGCGCGGCGCTCGGTAATGTCCATAATGGCGCCCACGGCGCGCAGGGGGCGGCCCTCCTCGTCATAGAGGAGGCGGCCGCGGTCGTAAACGATGGCGTAGGAGCCATCGGCCCGCCGGAACCGGTATTCGTCGGACCAGGTGGCCTCGCCGCGCGCCATGGCGGCATGGATGCCCGCCACGACGCGGTCGTGGTCCTCGGGGTGGATGCGGCTCTTCCACGACGCGATGGTGGGCTCCACCTCCTCGGGCTCGTAGCCGAAGAGGGTGTGGAGGTTCCGGCTCCACCAGTTCTCGTCAGTGGCGAGGTTCCAGTCCCAGGAGGCCTCGTTCGTGGCGGAGGTCACGAGGCGAAGCCGCTCCTCGCTCTCCTGCAGGGCGTCCACCGCCGTCTTCCAGTCATGGATGTCGGTGCAGGAACCCCCCCAGCGCACGAGGCGGCCCTCGGCGTCGCGCACGGGCGCGGCGCGGGCGAGGAACCAGCGATACTCGCCGTCCTTGCCCCGGACGCGGTGCTCCGCGGCCGTGGGGCGGCCCGCGCGGAGGCCTTCCATGAAGTCAGCAAGCCGGGTCGCGAGGTCCTTGGGGTGGATGGGCCGCGCCCACCCGTCACGAAGGCCCTCCGCGACGGGGATGCCGGTGTATTCGGCCCATTGGGCGTTCACGTACTCGATGCGGCCCTCGGGCGAGGCGGTCCACACGAAGGCGGGGATGGCTTCGGTGAGGGCGCGGAGGTAGGCCTCGCGCTCGCGGAGGGCCTCCTCGGCGCGCTTGCGCGCGGTGACGTCGCTCCAGGTGCCGATCCATTCCACGACGTTCCCGTCCCCGTCGAGGATGGGAACGCCGCGGGCGTGGAAGTGGCCGTAGGTGCCGTCCTTCGCGCGGACCCGGTACTCGCACTCGTAGAGGCTGCGGGTCTCATAGGCGCGGTTCCAGGTGGCGACGACGCCCGGCCGATCCTCGGGGTGGATGGCGTCCGCCCACCCGAAGCCCCGCACCTCCTCCACGGTCTGCCCCGTGTAGGCGCGCCATTCCGGCATGTCCACGATGAGCCCGTCCCGGTCCGTCGTCCACACCATGTCGGAGGTGGCCTGGAGGAGCGACCGGAAGCGGACCTCGCTCGCACGGAGCGCGGTCTCCGCCAGCTTGCGGTCGGTGATGTCGAGGGAGGCGCCGATGACGCCGCGGACGCGGCCCTCGTCGTCGAAGACGGGAGCCGCGTTCATGATGAGGTGGACGACGCGGCCGTCGGCGAGCACCACCTCGTGCTCATCGTGCAGGACGGGTTTGCCGGTGGCGGCGGCGCGCTGGACGGGAAGGTCCCCGGAGGGAATCTCCTCACCGTTCCGGCAGACGCGGAAGGGGAGCCGCTCCGCCTCGGGGCCCGTCTTCGAGGCATTGGTGGCCGTGGAGACGCCAAGCCTGTCTGCGAAGTACCGGTTCGTCCTCAAGACGCGGCACTCCGGGTCCTCCGCGATGGCGATGCCCACGGGCGCGAGGTCCAGGAGGGTCGTGAATTCGTCGGCGCGGCGCACGAGGTCGGCGTGAAGACGGCGCACCTCCTCCCGCGCCTCGTCGGCGGCCTCGCGGGCAGCCCGCTCGCGCCGCAGGAGGCGCGCGTTCGTGACCGCGAGGCTGGCGAGACGCGCGATCGTTGTCGCGGTCGCGACGTCATCCGGGGTGTAGCGACGGTCGGGCCGCCGGGAAAGGAAGACGAGGGCGCCCCGGGGCGTTCCGTCGAGAAGGAGGGGCGCGATGAGAGCGGACCGCGCCCCCAGCGCCCGGATGAGGTCGAGGTGCCGCGGGTCCTGCGCGACCCCGGTCATGTCCCCCTCCGCCACGTCCTGGAGGAGGAGCGGCTTCCCGGTGCGGAGCGCAAGCGCGATGCCTCCCGCGGCGGAGGGATTGAAGGGGTAGCGTTCCGCGATGGCGAGAACGACCCGCTCGAGCTCGGGGTCGGAGGTGGCCACCGCGAGGGCGGTGACCTTTCCGTCATCCATGAGGGAGGCGGTGCAGCCGTCCGCAAAATGGGGCACCGCGGCTTGGGCGACGGCCTTGAGGGTGGCGGCCTCGTCCTGGGCGCCCGCAAGGGCTTGGGCGGCGCCCTCGAGGAAGCTCGAAGGTTCCGTAGAAAGG
>DATMKA010000330.1:0-12587 GCA_035553595.1 Thermoplasmatota archaeon | reverse complement strand
GGGGGATGAGCCTCCGGGAGGAGTCCCCATTCGCGCTATCATTCTTGTCTCGCTGGTCCTCGTGGGCGCCCTGGTGGTGCCCGCGACGGTGGAGGCCACGCACTTCACAAAGTACTACGAGCGGCTCTACCGGTACGACGTTCCCCCGCCCCCCGCGGACCCCCAGTACTACCACCAGGCGACCTTCACGGTGCCCGCGACGGCGAAGATGATCTGCTACGAGCGGACGTACTATGATGGGTACGAGGCGTCGAACCTCCGCGTCACCCTCCGGGATGGAGCGGGCCGCGTCATCTTCCAGGAGGCGGCCGTGACCGCCGCCCACCCCCTCGGCGAGGTGTACCTCCCCGGCGGCATCGTCGTCGAGGATGCCTACTCTCCGGGCGTGCGCCTCGGGAGCCTCTCAGGGTTCGCGCCCGGCACGTGGACCATCACCTTCGAGGGCGTCGGCGACAACGGCGAGTCCCGGATCCGCCTCTACGAGATCACGGCTGCCAGCCAGTGTGGCCACTACACGCACTGAGGTGAAAGAAAAGGAGTCGGGGGCGGCGGCCCCCGGTTTTTGCGTTACTTGCTCTTCTTGACGGCGGGCTTCTCGCCGGGGGCCGCGCTCGCCTTGCGGGCGGCGGCGGCCATGGTCTTCTTGGCCTTCGCCGGGCCCTTAGGCTTGCCGGAGCCCTGACCCTCGGCCTTCTTCTTGCCGGAGGGGAGCGTCACGGCTTCCTTCTTGCCGAGGGCCTTGGTCTTGCCGCCGTCGAAGGAGACGAGCTCGTCGCCCTTCCACACCATCTTGAGGGTCTTGCGGCTCTTCCAGGCGGCCTTCTTCTGGATAAGGGCGGCCGCCACGAGGGGGAGACCGATGCTCATGTCCACGTAGGCCTGGCTGTGCTTCGCGTTCACCGCGATCTTGCCCCAGCTCTGGGCCTCCTTGAAGGTGCAGCCGCTGAGTCCGCCCCACTGGGGCTGGTCCACCGTGATCTGGATGGCGTACTGGTGGCCGCCGGGGTTGTAGCCGAGGATCTCGCTGATGACCTCGGTCTGCTGGATGTAGTTCTTGCTGACGCCGCCCGCGATGTAGATGACGCCGGTGCTCTTGCTCTTCGCCTTGATCTGGGCAAGCTCGTAGGCGTCGCGGATGGGGTCGATCCAGAGGTACTCGCGGCCCTCTTCCTTGGCCTTCACGTACTCGCCCACCATGCCGATGCCGAGGGAGGAGTCGTTGAGGGCGGGGCAGAAGATGGGGACGCCATGCTTCGCGGCCGCGACGACCCAGGAGTTGGGGTCGTCGAAGTGCTTGCCGAGGTGCTCGTAGATCTCGCGCGTGGTGTAGGCGCGGGGCGGGAGCTCGGCGAGGACGGCGGCGAGGTACTCGTCGGTGTCGCGGAAGGCCTCCTCGTCCACGAGGGTGTCGTAGAGGCGGTCGAGGAAGTGCTCGCGGAGGAGCAGGTCGTCCGCTTCGGGGCTGGAGCGCCAGAAGTTGTGGCCGCGGGCAGCGTAGAGGTCCTGGTAGGGCTGGCTGCCGGTGGTGACGATGACGTCCACGAGGCCGTTGACGATGAGGTCGCGGAGGAGGTGGCGCATGCCGGCGGCCTGGGCGCACCCGGCAAGGCCGAGGATGATGGTGGGGCGCTCCTTGTCCGTGAGCATGTTCTCCCAGACGGTGGCGCAGGTGCCGAGGTTGCGCGCCTGGAAGGACATGTTCTTCATGGCGTCGATGAGGTCGGCCACGGACTGGGTCTTCGTGATCTCCACCTGGGAGATGGGGGTCTGCAGAAGGTCCTTGCGCGTGATCTTGGGCATGGTGCCACCAGTGACGAGCGGCGTAAATCCCCCACCCTGAAAAAGGTATCGGTGGCGTGCTCGCTGCCTGTGGGCTTCCTGGGGGCCGCCGAAAGCGGCGGCGCTGTCGGTGCGGGAGCGCGGAAGCGGTCAGCCGACGGGGACGGGCGTCACCGAGACGACCATGAGGCGCGCGCCGTAGCCGGAGGAGCCAGGAGTGCCGGCGAACTGGAAGCTGTAGCGCCACTCCCCCACGACCCCCGGGAGGAAGTTCTCGTAGCCGCCCCCGTTCATGACAGTGGGCCCCGTCGGGAGCTCGTGGACCTTCTGGGTGGGATCCACCAGGAAGTTGGCCTGCGCGAGCGCGAGGCCCCCGTACCCGAGGCTCACGTACACCGTCTGCGTCTCGTTCTCGACCGGGAAGGTGCCTTCGGCGCTCGCGGGGACGCCGCCGGTGCTGTCGAGGGCGGCAATCGGGGTCGCCTCGCCTCGGTACACCTCCCCCCGGTAGCCGCGGCCGGCTTTCGCGAGGGTGAGGGTGAAGCTGCCTCCGCCCCCGTTCAGGAACTCGAGGCTCGTGAACCAGCGGGCGGCGGGCGCGTACTGGTATCGGATGGTCTCTGCGCCCGTGCTGTTCATGACTACCATGTCGAAGGCGAGGCCGCCGGCGAAGGGGTTTGCGGGGGCCCGGTTGAGCTTGGCCGTGATCGTGACCTCCTCGCCGTCCCAGGTGGTGGTCCAGGTCTTGTTGTCCACGAGGGGGAAGTCGAGGAAGCGGACGGGGACGTCCCCTTGGCGGCCTTCGAGGGAGGCGGCGTTGATGGTGCCGAGGAAGGAGATGTCGTGGACGGCGTCGTACTGGGCCACGTCCACCTCGCCGGTGAGGAGCTCGTAGC
Organism: Thermoplasmatota archaeon; assembly: GCA_035553595.1. Taxonomy (GTDB): domain Archaea; phylum Thermoplasmatota; class SW-10-69-26; order JACQPN01; family JAJPHT01; genus DATMKA01. Next base: position 9,912 of record DATMKA010000330.1, on the reverse strand, counting down.
TGGAGCCCGTGGCGGCTGCCACCACGAAGGTGTTCACGCCGGAGGCGACGCCCCCCAGGTTGTATTCCCAGTAGTCCCCGACCTTCCACACGGGGACTTCGAGGCCTGCCTCGCCCGAGGCGAGGGCTTCGGCGGTGGGGATCACTTGGCCGTCGACGGTGGTGAGGTTGGGTTGGACGACGGCGGTGGTGGGGGGCGCCTCGTCGCTGAGGCAGCCGGGGAGGAGGAGCGCCGCCGCGCACGCGCTGACAAGGAGCTGAAGCCGCCCCATGATAATGCCTCACTCACCCGACCCCCTCCGGGACCCTAATATGTTGCGGTGGGACCGGGGGCGGCGTCGCCCGTCCGGCCGCGGCGGAGCGGCTCCAGCGGAAGCCGCCCCCACTGGGACAATGCTTATTCCCGCGGACATGCAAACGTATTTAGAGGGACCTAAGGTTCCTTCGGTCGAGGGCGCCGATTCGCCTTCAGTGACCATCCCATGTTGGATGACGAAACGGGGCATACCCTGTTCACGCGTGCGCGGAACCTGGAGCAGGTTCTCGGGGTGCGGCGGCTTTTCCTCAAGTTTGAGGGGTCCAATCCCACTGGCACGCAGAAGGACCGCATCGCGCGGATCCACTACGAAGACGCTCACGAGAAGGGCTTCAACACCATCACGGTCGCCACCTGCGGCAACTTCGGCGCCTCCATCGCCTGGGCCTGCAGCCACAACGGCATCCGTCCCACCGTGTTCATCCCCAACGACTACCACACCATCCGCGTGAAGGAGATGGAGCGCCTCGGCGCCACCGTCCTGCGCGTGGACGGCGGGTACGAGGAGGCGGTCGCCGCGTCCCGGCAGGCCGCGAAGGAGAACGGGTGGTACGACGCCAACCCCGGCGACAACAACTACGACCTCGCCAAGCGGGGGTACGGACGCATCGCCCACGAGATCTACGCCGATCTCGGAAGGATGCCCGACACGGTGAGTGTCGCGTGCGGCAACGGCACGACGCTCGCGGGCATCTACGACGGCTTCAAGGAGGTGGCTCTGGAACACGGCATCGACCGTGTTCCGAGAATGATCGCGGCCTCGACGCCGCGCGGGAACCCCGTCATCAAGTCCTGGAAGCAGGGCCTGAAGACGTGCGTGGACCTGAAGCCTGAAGAAGTCAAGGAAACGAGCGTCAACGAACCCCTCACGAACTGGCACAGCTTCGACGGCCAGCGCGCCCTCGACGCCATCTACCAGTCCAACGGCTTCGCCGCCTACGCCTCCGACACGGAGATGCGGAAGATGACGATGCTCACCCGCAACATGGAGGGCATCAACGTCATGACGGCCTCCACGGCGGCCCTTGCCGGCCTCGGCAAGATCGCAAAGCGCACCCCCGACCTCGGCGAGACGCACGTGGCCGTCCTCACGGGCCGCAGCTTCTCCCGTCCCGCCGGGAACCTCGATCAGTTCGTCGCCCGCCGCGTGGGCGGCTAACGTCGGCCCCCGGGCAACCGGGGGCCAATCCTTTTCCTGTTTTCGAGCGGCTGCTCCAGTAGCTTTTTGACCCGATCCTGCGTTGTCGCAGCGTCCCCGCCGAGGGATCCCCATGCCCAACCCCCGCGCCCTCGTCCTCTGTGAAGGCCACTTCGGCGACGCCAACGGCAAGACCGCCCACGGCCTCGTCCGCTACTCCGAGATTTACGACATCGTGGGCGTCATCGACAGCACGCTCGCGGGGAAGGATGCGGCGGAGTTCCTCGACGGCACCCCCAAGGGCATTCCCCTCTTCGCGAGCTTCGAGGAGGGCGTGAAGGCCACGAACGCCGACATGCTCATCATCGGCGTGGCCACCGACGGCGGGGTTATCCCGCCCGAGTACAAGCCCATCCTCCGGAGCGCCATTACGCGCGGCATGAACGTCACCTCGGGACTTCACCAGAAGCTGAACGATCAGCCGGAGCTCGTGGAGCTTGCGCGCAAGCACAAGGTGACGCTCACCGACGTGCGGACGCCCCCGCCCGTTTCGGAGCTCAAGTTCTGGACGGGCAGCATCGCGGAGGTCAAGTGTCCCCGCATCGCCGTTCTCGGCACGGATTCCGCCATCGGGAAGCGCACGACGGCGCGCCTCCTCGTGAAGTGGTTCAACGAGAACGGTTACAAGGCCGTCTTCGTGGGCACGGGCCAGACGGGTCGCCTGCAGGGCGCGAAGTACAGCCTCATCCTCGACAGCATCGTGAACGATTTCCTCACCGGGGAGATTGAGCACCAGGTGGTTCGCGCCTGGCGTGAGGAGAAGCCGGACGTCATCGTCATCGAGGGCCAGGGCGGCATCAGCCACCCCGCCTTCCCCGGCGGCTTCGAGATCGTGTGCGGCGCCTCCGTGAACGGCGTCATCCTCCAGCACGCGCCCGGCCGCAAGACCCTTGACGGTTTCCCCCAATTCAAGATGGGAGACCCTGCCGACGACATCCTGATCCTGGAGACCCTCGGGAAGCGCTTCAAGCTGAAGGTGCTCGGCGTCTCCCTCAACCATGAGAACCTCTCGGACCGCCAGCTTGAGGCGTGGACGAGGAAGCTCCAGACGAGCCTGAAGCGCCCCACCGCCGATCCGCTCAAGCACGGCCCCGAGAAGCTCGCGAAGGCCATCATCCGCCGTTTCAAGCTCAAGCCGCGTGGGAAGTCGAAGACGAAGTAGCGCGCTCCGCGCCAGGGACGGGACCGGGCTCCAGCGTGAAGTAGAACGTCGCGCCCACGCCGGGGACGCCTTGGGCCCACACGTGGCCGCCGTGGCGTTCCACGATGCGGCGCACCGTGGCGAGCCCGATGCCGGTGCCTTGGAACTCGGAGGCGGAGTGGAGGCGCTGGAAGGGCGCGAAGAGCCGCCCCGCCTTCGCCATGTCGAAGCCGGCGCCGTTGTCTCGCACGAATAAGGTGTCCGGCGCGCCCGCGGTGTGCTGCACGCCCAGGACGATGCGGGCCTGGGGGCGTTTCGAGGTGTATTTCCACGCGTTTCCGAGAAGGTTCTCCAGGACGACGCGCAGGAGGCGGGGGTCTGCGCGCGCGGTGAGGCCGCGCTCCACGTGGATGTCGACGTCGCGGGCGGGTTCCCTGCGGCGGATCTCGCTCACGATGCTCTCGGCAAGGGCCGTAAGGTCCACAGTCTCGCGGTGGAGATCACCGCGGGTGATGCGGGAGAGGTTGAGGAGATCCTCGATGAGGTCCGACATGCGTTCCGCCTCGGTGCGGAGGCGTTTGAGGGTCTCCCGGCCTTCGTCGTCGAGGTGGTGGGAGTAGTCCTCCACGAGGGCTTCGGCAAGGTACTGGATGCCGCGGAGGGGCGCGCGGAGGTCGTGGGAGACGCTGTAGCTGAAGGCTTCGAGCTCGCGGTTGGCCGCCCGAAGCTCGCGCGTGGCCGCTTCGAGGCGGTCGCGTTGGTCAAGCAGCCGCGCCTCGGCCTCCTTGAGGGCCGTGACGTCGCGGCCCTCGGCGATCACATACTTGACGTGGCCATCGCTCCCGAGGATGGGCGTGAGGCCGAAGTTGATGACGAGGACGCGTCCGCTTGCGACCTTGATGCGCTCCTCGTAGGCGACGGCGTCGCCCGCCACGGCGCGGGCGAAGGCACCGCGCACCCGGGCGTGCACTTCCGGGTCGAAGGTCCACCAGGGGCCGTCGAGGAAGGACCGCCCCACGAGGGCCTCGGGGGCTTCGCCGCTCACGACGATGGCTGCGCTTCCCACGAGCATCATGGTGCCGTCGGGAGCGACTTTCGCGTTCATGGTGGTAAGGGCGTTGACGTACTCCGTGAGGGCGCTGCGGCTCTCCTCCAGGGTTTCTTCGAGTTCCCGCCGCTCGGTGATGTCTGTGGTGGTGCCGAACCATTTGGTGATGTTTCCCTCGCTGTCGCGGACGGCCAAGGCCTGCGCAAGGTGCCACCGGTAGTCGCCGCCCGCGCTCATGAGGCGGAATTCGCAGCGGTACGGCTCTCCCGTGCGGAGGCAACGCGACCATACCACCAGGGCGCCGGGCAGGTCGTCTGGGTGCAGGATGGATTGCCACCCTTCCCGGATGATCTGGTCGAAGGGGCGGCCAAGGTCTTCGACGGCGCGCTTGTTCACGTAGTCGAGGAGCCCGTCCGGGGCCGCGGTCCAGACGATGTTCGGGATGGCTTCCGCGATGGCGCGGAAGGAGGCTTCGCTCTGCCGGACGGCGTCCTCGGCACGCTTCTGCGCGGTAATGTCGCGCCCCTCGGCCACGATGTACTTCACGCCTCCCTCGGCATCGAGGACGGGCGTGAGGTTGAAGTCGATGTCGAGGACTCCCAGGACGGAAAGGACCTTTTCCTGGTACACTACGGTTTCTCCCTGCCGGGCCCGGGCAAGGGCGTCACGGACGCGGGTCACCACGACAGGGTCGAAGGTGAACCATTTGCCTTCCACGAAGGGGGTGCCCCGGACCTCCTCCTTGGTGACGCCTGCGGCAAGGGCGGCAGCATGGCTGAAGGCGATTATCCGCCCGTCCGGGGAGAGCTTCGCGCTGAAGGTCCGCATGCTGTCGATGTATTCCTGGAGGTCGCGCTCGCTCTTCCGCAGCTCCTCCTCGGCGCGCTTTCGTTCCGTGACGTCCGTGAGGGAGCCCACGATGCCCGTGACCTTCCCGTCCTCCATCACGGGGGCCTCGTTCACCTCCACCCACACGATGCGCCCGTCCTTCCGGACAAGCTGGAGCTCGTAGGGGGGCTGCCGCGTCCCGGTGCGGAGGGCCCGCTCCGTGGATTCGATGCCTCCAAGGTTCACGGGGTTCTCGGTGATGAAGTCCTGCCAGCTTGCGGCCGCCTCCTCAGGGTCGCATCCGAGGAACTCCTTTGCCTGGGGGCTCACGTAGGTGAGGACATGGTCGGGGGTGTGAGCGTAGAAGAGGTTGGTGCTGTTCTCGAGGATGTGGCGGAGCTTGCCCTCGCTCTCCCGCAGCGCTTCCTCCATCCGCCGTTGCTCCGTCACGTCCCGTCCGACACCGGCGATGCCGAGGAGAGCGCCGTCGGGCCCGAGGACGCGCAGGCTGCGGAAGTGGTAGGTGCGTAGGGCGCCCCCGGCAACGGGGAGCTGGGCCTCGACCTCGCCGAACCCTTCCAGGAGGGTCCGTTCGATGGCTTCCCCCACTAACGGGACTTGGTCCTCCGGGAAGAAATCGAGGGCGGGCTTGTCGCGGAGGCCCTCCGCGTCCATTCCGAGGGCCCGTTCCACCTCGTCGTTCCATCCGATGACCTTCCCCTCCGCGTCGAGCATGAAGACGGGGTCGGGGACGGCACGCATGATGGCCTCGCGCTCGCGCATCGCGCGCTCCAGCGCCTCCTGGTGGCGGTACCAGGGCGTGATGTCCTGGACAACCCCGGCCATGCGGCGGGGCCTCCCGTCAACCTGCTCCACCACCTCTCCACGCACCGATACGACCCGGGTCGAGCCGTCGGGGCTTTCGATACGGGCTTGGTACTGAAGGGGCTCCAGCAGGTCCCGGGCCCGCTGCGCGGTCTCCCACACCCGTGCGCGGTCCTCAGGCGCCATCAGGGCAAGGACGCCCTCCACGTCCCCCGGGGGTTGGCCTTGTGGGACCCCCAGGATCTCGTAGGCTTCCCGGGACCATACGATCTCATCCGTGACGGTGTCCCATTCCCAACCTCCAAGGCGGGCCACTTGCTGGGCTTGCGCGAGTTGGGCCTCGCGGCGGCGAAGGGCACTTTCGGCCTCCTTCCGCGACGTGATGTCGAACAGGGCCCCGTCGAGGTGGGTAGGCCTTCCATGCGAGTCGTAGCTTGCGCGCCCTCGCTCGAAGAGCCAGGCCACGGATCCGTCAGGCCGGACAATGCGGTACTCGACGTCGTAGGGCATTCGCTCCGCGATGGTCTTCGCCACGGTCGCCGTAAGCCCTGGCAAGTCCTCGGGGTGGACGAACTCCCCCCAGGCGATGCGCCCGCTCAGGAAGTCAGCCGCGCGGTAGCCCGTGACCTCGAGCGCATTGTCGCTGATGTAGTGCATGCGCCAGGGTTTCCCCACCTCGCATCGGTACACAACGCCCGGGATGTTTCCGACGAGGCTGCGGAACCGCTCCTCGCTCTCCTGGGCAGCCTGGACGGCCCCCTCAAGAGTGGATTCCACCTGCTTTCGCGCGGTGAGGTCATGGACCGAGACCACGCGGAGGGGTTCACTCCCTTGGCCAAGGACGCGTGCCCTCAACTCGACCGGGAGCCGGGTGCCGTCCTTTCGCAGGAGGAGGGCCTCGCAGGGAGTTGTCGCCTCCGAGAGGCCGTGCGCACGGACGACCTCCCGTGCCTCTGGCGCAACGAGATCCAAGAGGTCCATCCTCAGGAGCTCCTCCCGCGTGTAGCCCAGAAGTTCCCCCAGACGATCGTTCACGTCCCGGAGGCCGTCGGGACCATGGATTGCGACGCCTTCATAGGCAGCCTCCGCGAGGGCGCGGAAGCGGTGCTCGTTCGCGCGTGCTTCCGCCGCGGCCTCCGAGAGGTGCTCACGCAGCCGTGCCTCCTCCGCTTGGAGGTGGAGGAGGCGGCGGTACACCCGCAGCCGGATGGCGAGGACCACGCCGGAGAGCACGAGAAGGAAGGAGAGGGTGAAGGCCGGCGTGACCCATTCCGCCGGTTCCCCAAAAGACCAGAGGGCCACTCCCCACCCGCCGAGGGCGAGGAGGGAAAGGGCCACAAGCCAAGGGACGGAGAACACGACGAAGCCGGCTCCGAGAACGGCGAGGCCGAGGTTTGTGGTGTCGAGCGGGTTGCGCGTCACGAACAGGTGGAGCACGGCATTCCCCAAGGCGAGGCCGGCCATGAGCGCGCCCGTGGCGTTGGCGTGCTTTGGAGTCAGCAGGCCCTTCCGGAGCGCCGCGTGAAGCCCCAGGAGCAGGAGGGACGTGGCGCCAGCCGTGAGGCTCATGAGGGGCACAAGGGCCGGGGGGAGAAACAGGAAGTAGAGGAGGGTGAGGGCGCCGAAGATGCAGGCGAGGGCCAAGGCGACGGGACACAGGGTGTGCCACACGAGCTCCGAGAGCCCTTCCCGTAGATCCTTCTCGGGAATGGTCTGCCCTTCGGGGACGCCCTTCGGGAGCGCTCCCGGCCTGCCGGTGTCCATTGTCCTCGCTAGAGCCTCACCGGAGTAGTGCAAAAAGGCTCCGCGCAGCGGGCGGGACCGCCCGGGCCGCAGCGCCGCCCGCCGCGTCGAATTTATGAGCCGGGACCCGTCATGGGCCCCTCATGCCCCGTGGGGATGCCGCCGCCCCTCTCGACAAGCCGACGCCCAAGAAGGCCAAGGGCCCTGCCCTTCGCGCGCCCGACCTCCGCTTCGTGGAGGAGCTTCGCGTCTGGGACCCCGTGCTCTCCAGGAGGAGCATCGAGACGACCTACCGCTTCACCATGCGGACGGGCGAGGTGCACGAGTTCGATCTCGCCTACAAGTACGACCTCCCCGTCATCGAGGAGACGTGGCGGCTCCGCAACCTTGCGCGGCTGCTCGTGAGCCTCCCCGCGCTCAATTATGGCCTGTTCACGGAGCGCTTCGTCCTGGATTACCCCCTCACGCGCGCCGACGTGGCGTACCTGAAGGAGATGATGGACGTGACGGCGCGGGAGCAGTACCTCACCCGCATCGTGTCCGAGAACCCCCTCATTCTTCCCGAGTACCGCATCACCCCGGAGGAGTTCGATCCGAAGGCCGTGAAGCGGGTGGCGAAGGTCGAGGTGGACCTGGAGAAGGCGCAGGCCGAGGAGGCGGAGCTCGACGCCGACAAGTACGCGGTGCTCTCCTCCGGCGGCAAGGAGAGCCTCCTCACCTACGGGCTCCTGAAGGAGCTCGGGAAGGAGGTGCACCCGATCTACTTCAACGAGTCGGGAAGGCACTGGCACACGGCCGTCACAAGCTACCGTCACATGCAGCGGACGGAGCCCCTCACGAAGCGCATCTGGTCCACCACGGACCGCCTCTACACGGGCGTGAACAAGATCCTGCCCCTCGTCAGGAGGGATTTCCAGCGTGTGCGGGCCGACGTGTATCCCATCCAGATGTGGGTGTTCAACAACTACCAGGTGGCGGCCATGCCCTACCTCCTCCACGCGGGCGTGGGGAACCTCCTCATGGGGAACGAGTATGACGAGGGCCCCTGGCCCGAGGTCAAGGGCGTGCGCTACTATTACGCCATCTACGACCAGTCCCAGGAGTTTGATCTCCGCGCCTCGGCGTTTTACGGCGAGAAGGGCCTCCCCGTGAGCCAGTTCTCCCTCGTGCGCCCCATCGCGGGCCCCATGGTGCAGGAGATTCTCGGGAAGCGCTACCCCGACCTCTGGAAGACGCAGACGAGCTGCCACGCCACCCACACGAAGGCCGGCAAGGTGCTGCCCTGCGGTCGCTGCAGCAAGTGCCTCGGCGTGATGCTGTTCCACCTTCAGGCGGGCCTCGACCCCACGAAGATCCGCTACACGAAGGCGGACGTGGCGAGGCTTCCCGAGCGCGTCGCCACCACGCACCTCAAGCTCGACCGCGGGGAGGCCGAGAACAGCCTCTCGAAGCTCGTGGAGCGCGGCTGGCCCTTCCAGGGCTCCTTCAACGGCTTCGAGCCCCGGGAGCACCCCGCCGTGGACAGGCTGCGCTTCGATGAGGAGATGTCCCTCCTCACGAACCTGCCTGAGCACCTGCGTGCGAACGTGCACCGCCTCTTCCTGGAGCACGCGAAGGGGGCGCTGCTGAAGCGGGGCGGGAAGTGGGCGCCGCTCTCCCGGGAGCAGCTCCTGAAGGCTTAGGCCCCGCTCGGCGCGAGGGCCACGGGCACGCCTTCGGCGTGGAGCCAAGCCCGGGCGGCTGCCTCCGTGTTGCAGCACTGGAGGCGCGTCCGCGCCACGTGGCTGTAGAGCATCAGGAAGCCCTGGATGAAGATGCTCGCGTTGTAGATGGCGATGCGGGCCCGCCCCTGCTGCTCCCGGTGGACTTCCGCCCACCGCGCGCGCCAGGCGTCGTTGCTCGCCACCGTGTTGGCGGCGTTCACGAGAATCCCGTAGGGTCCCGTGGACGCGCCCACCCAGGCCTTGAAGGTCGGGATAAGGGCGTCGGCGGCCTCCGCGGTGAGGCTCGTGTCATGGTTGTACTCAAAGGTGGCGAGGCGTTCCGTGGGATTCCAGAGGAGACGGACGCCCTTATGCTCTATCACGAGGGTCGCGTTTGAGCCCGTCAAGCGATTCGTGGAGGCATCTCCCGGGGGAACGATAACCGTTTCCCGTCCGCATCAGAGTGGTTTCTCGTACAGGTAGGCGTCCGGGTTCGGGTAGGTGCTGTAGTAGTTCTTCAGCCGCTTCACCCGCGTGTAGCCCATGCCCTCGTAGAGGCCGATGGCGGGCGTGTTCTCCACGTTCACCTCGAGCACGCTGCGGGTCATCCCGGCCTTCCGCATCCCCTCTTCGAGAGCGTCCATCAGGAGGCGGCCGAAGCCCTTGCCGCGTTCGCTCGGGTCCACGTTCACCGTGTAGACATGGCCTGCTTTCCATCCCTGGTGGATGAAGCCTCCCGCGAACCCGGTGGGCGCCTTCCCGTTGCCTGGCCGCAGCACGAGGTTCACGGCCTTTGCACGCACGAGGGCGTACTGGTACTCGTTGCGCGTGTAGGCGCTCTGGGCCGGGTAGCACCGGAGCTCGAGGGCGAGCAGGTCGTCGATGTCGTCCGGGGTCGCCTCCTCCAGAACGTAGCCGCGGGGGAGCTTCATGGGGTCAGTCCTCGTGGATGGAGGCCATGAAGCGCTTCATGTCGAAGTCCTCCGCGGGCGCCGCCTCCTGCTCCTCGGCGGAGGGGGACGCGCCGCCAAGGATTTCCTCGATGCGGGAGAGGGCCGTGGTGGTTGCGGCTGCGCCCGCCGCGACGGCGGCCACGGGGACGGGGTCGGGA
>DATMKA010000329.1:0-3094 GCA_035553595.1 Thermoplasmatota archaeon | reverse complement strand
GAGGAGGATGTTGAGGGCCTGCGCCACGAGCGTGAAGGGGGCTTCCTCCTCGGCGTCCGGCGGGAGGGGGACGCGCGCGGAGAGGTCGCCGACGCTTGCGCGGGCGCACGCGTCGAGAATCTCGTCGAGGGTGGGCGTGCTCACGGCGCGGGCCTCCCCATCACTGTGAACGCCCAGGCGCGGGCTTCCGGCTCGGTGGCGAAGGCCGCTCCGACGGCGCGGGTGGCCGCCACGAACATCCGCACCGTCATGCGGATGAGGGGGTTCGCGTTGAACCAGGCGATGCAGGCCGTTTCTCGATGGGATTTGAAAAACTCGGCGAAGACTGCGCGCCACCCCGGGGTGGTGTCGGCGAGGCGGGTGCAGTCCACCAGGAGCGCGAAGGGCTCGCCAGACCCGAGGCTCCACTGGTCGAGGCCGCGGGTAATCACGCGGGCCGCGTGCTCGGTAGCCCGCCCGTCGGGGTGGAAGCGCATGAGCGCCGTGCGGGCCGCCGGGTCCCAGGTGACGACCACGCCGTCCACTTCGAGGCTGTCGCCCGTCGGCATGGGTTTCCGCTGGGCCCCCCTTCGGTTTAAGGGTTCTCCCCCGAAGGCAGGCGGCGGGCCCCCAGGGCCGCCCCGGGCTTGTCCACTCACGAGCCGGGCGGCGGGGCGGGATAGTAAGCGAAGAGTCCGACCCCGATGCCGAGGAGCGCAAGGCCTGGCGCTGCAAGGAAGCGGCCGACCGGGGAACCCGCCGCCTCGAAACCGGCTCCTGCGGCAACGAGCACGCCAGCGAGGCCCCACAGGAGGGGGCTACGCCGCAAGTTGCGGGCGACGACGGCTTCCATCCGGGGTTCCCCGCGGGGCGGTGCGGGAGCGCTCACGAGCATGGCGAGGCTGAAACCGGCAGCGAGGCTCCCTGCCGTGAACAGGGCCTCCTCGATGAGGTCGGGGGCACGCGCGTACACAAGGACCATGGGGAGCCCGAGGACGATGAAGAGGCTCCACTGGGCCACCATGGTCCTCACGACCCAGGGGTGACTGAGGCTGTCGCTGAGGGTGGGGGCCTTCCCGTGAAGGTTGCCTCTCGCCGGGGGCACGGGGGCTCAGCTCTCGTCCTCGCCCACGGCCGTCACGGGGGCCGCGAAGCCCGCGGCCATGGACTTCGAGACGGCGGAGGCGCCGGGGCCCGCGTTCGCGGCCGGCGCGGGCGTCGCCACGGCGCCGCCCCCAAACCCGGGCAGCTGCATCTCGGCCCAGGCGGGGCCCGCGAAGTAGCGGACGGTGCGGCCGTCCTTGATCTTTTTCACGAGGTCGGCCTCCTCGAGCTTCGTCATGTGCCAGTTCACGAGGCTTGGCTTGAGGTCGAGGACGGCGCACAGGTCCTTCTGGTTGCACCCGGGGTGCTGGAGGACGTACTGGGCGACGCGGTTGCTCGTCTCGTTGCGGAGGATGCCGTAGGCTTCCTTCTTGCTGCTGAGGCGTCCGTCGTTCACGAAGAAGCGCTTGTAGCGGCCCGTGCGCTTCCCCACCACCATGCGGTGGCTCTCGAGAAGCTTCAGGTGGTACACGGTGGTGCCCCACCCGATGTTGGCGCGCTCGCTGATCTCGTGGGCGTGGATGCCGGGCGAGCCCTTGATGAGGGTGTAGATGAAGTCGCGCGTGTCGTGCTCGAGCACCTCGCCCTTGCCGATGCGCGTGTACATCGGGAGCATGAGGGCGGTGGCTCCGAAGCGCACGGTGGGCCACCAGTAGGCGAGGGCGGCAAGGCCCGCGACGCCGGCGACGCCGACGGCGAGGGCCGCGCCCGCGACCACGGGGTCGTCGAGGGCGCGCTCCCCGTCCACCGAGGCGGGCGGCACGGCGGCGGCCTGGGGCGTGAGGACGAACTGCAGGAGGGGCGTGAGGCCGTCAGGCCGGGTCACGCGCTGGGGAACGAGGTGGTGGTCCCCGCTGCGGGCCACGGGGGCAGCCGCCTTGGGGTCGGGCGAGTTGGGGACGTACTGGAGGCCCCCTCCGGTCTGGCGGAGGACGAGGGCGGGAGACACCGTCTCCACGGGCCCGTCGGTGGTTACCGTGAGGGTGGCGCCGCTCCCGAACTCGAGGAACAGGTACTGGTCGATGATGTCCCCCACGGTGGGCTCGCGGGAGGTGGTGGTGGCGGGGCCCGTGACCTTGCCCGTGGTGTAGCCTTGGCGGTAGGTGGCGAACTCGGTGTCCTCGGCGAGGCGGAAGGTGGCGTCGAAGAGGGCGAGCTCGAACCAGCCGCCATGGGTCAGGTTGCCGCCGTGGAGGTTCTGGAGGTTGAATTCGGTGTCGCCGAAGCGGTAGGTGGGGAAGGAGGACCACCGGTTCGCGCCCTGGAAGGGGGCCGGGTCGTAGGCGAGCTTGCGCTCGTTGGCGGTGAGGGTCGCGTTCGTGGCGAGCCCGACCGAGGCCACTCCGGGGGTCGCGTCGGAGGCGCGCTGGAAGGACTTGTCGGTGGTGAGGACGCCGAGGAACTCGTTGTGGGCGGCCTCGAGGACGAGGCGCGCGTTCTCAAGGGTGAATTCCTCCTTCTCGTACACGACGCCGCCGTTGGGGTTCACCTGGCAGAAGGCCATGGTGCTGAGGCAGCTCTGCCGCACCGTGAACCGCGTCACGTGGACCGTGGGCGCCGTGGCGTCGAGGACGATGCTGTCGGCGGCGGACCCGGGGCGGAGGAGGGTCACGACGTCCGTGTAGGTGGCCTCCGTGAGGCCCGTGAGCGCGACGGGGCCTCGGGCGGTCACGACCTCGGGGGCGCCCTCGCTCTCGGCGGCTGCGGTGAGGGTCGCAAGCCCGGGCAGGAGGAGGATTGCCATCAGGAGGGAGGCGTGGCCCTTGGTCCACATACGCGTTCTGAGCTTTCGGGTGGGTATATAAGAATTCTGTACCGGTCCTTGAAAGCCCGGAGGCCTGCTCGCGGCGGCCCTCCTGTTGTGGCAGCGCCTGCTCAGGCCCGGAGGGGATGGGAGAAGGGGAGGAAAGGGAGAGTGGAGCCGGCTGCCGGGGTCGTCGGGGGCAGTAGAGGGGGTACGGCTCCACCCTTCTGATGCACGAGGCGTCCCTATTCGCCCACCAGGGCCTCG
>DATMKA010000328.1:0-4552 GCA_035553595.1 Thermoplasmatota archaeon | reverse complement strand
GCCGTGGCTCCCGCGGCGGCCCCGGCCCCCCTCCCGGCTCCCGCTCCCGCGGCGCCCCAGAAGGGCAAGGTCATCGACCCGAGCAAGATCGAGGATCTCCTGTGGGACCTCGAGCTCTCCCTGCTCGAGTCCGATGTCGCGCTTCCCGTGGTCGAGGAGATCAAGGAGCTGCTGAAGAAGAACCTCTCCACCGTCCGCGTGCAGGACACGGACGAGGTGCCTGCCGCCGTGGAGAACGCCCTCCGGGACGCGCTCCTCGAGGTCCTCAGCATGAAGACCATCGACTGGGACACCTGGCTCCTTGAGCGCCTCATGGAGAAGAAGCCCCTCGTCATCATGTTCGTGGGCGTCAACGGCACCGGCAAGACCACCACCATTGGGCGTCTCGCCTACCGCCTCAAGGAGGACGGCTACACCTGCGTGATGGCCGCCGGCGACACCTTCCGCGCGGGCGCCATCGAGCAGCTTTCCCGCCACGCCGAGAAGCAGGGCGTCACCATCATCAAGCACCAGGCCGGCAGCGACCCCGCCGCCGTCGCCTACGATGCCGTCGAGCACGCGAAGAGCCGCATGAAGGACGTCGTCCTCCTCGACACCGCGGGCCGCATGCAGACGAACACCAACCTGATGGACGAGATGAAGAAGATCAAGCGCGTCGCGAACCCCGACCTCGTGGTCTTCATCGGCGACTCCCTCGCGGGCAACGACGCCATCGAGCAGGCCACGAAGTTCGACGCCGCCATCGGCATCGACGCCGTCATCCTCACGAAGGTGGACACGGACGCGAAGGGCGGCGCCGCCCTAAGCATCGCGAAGGCCGTCGGAAAGCCCATCCTGTTCCTCGGCGTCGGTCAGGAGTACGGCGACCTCATCCCCTACGATCCGCAGTGGATGGTCGACCGGATCTTCGAGACGGCGTAAGCTGGCTCGAAGGCGCGACGAGCGGACGAAGTCCGTTCGTTGCAAGTCTTCGAGACGGCGTAAGCTGGCTCGAAGGCGCGACGAGCGGACGAAGTCCGTTCGTTGCTGGTCTTCGAGACGGCGTGAGCGTCCCCGGAATCTGTTGTCCCCCCGGGTTGCAGGTAGGCTCGGCCCTGTCAACGCAGGGAAAACCCTGCGGAAGGGTTTTGTCCGGCCAAACCCATCGCTCCCGCATGGGTCCCGAGACGCAGCGCGCCCGCACGGGCGCGGTGGATGAGCGCGACCTCAGCGAGCTTCTCACCGTCCTCGCGAACCCGACGCGCCTCGCCCTCATCGAGCGCCTCGCGAAGCCCGCCTTCGTGACGGACCTCGCGCAGGAGATGGGCCTCACGCGCCAGAGCCTCGAGCGCCACCTGCAGGACCTGGAAGCCGCGGGCTTCGTCGTCGGGACGCCCTCCTGGCGCGGTCCCCTGCGGGCCACCGAGTACGCCACGGACCGCACCGCCCTCTTCACCTTCACGGAGCGCCTCGGCGACCTCGGGAAACAGATGGCGCCCGTGGGACAATCCAACAACGCCACCCTCCCGTCCGCGCCCTTCGCGGCGGACCCCCAGCGCGGCCACGCGGGGCTCCTCCTCGTGCACGGCGACACGCCCGGCAAGTGGTTCTCCCTGCAGGGAAAGCGCCTCGTCGTCATCGGGCGCTCCCAGGAGGTGGACGTGAGCGTCCCCTACGACGCCTTCTCCAGCTCCCGGCACGCCTCCCTCCACCTCGCCAACGACGGGTGGCGCCTCACGGACCTCAAGGCCACGAACCCGCCCTCGGTGAACTTCCGCCCCCTCCAGGCGGGCGAGAGCGTCCTCCTGCGTCACGGGGACCTCATCACAGTGGGCCGGACCCAGCTCCTGTTCCGGATAGGGTATTGACGTGGCGCCCGGCCTTGCGGACGGCGCGAACGCGGCTCTCGGCGCGTTCTTCCTGTACGTGGCCTACCTGGTGTGGCGCCGCACCTCCGACCCGTCCCACCGCGGCGCGCTCGCCGTCTTCCTCGGCCTCGTCGCCTTCGGCTATCTCGCGGACGGCCTCGGCCCCCCGCTCCACGCCTTCGCGGACGTGAACACGCGCGCCCTCCGCTACCTCTCCCTGGTGGCCGTCCTCCTCGACCCCGGGTTCCTCATCGCGGCCACCCTCACCGCGGGCCGTGGCTGGCGCCCCTGGCGCGTCCTCCTCCTCGGCCTCGCGCCCGGCCTCGCCTTCCTCGCGCTCTTCGCGGCCACGACCCCGGCGGACCCCTTCATGCGGGCCTGGGAGTACCGGTGGCTCTTCCTCCCCTACATGGGCCTCGCCTACGCCGCCGCTCTCGTGGCGGCCCTCGAGGGGCTCGCTCGTGGGACGCGCGCGCCCGACCGGGACTTCCGCGCCGCCGTCGCCGTGGGCGCCGCCCTCATCGTGCTCCCGCGCCTCCCCCTCCTGTACCTCGACTACGGGCTCCACCGCCCCTTCGGGCAGCTCTCGCCCGCCACCCTCAAGGTGATCCTCGGGTACCTCGCGGCGGGCACGGCACTCGGGGCGGGCTACGCGCTCCTCCGCACGCCCAAGGCCGACCGCTGGCGCCTGCGCGAGCCATTCACGGCGGCGGGAGCCGCGCTCCTCGTGGTCGCGCTCATCTGGCTCGCGAGCCTCCTGCCGCCCCTTCGCAGCGCGAGCTTCGCCTTCGCCTTCTCGGGCCGCTGGTTCCTCCTCGCCGCCCTCGCCACGGCGGCCGTGCGCCGCCACCGCTTCCTCGACCTTTCGCCCCGCGAGGAGCGGTACGTCGGTCGTGCCCTCCTCGGCGTCTTCCTCGCCCTTGCCTTCCTGGAGCTTGCGGCGGCGATCTCCCTCGTGTCGAACGTGACGCCCGCGCTCGCGCTCCTGACGGCGGCGCTTGTGCTCGCCTTCACGGCCCTCGCGGTCAAGGGGTACGGGTGGGCGGTGCGGGGCGCCCGCGCGGAGGACGATCTCTCCTGGCGCCGCGCCTCCTTGTACCGCGCGCACCTCCTCCTGGGGACGCCCCCGGAGCGCCTCCGCGACGTCCGGGAGCGCCTCGGCATCCCCGAGAGCGAGGCCCGCGAGGTGGAGCGCGTCGCGGCCGTGGAGCTCGCCACGCCCCCGCCCCCCGACCACGTGCCCGAGGAGGGCTCCCTCCTTCTCGGCCGCTACGCCGTCACCACCCTCCTCGGGGTGGGCACCTTCGGGCGCATCCTTGCGGCCCACGACCGCGTCGCCAACAAGCCCGTCGTCATCAAGGAGCTCCTCCCCGCGTGGCGTGAGGACCCCGCCGCCGTGGCCGCCTTCCGGGAGGAAGCGCTCCTCGCCATGAGCGTGCAGCACCCCAACCTCGTGGAGTTCCGCGCCATCGAACGCATCCCCGGCGGCCACATCCTCATCCTCGGCCACGTGCCCGGCATCACGCTCCGGGAGCGCCTGCAGACGGGGCGGCCCCTCACGCCGAAGGAGGCCCGCGTCGTGGCCCTCGACCTCCTCAGCGCGCTCGATGCCCTCCACGTGGCAGGCCTTCTCCACCGCGACGTGAAGCCCGAGAACGTGGTGCTGCGCCCCGACGGCCGCGCCGTCCTCCTCGACCTCGGCGCCGCGGTCCGCGCGCGCCCCACCGGCACCCAACCGCTCGTGGGGCCCCTCGGCGCGGGCACCATTGCGTACTCCGCCCCTGAGCAGCTCGCGGGCTCCACCACCCTCGGCCCCGAGGCGGACGTGTACGCAGCGGCAGGCACCCTCTGGGAGGCCCTCACGGGCGCACCCCACCCGAAGGGGAATCCGCCGGCGGGGTGGCAGCCCGTCCTCGAGGCAGCGCTCTCCCGCGACCCGCGTGCGCGCCCGGCCACGGCGGCGGCCTTCCGCGCACGCATCCCCCATGGGACCTGAGGGGTACGCAGCGGCGGCGCTGCATCGCTCGGGCCCGTAGGCACTAGGGTTCTTGTCCTGCTCGTTTTAGCGAAAGTGAGGGTGCCCCGTCACGAGGCTTCGCCGCCAAGGGGCCGAGCCCGGCGGGGGGTGTATTGCCGGGCCGCGGCAGGGGCATCCTCCTCAAGCTCAGTTCTTCTTGGGCTTGCCGCGCCCGAAGCCGGTGATGAACAGGACGGCCGCCGCGATGATGAAGGCGGCCCCGAGGGTGGCCCACAGGTGCGGCCCCGTTCCGAGGGCGTTCAGGAACACCTGCACGCCATTGTGGAGCGCCTGGGTCCCCTTCGTGGCGAGGTCGAGGAAGCTCTCGGCGCCGAGGGCACCGAGGGCGAGGAGGGTTCCGCCGATAGCGAGAAGGAGGAGGACGGTGCCCGTGCTTGCCATCCTAAGGCCTCCGGTGAGCCGTGAGCGTCATGGTGGGCATCCCGCTTCCCTTCACGGAGGCTCGGCCGATAAAAACGAATCGATCCGACTCCGGACACGGATCGGGCTTCCGCCCCAGGCACGGAAAAGTTACGTCCAAGTTAGCGCACGGCCGCCCGAGAATTTACAGTATTTACTGTACCGGCATCAGGTATAGTGCCTCAGAGAAGCTAGAGGCGCCTGCGGCTTCAGTCCGCAGGTGGAAACATGGGAACCGCTGCCCCCGAACTTGCCTCCCTCGCCACGG
>DATMKA010000327.1:0-6089 GCA_035553595.1 Thermoplasmatota archaeon | reverse complement strand
CTTCGAGACGGCGGCGGAAGGCCTCCGGGTCGGGCGTCGTCAACGGGCCACCCCCGGTGCGCCCGCCTTCGCGGCCTCGAGGGCACCGAGCAGCTCGCTCGGTTGGAAGGGCTTCTCAAGGATTCCCCGCGCGTGGGTCTGCCGCTGCACGTCCACGAGGTCGAGGCTTGCGGAGAACAGGATGACGGGCACGCTCGCCGTGGCGGGGTCCAGGCGGAGACTATCGAGGAGGCGGCGTATGTCGAGACCGGGCATGCGCACGTCGTGGAGGACCACGTCGGGCTTCTCGGAGGCCACGGTCGCGGCCGTGTCGCGGTGGTCGGAACGCGTGATCACGTGGTAGCCGAACTCGGTGAGGAGCAGGCGCGTGCTTTCGAGGACGCTCGGTTCGTCGTCGACAATCAGGACTTTCAAGCTCATCGAACACCCTGCCCCAGGGGGCCAGGGCTCAAGCCGTATCACGAATAAGTGTTTCCCCTGCACCGCCGGCGAGCCCGTTCAAACCTTCCCCGCGGCAAGGCTCACGGTGAAGGCAGGGGCGGCGTGTCGTTGCCGACGAGCACGGCCACCAGCATGAGCACGAGCGCCATGGTGGCGAGCTCCGCGAGCAGCAGCATCTCGAGGCGCGACAAGGCGCGCTCGGACCCGTCCCGCAGGAGGCGGGGAGCGAACACGTAGCGCGTGAGGCCACCAAGCACGAGGACAACCGTGAAGAGCCCCACCTTCGCGAGGAGCACGCGCCCCCACGTGGTGGAGGCGAGGAACGCGGGGTCGGGCACGTACCGGAGGGAAGCGTACACGCCCGTGAGGAGCACCACGAGCGCTGCGGTGAGGGCGTAGGGGCTGAAGCGGAGGAG
Source organism: Thermoplasmatota archaeon (assembly GCA_035553595.1). Lineage (GTDB taxonomy): Archaea > Thermoplasmatota > SW-10-69-26 > JACQPN01 > JAJPHT01 > DATMKA01. The sequence continues at coordinate 5,232 of DATMKA010000327.1, read as the reverse complement.
CGTGGCGCGCAGGTCGGCGCTTGGCACGCGGAAGGTCGCAAAGCCGAGGAGGATGGCGACGCCGCTCACCCACACGCCGACGGCGGCCTGGTGGAGCAAGTCAACGCCCATGGCGAGGGCGCGGCCCGTGGGCGCGGCAGCCGCGTGGCTTGAGAAGGTGGTGGCGACAAGCGCGCCGAAGGCGAGAACCGCCGCGGCCACACGGAGGCCCGTGCGGGGCGTCTCGCGCTTGCGCGACGCCGCCACGAGGAGAAGGGCCGCGGCTGCGGCGAGGAGGAGCGCGCGGAGGGCGAGGGTGAGGCCGGCGCGGGTGTCGAGGGCCCCCAGGAAGGGGGCCTCGATGACGCGCGCGAAGGAGACGTACTGCAGGAGGAAGGCGCCGCCCGCGAGGAGCGCGGCGGTGGCGGCGAGGCGCTCGTGGCCGCGGTGGCGCGCGCCGGGGACGGCGCGGGCGGCGACGAGGACGAGCACGACGGGGATGCCGAAGGCAAGGCTGGAGCCGAAGAAGGCGGCGCCGCCCACGATGGCCTGGTCGTGGGCGCCGTGGTCCGCCTCCGCGCTTGCGGCGGCGGCCGCGTGGAGCGCTTCCGGGTCGGTGCCGGTGAGGGAGGCGTTGACGGCGAGGAGGTAGGCGCCGCCCTCGGTGTGGCCGTCGACGCCGAGAATGCGCCACGTTACGGTGTGCAGCCCGTCGCGCAGGGGGCCTGCCAGGGAGACTTGGAGGGTTCGCCGATCCTCTCCCTCGATGCGGGTATGGGTGTCGTAACGCGTGCCGTTGCCGTCCGTCACCTCCACGCGGGTGTAGCGCGATTCGAGCGGCTCCGTGAAGCGGAGGCGGAGCTCCGTGGGGCCCTCGGTGAGGCGCGTGTTCGGCTCGGGGGTGCCCTCGAAGAGGTCTGCGTGGGCGTGGGCGGGGCACGCGATGAGCAGCAGGGCGAGGAGCATGAGGAGGCTCCCCGCGGGGAACCGTCCCCGGGGACGGAGCATGGGGGGCAATCCCCTATTCTTCCCCTTAAGGCCTCCCCCTCGGCATCACGGGAGAGGCCGGACCACGACGACACGGAGCACTTCGTCCCCGTCGCGGAGGTTGCGGCCCCGGACCTCCACGGGGAGGAGGCGGCCGTCCTTGCGGACGAGGCTTCCCCGGTAGGGATCCTCGCGGCCCTCCCGGATGGCCTGGGTCACGATGGGGCGGAAGCTTTCGGCGCAGAACTGGCGGCAGTCGAGGCCGAGGAGCTCCTCGCGTTCGTAACCGAGCATCTCGCAGGCGGCCCGGTTCACCTCGCGGATGGTGCCCTGGTCGTGGATGAGGACGCCCTCCGTGGTGGCTTCCGCGAGGCGGCGGAAGCGGGCCTCGCTTGCGGCAAGCTCCCGCTCGCGGCGGCGAAGCAGCGTGATGTCGGTGAAGGTGCCCACAATACCGAGGTGGGCGCCCTCCTCGTCGCGGAGGGGGACGAAGTTCATGAGGAGCGTCACGGGGCGGCCGTCCCCGCGACGGGCGGTCACCTCAACGTTTCGCAGGCTTTTCCCCTCCTCGAGGGCGCTGCGGAAGCGGTGATGGTTCCGCGTGTAGGGCACGCCGTCCACCTCCAAGACGTCCCAGAGGGGATCGTCGAAGCGGCGGCCGAGGATCTCGTCGCGGTGGCGGTCCGCGATGATGCAGGCGGCGCGGTTCACGAGGGTGATGACGCCCGTGCGGTCGTGGTAGACCACGCCGTCGGTGATGGTGTCGAGGACTCCGGCGAGGAGGGCTTCGTGGGCCTCCCGTTCGCGTTCAGCGCGGTGGCGGGGGGTCACGTCGCGGAAGCTCCACACGCGACCCACCACTCGGCGGTCGAGCCACTGGGGGCGGGAGTAGCGTTCGAGGACGCGGCCGTCGCGCAGGGGGATGACGTCGAAGCTCGTGGCCTCGGGGCGCCCTGTGAGGTTGCGGAGAATGTCGAGGAAGCCGTCGGGGTCCACCACCTGCCGCAGCACGAGGTCGAGGGCCCGGGCGTCGTTGCCTGGCGCGAGGGCCTCTTCGGGGATGCGCCACAGGTCGATGAACTGGCGGTTCCAGCGGACGAAGCGGCCCCCGGGGTCCGTGACGGCCACGCCGTCCGTGGTGGCCTCCAGCGTGGCCTCGAGGAGCGCCTTCGCTTCGGCCAGGGCGCGCTCGTGCTCCATGCGCTTGAGGAAGGCCCCGATGTTGCAGCCGATCCCGTTCGTGGTTTCGAGGAGGTCGGTGTCGGGGCGGCGGACGCCGCGGCCGAAGAACTCGACGACGCCGAGCACGTCGTCGCCGTGGAGAATGGGGAAGGCGAAGGCGCCCCGCAGGAAGTCGGCCTCGGCCTCGGGTTGGCGGAGGAACAGGGCCTCCCGCTGCACATCCTCGATCCAGAGGGGTTCTGCTGTGAGCCACACACGACCTGGGAGGCCCTCGCCGCGGGAGAAGGTGCGGCGGCGCGTTTCGGCCTCGAAGCGGTCGGCGTTGACGCCGGGGGATTGCCACACGCTCACGCAGTGGAGGCTGTCGGAGGTGTGGTCCACGGTGTAGAGGCAGCCCACGTCCCACCCGAGGTGGGTGCCCATGGCTTGGAGGATGCGGGGTGCGGCCTCCCGCAGGCCCGGCGCCGTGGCAAGGGTGTCGGCCACGGCGTGGCGGGCGGCATGGCGGCTTGCGCGGCGGGCCTCGCGGGAGAGGCGCTCGCTAATGTCGCGGAACACGATGACGGCCCCATCCACCATGCCGTCGCGGAGGATGGGCGAGGTCAGGTAGGCGACGGGGATGGTGGAGCCGTCGTGACGACTGAACCGGTCCGAAGGGCACGTAGCGGCCTCTCCCGTGTCGATGGTCTGCCAGAGAGGGCACGTGAAGGAGGCCGAGGAGCGGCCCGTGCAGGCGCATTGGATGAGGTCGTGAGCCGGTTCACCGATGGCCTCCCCCTTGGGGTATCCGAGAAGGCGCTCGGCCGCGGCGTTCATGAAGGTGATGCGGCCGTCGAGGTCCACGGAGAAGACGCCCTCGCCGAGGTTCTCCGTGATGGTGGTGGCGCGGCGCAGCCGGTTCAGGGCCTCGGTCGCGAGGACGTTCGCGATGTAGGACTCCTCTTTGTTGGCGGCGGCGGCAAGGGCCGAGATGACGGCCGCGTCATCCATCCCGCGGATGGTGGCTGCGGGATCCTCCGAGTCCCTGACTCGGGCGTAGTGGGGCGAAAATCGGACGTCCCCGATACAACGGTCCTCCTGCAGCCCCTTGTGTGCAGGCACCGTGCTTAACGGTTGTGAGTCCCGTGGACATGTCCGGTGGTTGGCTGCTCATGCGGTGGCAAGAAAACGCTTGCCACCAGCTGAGCCCGCTTCACTTATGGGTGAAGTAGCAGAGGATTCCGTCCTTGCCGATGGCATCGACGCGGACGAAGCCCACGCGCTCAAACTGCAGCAGCGCGTCCACTTTTTCCCGCGCGACGTGCTCCTCCGCGATGCCCTCCACGACCGTGGCGTCGGGCATCTTCACGCGGCAACGCACGCCGTGGACCGGGGCCCAGTGGATGATGCGGACGCCCGGCTGCTTCAGGAACTCCAGCTCGTTGCCGAGGTAGCGCGCCTCCGTGTCAGAGGTGAACTCGAGGTTCGCGAGATCCTTCAGGCGGAGCTTCGATCCCGCCGCGACACCCTGAAGGTCCTCCCGGGGGACGTACACCTCGATGGCGCCGTTCGCGGCCTCGAGGTGGTGGAGACGGCTGCCGCGGGCGGGATCGTCCCCGTGGAGGGGCGCGCTCGCGTCGAGGTGCGCCGCGCCCGTAAGGCGGATCTTCACCGGGTCCGCGACCCAGAAGTAGCGGTTCGCGATGGGCTCCACGACCTTCTTGTTCTCGGCCTCCACGGTGGCGAGGGAGGCCGCGATGTCCTTCTCGGAGAGGCCGAGGGAAACCCAGAAGTTGCGGATGCCCTCCGCGGTGAAGCCGCGGCGGCGGAGCGCCGTGAGCGTGGGGAGGCGGGGATCGTCCCAGCCCTCGTACTCGCCCTTCTTGATGGCCTCGCTCAGGATGGACTTGCTGAACTTGCCGAACTCGTGGATGCTCACGCGGCCCCAGTACAGGGTCTCGGGATACTTCCAGCCAAGGTGCTCGTACAGGAAGAACTGCTTGGCGGTGGAGTCGCGCAGGTCCTTGCCGCGGATGATGTGGGTAACACCCGAGATGCGGTCGTCGATGGCGCTCTGGAAGTCGAGGAGGGGCCACACGCGGTACTTCGTGCCCACCTTGGGGTGCGGGTCCTCGGCGATGCGGAAGGCCACCCAGTCGCGAAGCGCGGGGTCCTTGTGCTGGATGTCGGTCTTGATGCGGACCGTGACCTCGCCACGCTTGTACTTCCCGGCGAGCATGTCACGCCACTTCTGCAGGTTCACCTCGACGCTCTGGCCGCGGTGGGGGCAGGGCTCGCCCTGCTCCTTGAGCGCGCGGAACGTCTCGGCCGGGCACTCGCACACGTAGGCGCCGTTCACCTTGAACGTCTCCTCGGCCCAGTGGTAGTAGTGCTCCATGTGGTCGCTGGCCGCGAACACCATGTCGGGCTCACCGCAGAGCCACCGCATCCCGTCAAGGATCCACCCGTAGGCCTCCGGCATGGGGGGCTTCACGGTGGTGTCCGTGTCGTCGTAGCGGAGGATGAACTTCCCGTCGTAGTGCTGCTTGTACAGCCAGTTGATCACGAAGCCGCGCGCGTGGCCCATGTGCGGAGGACCGCTCGGGTTGGGTGCAAGACGCATCACGACCTTCCCCTTCTCCGCGTTCGGGAGGGGCTTGAGGGGGAAGGCGGACTTCGCGTCAGCCTTTGCCTTCGCCTTCGCCTCGAACTCCGCCTGGTAGGCCTCGAACTCGGCCCTCTGCTGCTCGGCCGTGAGCGTGTTCACCTCGGCCACGGTGGCAGCGGACCACTGGGGGATGGTTTTCGCGTGGGCCCGGAGGTCCGGGTTCTCGCCCATGATCTTGCCAACGACCGCGCCCGGATTCGCCTTCCCGCCGTGCTTCACGGCGTTCTCCAGGGCGTACTTGCGGGCGAGGGCCTTCACGGTGGCCTCGATGTCGCTCATGAGGCCGGGATGGGGATTCCGGGCTTAAAACCTGGTTCTCTCCAGGGCCCAGCGCCCCCTGCTTAGGCAGGCCCCTCGAGGAACTGGCTCAGGCCCCTTTCGCTGGGAAGGTTCAAACCAGAGAAGCATCGAGTTTTCACCGTGACCCCCCCGCGAGC
>DATMKA010000326.1:0-2713 GCA_035553595.1 Thermoplasmatota archaeon | reverse complement strand
CTCCCTATGGGACACACTGCGCGGTGTGGCCGAGGAGGTCGCCGAGGAGAAGGTGAAGGATCGCACCGTGGGCCGCGCCCGGCGCCGCTACGCGGGGATGGCCCGCTTCACGGTGCTCACCCTCGGCGCCGTCCTTCTCGCGGCCCTTATCGCCTACCCTGACGCGACCGAGCCCGCGCTCACGTGGGACGGCTACCTGCAGAGCCTCGCCCTCGGGGGGCTCGCAGCCGGCCTCGTGCTCGCCGCCGCCTACGGCATCGAGTGGGGCCTCACGCGGCGCTTCGGTGCCGACCGCGGCCTGCGCCCCTGGTGGAGCGGCATCGCTTCCCTCGTGGCCACGTCCCTGTTCGCGGGCTCCCCCTTCGGGAGCACGGTGCACGCGGAAGGGGAGCCCACGGGCGCCCGCCTCTCGGTGGGCCGCTTCCTCCTCGCGCTCCAGTTCGCGGTCTTCGGCCTCACGCTCCCCCTCGCGCTCCTTGCGCTCAACGTGAGCTACGACTTCGGAGCCATGGGCCTCACGGCCGTCTTCGCCCTCACCGCCGCGAACCTCCTCCCCTTCCAGCCCCTGCCGGGGGCCTCCATTTGGCGTTGGAACCGCGGCGTCTCCCTCGCGATGGCCTTCGCGGGCGTCCTCGGCTACGTGGCCTGGCAGGTGGGCTGGATCGGCCTCACCGCCATCCTCGTGGCAGGCACGGCGGCGCCCCTCGTGGCGGTCGCCCTCCTCGCGTGGCCCCGCAAGGGCCCGTGAGCGGGCAGGCGGCGCCTTCGCCCATTGCCGAAAGATTGGTGAAATCTGGGGATTGCAGGTGACGATTCCACCAATCCGGGCGAAGAAACCCTTTTAACCCCCCGCCCGTATGCGCAAAACAGTAGCTCCCCATGCCACAGCAACACATGCTGGGTGTGGGACCCCTTTCGAGGCGGAATCCATGGCTCAGGAATACAAGGTCTTCCTCAACGGCAAATTCGTGCCCGAGTCCCAGGCGACAATCAGCGTCTACGACCACGGCTTCCTCTACGGCGACGGCGTCTTCGAGGGCATCCGCGCCTACAACGGCCGCGTCTTCAAGCTCAAGGAGCACGTGGACCGCCTCTTCGACTCCGCGAAGGCCATCGACCTCAAGATCCCCTACACCAAGGAGGAGATGACCGACCTCATCACGGAGGCCTGCCGCGTCAACGGTCTCCGGAACGCGTACATCCGCCCCATCATCGCTCGCGGCAAGGGCGACCTCGGCCTCGACCCCCGCAAGTGCAAGGAGCCCACCACCATCATCCTCGCCCGCGAGATGGGCGGCCTCTACGGAGACAAGTACGAGAAGGGCCTCGTGCTCGTGACGGTGAGCGCCCGGCGCAACAGCCCCAACAGCCTGAGCCCCAACATCAAGTCCCTCAACTACCTCAACAACATCATCGCCCGCATCGAGGTCAACCAGCGCGGCGCCGATGAGGGCATCATGCTCGACCAGAACGGCTTCGTCTCCGAGGCCACGGCCGACAACATCTTCCTCATCAAGAACGGCGTCGTCACGACCCCGCCCACCTACAACTCCCTCCAGGGCATCACCCGCGCGGCCGCCATCGAGGTCGCGAAGACCGAGGGCTACGAGGTCCGCGAGGTACCCGTGACCATGTTCGACGTCTACAGCGCCGACGAGGTCTTCATCACCGGCACCGCCGCCGAAATCGCCCCCTGCGTCCTCATCGACGGCCGCGTCGTTGGCGAAGGCAAGCCCGGCCCCATCACGAAGCACCTCATCGCGGGCTTCCAGAAGCTCGTGAACTCCACGGGCCACCCCATCTACCCCGAGGCCTCCGTGCAGGCCCCGGTCAAGGTGAAGTAATCGGAACACTTCGTCGCAGGGCCGCTGGCCCTGCAGACTTCGTGCCAAGGAGAGTGTTCCACCCCCTCCTTGGAACCTCCCCGGCCAGGGGGCTGGCGCGCCCCCTGGACCCCCGCGTGTGGAACGCGGGGCCACGTCCTGAGTGGGGCAGACACCTGATTTTCGACCTACCCCTCTCCAGCGGGCACTCCCGAGCCGGTTCCCCGCACGCTCCCGCTCCCGCTAACGTTCACGCTCACGCTAACGGCGGACGTTCAACGTTTCACGGGAGCGGGAGCGGGAGCGGGAGCGGGAGCGGGAGCAGCCCCGAAGGTTCGGCCAACCGAATATTACACTGTTAACGGCCTTCGTCCCTTGTGAAAAGTGGGAACGTATATTACCACCGGGGCTGGTACGGGGGCCAAGGTAGTGTCTTATGACCCGCGTCATCGTGGAGCCCTGCATCGGCGTGAAGTCTGCCGAGTGCGTCGACGTGTGCCCCGTGGACTGTATCCACCCCAAGAAGGACGAGCCCGACTTCGCCTCCGCCGAGATGCTCTACATCAACCCCGATGAGTGCATCGACTGCGGCGCCTGCGAAGCCGTCTGCCCCGTCGAGGCCATCTTCCCCGACGACTCCGTCCCCGCCCAGTGGAAGGAGTACTCCGCGAAGAACAAGGCCTACTTCAAGAAGTAAGCCCCACGCCCCAACAGGCCCACCGCGCCCCATGGGGCGCGGCCAATCTCTTTTTCCCCAACCGGTTCCCCTGAGCCCCGGGCCTAAACCGGCACCCTTTAAACTGGTTCCCTCGCTTCTTCGCCCGGTGCATGCCCTTGGCCACCCCTCCCCCGGCCGAGACAACCCCCTCTGACTCTTCCCTCGCTGGGAC
>DATMKA010000325.1:0-5078 GCA_035553595.1 Thermoplasmatota archaeon | reverse complement strand
TCTCGGGCCTCGGCTCGAAGGTGCACCCGGCAAGGGCCACGGGGGCAAGCAGGAGGGCCGTCAGCAGGAGGGGGCGGGGCGCGGCGCGCACGGCGCCCGGAACGCCGCGCGGGGCATTGAATCCTCGCTCCCGGACCCCTCCGTCACCAGAGTGCCGCCCGGCCCTGACGGGTTCACGTTTCCCTACTGGCTTTCCAGGAAAAACGGCACCTTGCCGCGGCCCGAAATGGCTATGAGTTTAAGAAAAGCTTTAAGTCGGCTCGATTTTACTGTCCGAGCCAACCCCGTGGTTGCGGTTGCTTGACGTTAGCGTGTGGTTTAGCCCGTGATATCGAGACTCACGTTCCAGGCTGGCAGGATTTCGGCATGGGTCAGGGAGGCCGCCACGGATGAGTAACCTCTCGGTGCTGCCCCTGGAGGCGCTCACGGTGGACAAGGCGTTCTACGCCGCCCTCAAGCTCAACGTCTACGCCTCCGTGGACGACACGCTCATCGCCACCCTCCTCTCGGGCGCACCGGTCGTGCTCAACGACGCCGTCAAGATCGAGGTCGGCCGCTTCACGGCGCGGAAGGCCAACAACCTCTTCGTCCCCGACGGGTCCGCGAAGAGCAAGTGCAGCGCCGAGTTCTACGGCTTCACAAGCCACAAGGTGCGGGAGAAGCTCAAGGCCTTCAGCGAGATGGGCCTCGTGGACTTCGTGGGCCAGACCCTCCGCGACGCCTACACCTACAAGTGGCGCCTTCCCGTCAAGCACTGGGAAATCTGCAGTTTCATGCGCTTCCGGAAGATCACGGGCACCGACCTGTCGATGAACCTGGAGCTCAACCGCATCCACCGCACCCACGGTCTCGACCCCTTCGCCTTCACCGACTTCATCGAGCTCTACGCCGACGCACACGGGGCCGAGTACGGCAACACGCGCTGGGGCAAGCGCAAGTTCGAGAAGATCAAGGAATCCTACGCCTACCAGAGCTTCCTCAAGATGCGCCTCGAGCAGCTCGTGGAGGAAGGCCTCGTCCTCAAGGAGGGCGACAAGTACCGCCTCGACCCGAAGGTGGAGGACGCCGTCCACCACTTCGACCTCTTCGTGAACGGCGTGGCCTACCACCCGTCGCTTGCGATGTGCCAGAGCTGCAAGTGCGACCGCCTCTGCCGAGCCGGCGCCACCCAGATGCTCATCAAGGGCCTCAACAACACGACCTTCGCGCCGAAGGCCGCCGACGGCACGCCCCAGCCCGCGCCCGAAGCGCAGGCCAACGGCAACGGCCTCGCCCCCGAGACGGTCTCCTCGGGACGCACCGCGGCCAAGGACGCCTGAGGCGGCTCAGCGGGCGCGGCGGAAGCGCTGGCGCACGAGCACCGCGAGCGCGAAGACCGAGAGCACGGCAAGCCCGAAGAGGACGGCGCCGTAGGGGGAGAGAATCTCGGCGGAGTCCGCGTACAGCGCCACGGGCGTGAGCCCCTTGTCGCGCGCCAGGAGAGGGAGGAAGCGGTGCGCGAAAATGGCGACGGCTGCAAGGAGCGTCACGAGGGTGAGGGGCGCCCACGCAAAGCGCAGGTACTCCTTGGAGGCCTCCGCGGCCGTGAGGGGCACCTCGGCCCCGGCGGCGCGCGCATCCGCCTCGAAGGCGCGGAAGCGGTGGGCCGCGCTCAAGGTCTCCACGAACAGGAGGAGCGTGAGGGGGAACAGGAGGGAGCCCAGGGTGAGCTCGTAGGCGGGAGCGCCCGCGGCGAGGACGAGCGCGAGGCCCGCGGCCCCGAGGCCCCACCGGATGTCCGCCATCACGACGGCCGTGATCGCGAGGCCCAGGAACGGCAGGGGCAGCAGGAGGAGGACCACGGTCCACTGGCTCTGCACGGGGATGCCGAAGAAGCTGCGGCCGAGCGCACCGGCGGCGCCCGTGGGCGTGACTGGCACGAGGTACAGGAGCGCGAGGCTTACGGCCACGAGGGCGGCGGCGGCAATGCTCACGGCTCGCAGGAGTTTCACGCGATGACCCCCTGCAGGAGGCTGATGGTGAGGGTTTCCTTCGGGTCCCACTCGACGATGGTGGCGCCGTACCCGCGGAGCTTCCGGATGGCGGCCTCGCGCTCGAGGCGGAGGAACTCCTGCTGCACGGGGTCTCCCTCGGCCATGCCGGCGGCCACGGGGTCGGGGGTGATGACGAGGATGCTGCACTCGAGGGTGCGGAGGGTGGAGGCCACCTCGGTGATGGTGGGGTCGTCCACGAGGCTTGAGAGGATGATGACGGGGCTCTTCTTCTTCATCGCCGCAAGCACCTTGTCGAGGGCGTCTCCGAGGCGCTGCCCGCCCTTCGGTTCGAGGGCGGCGAGGTGGTCGAGCACCTTGAACTTGTGGCGCTCACCGTCGTCTGGGCCGAGCACGCCGATGGTCTCGCCGTAGGTGACGAGGCGGAGGCGGTCGCGCTTGTCGAGGTAGTGGCTCAGGATGGTGCTCACGCCGCGGCAGCTGAGGAGGAGGGGGTTGCTGTCGAGGCGGCCCGCGCCCGCGATGGCGCGCGCATCGAGGAAGGCCGTGACCTCGGCCGTCGTCTCGTGCTGGCGTTGGTTCACCACGAGGTCCTTGCTCTTGGCGCTCGCCTTCCAGTTCACGTCACGGAAGGAGTCTCCCACGGCGTACTGGCGCAGGCCGAAGAACTCCATGCCCTGGCCGGGCTTCCGGACGCTGTAGGTGCCGATCGCGGTGTTGGGCGTGCTGGAGGAGGCGGGGATGTCGCGGGGCGCCTCCTCCTGCGGGTACACCGTGAAGTAGGTGAGCTCCTTCCCCTGGGACTCCTCGTAGAAGAGGGCGAAGATGTCGCGCACGCGGTAGCCCGGGGGCCCCGCCGCGTAGTGGCCGCGGATGGGGCACTGCACACCGTAGGTGCCGCGCACGCTCGCGCCGGGGCGGAGCTGGTAGAGGCTGAAGTTGCTGCCGCGCGCGAGCTTCACCGTGTCCGGGAGCGTGTCGCGCACCTCGACGAAGGCGGGGCTCTTGCCCACGTTCTGCAGCTGGTACTGGATGTCGAGGGTTTCCGTCTCGAAGATGCGCTCGGAGCTTGCCTGCCGCGTCATGCTCATGCCCACGCGGCGGTCCTGCAGCGCGCCCACGAGGACGTAAGCGAAGAGCGCGAGCCCCGTGGCTACGATGGCCACGTTGGGCGTGGGCAGCACGAGGCCCCCCACGAGGAGGGCGCCTCCCGCGCCCACGGCGAGCGCGCTCTTCTTTGTCCACATCAGGAGTTCACCGATGAGGGCCAGTTAGACCTTCGGAACGGGGACTTCCTTCAGGATGTCCGCCATCACCATGTCGGCCGTGACACCCTTGATGCGGGGCTCGGGGCGGAGGATGATACGGTGGCTGATGGAGGGCATCACGATGCTCTTGACGTCGTCGGGGATGACGTAGTCACGGCCCTTCAGCACGGCCTGGGCGCGGGCGAGCTTGAAGAGAGCCTGGGAGCCACGGGGAGAGGAGCCCACGTACACGCGGGGGTCCTTGCGGGTGCCGATGATGATGCCGCAGATGTATTCCAGGATCTCGTCGTCGACGTAGATCTTTTCGCAGATCTTCTGCATCTGGACGATCTGCTCGGGGTTCGTCACGGCGCGCACGTCGGCGTTGTCCTTGCCACGGGAGGCGCGGCGGCGGAGAATCTCCACTTCCTCGTCGAAGTTGGGGTAACCGGAGGCGAGCTTCAGCATGAAGCGGTCGAGCTGAGCCTCGGGGAGGGGGTAGGTACCTTCCTGCTCGCTCGGGTTCTGCGTGGCAAGAACGATGTAGGGCTTCTGCAGGACGTGGGTCGTGCCTTCCACCGTCACCTGGCGCTCCTGCATCGTCTCAAGGAGAGCGGCCTGCGTCTTGGGCGGGGCACGGTTGATTTCGTCAGCAAGCAGGAAGTTCGTGAAGACGGGGCCCGGGCGGAACTCGAACTCCGACTTCTTCTGGTTATACATGTAGATGCCCGTGATGTCGGAGGGCAGCAGGTCAGGCGTGAACTGGATGCGGCGGAAGTCCGCACCCGAGGCCTGGGCGAAGGTGGACACCGTGAGGGACTTCGCAAGCCCCGGGTAGTCCTCGAACAGCACGTTGCCCTGGGCGAGGATGTCCACCATCACAAGCTCCAACATGCGGCGCTTACCGACGATGACCTTGTTCACCTCGTCGATGAGGGCGTTGCAGACTGTCCCCACCTTCTGCACGGCGTTGGCGAGGTCGCGGTTGCGCGGCTGCTGGCTCTCCAGCATCTTGCGCTCCTCCTCGGGCATGGGGTTCTTCATCGTCGGGCGGGGGATGTTGGCGGGAATCTTGTCGGTCACTGGACGATCCTCCTGACTTCCTGCGCGGCAAGCGCAAGCGCTTCAGGGTTCGGGGGCGTATTGTCGAACAGGAAAGCGCGGACGCGGGGCTCCTGCACGAGCTCCTTCGCGCCCTCCGGGGTTGCGGCCCGGTCCGCGACGATGCGGACCAGGTTCTCGCGGAGGGCGTTGGGGTCGCGCACGAGGGGAACCTTGCGGTCTCCCGCGTAACGGTGCCGCCAGTCCTCGGGGCCCCGGACGCGCAGCGTCAGGAGCGCGGCGAGGGCCAGCGCGAAAAGAGCGAGAGCGATGGCGACCACGGGGGTCCGGGTCGCGGCCACGGCGGCCTCAAGGGGCTCGAGAACGGGGTCGGCGGCGTGGTGGTGCCGCCCCTCGTCCACGAGCACCGTGAAGGCGCGGGCCTTCTCCGGCACGAGGCTCTTCACGAGCGCGAGGCCGAGATCGCGGTTTTCGCGGTCGGCCCACAGGGCGTTCGTGAACAGGCTGGGGGTGCCGAGGAACAGGATGCGGCCGCCGCTCGGGTAGTCGAGGCGCAGGCCCACGACGAAGGGGCCGACGCGGTCGCCGGGGAGGCCGATGGAGCCGTTGCCGTCGAGGTCCATGGCGGAGCCCTCGCGGGTGAGCACGATGGCCTCCACGGTGGGCTGCTCGGCCTCGGGAAGCCCGGGGTCGCGGCGGGCGGTGACCTCGGTGGCGTTCGCGAGGGTGGCGCCGCGGAAGGCCTGGCCGGCCACGGTGGCCTCCACGGGGACGCGGG
>DATMKA010000324.1:0-4639 GCA_035553595.1 Thermoplasmatota archaeon | reverse complement strand
GGCTCGCCCGCGCCGCCGACCGGCACCGCCCCGTGCTCCACCGCCGCACCGCCGAGGGAGAGCGCGTGGACGAGGTGGAGTTCCACCCGAGCTACCGCGCCCTCCAAGCAGCTGCGCGCGAGCACCGCGTCTTCACGGCCTCCTGGCACCCCCTGGAGGGGCATGAGCGGGTGCCCCGGACCCTGGGCTTCGCCCTCGGCTACCTGTACGCGCAAGCCGAGTGCGGGTACTACTGTCCCGCCTGCATGACGGACGGCGCCGCCTTCGTGCTCACGCGCCACGCGCCCCCCGCCCTCCGCGACGCGCTCGTGCCCCGCCTCCTGCAGCTCTCCCCCGAGGGCGCCTACGAGGGCGCCATGTACCTCACGGAGAAGGGGGGCGGGAGCGACGTGGGCGGCGGCACCGAAACCCGCGCGGAGCAAGCCTCCGACGGCACGTGGCGCCTCATGGGCGAGAAGTGGTTCGCGAGCAACTGCGTCGCCGACGTCGCCCTCGCGCTCGCCCGCATGCCCGACGGCGCGGCGGGAACGGCGGGCCTCGGCCTCTTCGTGGTGCCCCGCCGTCTCCCCAACGGCACCCCGAACCCGGGCCTGCGCATTGAACGCCTGAAGGAGAAACTGGGCGTCACCAGCATGCCCACCGGCGAGGTTCTCCTGGAGGGCGCCGTGGCCCACCTGGTAGCGCCCGCCCCCGCGGGGTTCCGCGCCATGGCGGAGATGGTGAACCTCTCGCGCCTCTACAACGCCGTCGCGAGCGTCGCCCTCGCGCGGCGCGCCCTCCGCGAAGGCGTGCGCGCGGCCACGCACCGCGAGGCCTTCGGCCGCAGGCTCGCGGACCAACCCCTCTTCCTTCGTGCGCTCACCGCCCTCGCCCTCGAAGTGGAGGGCGCCCTCGGCGTCACCCTGGACACGGCCGCCGTCTTCGACCGCTACGCGGCCGGCGACGCGGAGGCGGGAAGGCTCCTCCGCGTGCTCACCCCGTGCGCGAAGGCGATGACGGCGAAGCTCGCCGTGCGCGCCGCCTCCGAGGCGTGCGAGATGCTCGGCGGCGTGGGCTACATCGAAGAGTACGTCACGCCCCGCCTGCTGCGCGATGCGCAGGTGCTCCCCATCTGGGAGGGCACCACGAACGTGCAGCTCCTGGAGTTCCTCCGCGCCCTCGAAAAGGGAGGCGTGGAAGCCTTCGCGGCGCACGTGCGGCCCCACGTGGACCCCGCGCCCTTCCTGCAGGAGGCGGCACGCCTGGCCACCCTCAACCGCGACGCGCGCGAGCTCGCCGCGCCGCGCCTCATGCACCTCTGCTACCACCTGCACGCGCAGGCCACGCTCCGCGCGGCAGCCCCCCACGCCACGGACCCAGCGCGGGCCGAGCGCGTCGCCGCCCTGTACGGGGCGGTGGCCCTCGCGACCGACACGGCCGCGGCGGAGCAAGCCCTCGGGACGGCGGTGCTCGCCAAGGAGGGCGGGCTCCCGCTCATGCTCTCGGGGCTCTCCGGACTCCCCTCCTAGAGCAGGCTCCCGGGGACAGGGGTGCCCAGGACCCGGACGAGCGGGCAAGGCCCCGGAGGACGGTGCCCTGCAGGGGCCGCCTGCCGGGACGCGACGGGGGCCGGGAACGGGGCCAGAGCCTTCATGCACCCCGCCCCCGGCGGACCCTTGGGGACACCATGACGGCAACCGTTTTCGACCTCACCGGCTACGTGCGCGCCTGGAACGAAGGGGACCTCGACGGCATCGTCGACTACTACGCGGAGGATGCGCGCGTGACCCGCTCCTCCGTCCTCGTGGCATGGGAAGGACACGAGGGCATCCGGCAGGGCATCGGGAACTACCTCGATGCGTGGAGCGGGCTCCACGTCGTGCCGCGGAACCTCCTCCAGGACGGGAACCGCGTTGCCGTCGTCCTCTCCTACTCGGGGACCCACGCCCGGGCCATGGAGCTTGCCCCGGGCGAGCGCCTCATGCCCTCGGGCCGGCGCGTGGCCCACGACATCGCCCACTTCCTCACCCTCGACTCGGAGGGAAAGATCCTGCGTGACGAGGGCATCCTCGACATGCTCTCCTTCCTCGGCCAGCTTGGCGCAAGCGGCGAGCAGCTGGAGACCGCTGCCCTCCGCGAGACGCAGCAGATGGCCCCCGCGCCCGAGGCGCCCCTCGGCGGGAGCCCCTGAGGTTCAACTGAGCTCGAAGATGATGCGGGTCTTCCCGGCGCCCTTGTTCTCGGTGCCCGTGATCTTGAAGCGCCCGATCTCGCGCGTGTCCGCCACGTGGGTGCCCGCGCAGGGGCAGTAGTCGGCGTCCACGATCTCCACAACGCGGAGGCGGTTCACGCTCTGGGGGACGAGATGCATGAGGCTGCGGCCCTTGTCGCGCGCCTCGATGACCTTGCGGTCCTCCTCGTAGGTGCGCACCGGGTGGGGCTCGGAGAGCACGCGGTTCACTTCCGCCTCCAGGTGGCTGAGGTCCATGGTGACGCCCGCCGGGGGCTCGAGGTCGATGCGGGAGTAGTCCGCGTGGAGCTGGTTGCCCGCGCTCTTCGCGTTGTACATCGCAAACGCGAGGCCGCTCAGCACGTGCTGCGCGGTGTGCATGCGCATGTGCTTGTACCGGAGGTCCCAGTCGATGACGCCCCGCACCTCCACGCCCTCGGGAATCTTGTCGCCCTCGACGACGTGCTTCACGGCGCCCTTCTTGGACACGTGCTTCACGCGGGCCTCCCCGCCATCCCACCAGATCTTCCCCTGGTCGCTCGGCTGGCCCCCGCCCTCGGCGTAGAACGCGGTGCGGTCGAAGAGGACCCAGTCGTCAAGCGCCTTCAGCACCTTGCCGCGGAACTCCTTCACGTAGTTCGGGTTCGTGCTCCCGGGCGGGGCCGTGAGGGGGTCGAAGGGGGGCATCCACAGGAGATCCGTCATGGCCTCCGCAAATTCCCCCTTCTCGTATAAACGTCTCGGAGTCCGGCCCGCGCCTCAGGGCGCTCCCCCGGTCCAGGGGACTAGCGTGTCCGCCGGATATTCCTGCCCAAGGGGCGCGAGCGGCAGGTGCAGGACCGTGGACCCGTCGCCCACGTGCACGCGGCTCGTGGCGTAGGTCGTGTCCTGGTGAATCCAGTCGTCGTCGTTGGAGAGCGTGAGGCGGAGCTTCGCGCCCGCGGGAACCACGTCCTCCTGGGGGAACATCTTGAGGGTGACGTTGTAGGCTTCCCCCGGCGCGAGGTCCTTGGGGTTCGTGAGACCCGCGAGGTGCCGCGTGTCCTGGTAGCCGCGGTTCATCCACGCCACGGTGCCGTCGGAGTGGACGATCTCCACGAGGGCCGCCCAGTGCGTGCTCGTCGCATCCGTTTCGGCGGTAAAGGTGAGGAAGGGCACGCCGGTGAGGCGCAGCGGCTCCGCCAGGGGCTTGCTCTCGAACACGAGGCGCGGCGGCGCGCCCCGGAGCGCGTACCCGAGGGAACCGGCAGGGTCCACGGGGGCGCCCGAGTAGGGCGGGGAGAAGGTGTAGCCGGCTTCGCGGGGGACGTCATAAACCTCCAGCGTAACAGCCTCCCCCACGGCGTCCCCGAGGGTGCCGTCCGCGAGGAGGTGGAGCTCGAGCCAGCTCTGGTTGAGCGGCGGGAAGCTGTCGATGCCGCGCCACTGCCCCTCCGTGTCCTCGATGAGAACCGGCGGGAGCTCCTGGAGGAGCCCCGTGTCGATGCCGAGGAGGAAGTGATCGTACCAGCGGTGGAGGATGCCGCCCTCCTTGAACCAGTCCTCGCGGTCGGGGAAGGCGTGGGGCCACTGCCCGTAGAGGCCGCGCTTCACGGAGGCGTTCGTGAGCCCGTTGAAGAAGCCCTCGATCTGGTTGGGCTTCACGTTCCAGTCGGCAAGGCCGTGGATGTGGAGGACGCTGACGTTCACTTTGCCCATGTGGAGGCGGTATTCCCGGTCGAGCCAGTAGGGGGTGTGGTCGCCGCTCCGGTCGAGCGCCGTCTGGAAGTTCTCGGGCTGGCACTCGATGCGTTCGGGGTAGTGCGGGACCGCCCCCGGGTCGGTGCCGGGGACGGCGGAGATGGCGAAGTAGGCCGCCATGGTGCTCGGGGCCGAGAGCTCGTAGGGAACACCTTGGAAGAACACGTAATCGTACTGGCTGGAGACAGCCGCCGCAGGAACGATGGTGACGAGGTGAGGCGGCTGGAGGAACGCGGTGGAGTGCTGCGTCTCGCCGTCGTAGCTGATGCCGTACATGCCGACGCGGCCGTTGCTCCAAGGCTGCGTGCCGAGCCACTCCACGGTGTCGTAGCCGTCCTGCCACTGTCCGGGGCCCGTCTGATCGATGCAGCCGCCCGAGTTGTGGTTGCCGCGGACGTCGCTGAAGGCCACGGCGTACCCGCGGGGCACGAAGAACTCCACGAGGTCGGTGTCGTAGGGGCACGGCTCGGCGCCGCAGGAGAGGACCCCCAAGGCATCGCCGAGGGCCCTGTAGGGAGTCATGACGAGGATGACGGGAACCTTCACGTCCCCGGGCGTCTCAGGCCGGAACACGTCCAGCCAGATCCGCGTCCCGGTCGTCCCCTGGATTGTGGCAGTCTCCCGGAGGAGCGCGTCATAGATGGGCGCGGTGAGGTTGCCAAGGGGCTCGGGGGCGGGCCCCTTGGCAAC
>DATMKA010000323.1:0-4396 GCA_035553595.1 Thermoplasmatota archaeon | reverse complement strand
GCTCGGGCGCCGTGCGGGCCACTCCGGCAGGAGGGCGCTCCAGCGCGGGTGCGGGCTGGGGCTCGGCAGGTTTTGCGGCGGCGGCCGGCGGCTCAGCGGGTGTCTTCTTCTGGGGTCGCTGCTTGCGCGCTTCCCGCCGTTCCATCTCGCGGAGCGCCTGCTCCTTCCAGGTGAGCTTCCCCTTCTTCTCGCTCTTGGGCTTGCGCGGCGCCTTCGGGGGCTTCCCGTGGACCGTTTGCGGGTGCGCCTCCGCGAGGTGGCGGAAGAGCGCCTCGGGGCCCGCCTGCTCCTGCTCGCACTCGGGGCAGAGGAGGACGCGGTTGGGGTCCGGGGACACGTCGCGGGACGCCATGGGGAATGCGGGATTCCACTCTGCCACAAGAAGGTTTCGCACCCCTCACGGGTGCAAATCGCGAAGGTGCTCCTCGCGAAGGGCTTCTAGGGTCCCGTCGGCCTCCAACCCGGCGATAGCGCCGTTCACCGCGTCGAGGAGGGCAGCATCCCGGACGATGAGGCCGAGGGGCTCGCGGGTGGGCACCTCGAAGGCCACCCGCAGCGAGGGGTGCGCGCGAGCGGCGGCCGCCTGCGGGTAGGCGCCCGCGACGACGGCATCGGTGCGTCCCGCGCGGAGCTCCTCATGGGCATCGGCAAGGCGACTATATCGATACAGGTTCTCTCCGGGGACAAGACCGGTCATCACGAGCTCCCGCAGCGCCCAAGTCTCGCCGCTGCTTCCCGCAAGGACGCCCACGCGGGCGCCCCGCAGGTCCTCGGCGCGAGCGACGGGGCTCCCCTCGGGAACGAGCACGCTGTCGCTCAGGTGGAGGATGGGGTGCGACAAGTGGCCCGGAACGGTCCCGTTCGCAAGCGCGGTCGGGTAGAGCGCGAGGGCGACGGTGCCTGCCTCAAGCGCGAGGGAGAGGTTTTCCTCGGAGAAGGCGCGGAAGCGCGGCGTGAGACCCAAGGCCTCGGCAATGGCGCGAGTCACCTCCACGCTGTAGCCCTCGAAGTTGCGGGAGGCTGCGTTGTACTCCTGGAGCGGCGCGTGGTCCCCGAGGAGGAGGCCGACGGAGAGGCGGGCCTCGTCCCGCGTCGAGACGCGAACCGTGGGCGCGGGCTCCTCCCGGGGCGTGAGACAGCCCGGCAGCAGGAGGAGGGCAAGGAGCAGGAGGGTCACGAGAGCGTGGGGGCGGCCGGGTCCGGGCGCCATGGGTCCTCACAGGCCGTGGGACCGCTTCAAGCGGTCGAGGGTTCCATCGGCGCGCAGTTCGTCAAGGGTCTCGTTGAGGGCGTGCAGGAGGTCGCTACGGCCCTTCTTCACGGCAAGGCCGAGGGCTTCCGCCGTGTGGATGTCGAAGGCCACGGTGGTGTTGGGGTGGGTGCGCGCAAAGAGCACCTGGGGTGGGCGGTCGCTGATGACGGCCTCCACCTCCTCGGCGAGAAGGGCCGCGGTCACGGCCTCGTAGGTGGGGTAGCGGCGGAGGGAGTCGTTCGCCCCCTTGCCGTGGGCGACGAGGTTGTCGAGAACCCAGGTTTCGGCCGTGGTCTGGGTCTGGACGCCGATGATGCGCCCCTCCAGGTGGCCGGGCTCCCGGATGGCGGAGCCCACGCGCACCAGCACGCTCTGGTCGAGAAGGTAGTAGGGGGCGGTGAAGTCGCGGTCCTTCATCCGGTGATCGGTGATGGTCATGGAGGAGGCGATGACGTCGATGCGGCCGCTGTTGAGCGCGCCCGGGAGATCGTCCCAGGCGATGTTGTGGAACTCGGCGGTGACGCTCCTGCGGGCCGCCACCTCCCGCATGAGGTCGACGTCGAAGCCCTCGAAGGCGCCCGAGGTCCGGTTCATGGATTCCATGGGCGCGTAAGCGGCATCCATCCCCACGCGAAGCAGCGGCGGAAGGGCGTCGCTTTCCACGCTGCGGGGAAGCGCGTCCCGCGCGGCGGGGGTGTTCGACCCGAGGCAGCCCGCGGCAGCCACAATGACCATCACGGCTCCGAGGAGCAGGGCGACAACGGGTCGAGCTATCATTGTGACGCCAGCGATTCCAGGAAGGTCCGGGGCCCGGAAAAAGCCTTTGACGGTGGCCGTGGGCCCCCCGGGGGCGGTGGCGTTTCGAAACGCTTCTATGTGTACAGCCGGTTTCCCGGGTGGGGAAGGCGGGGCCAAGAGGTTGGCTTCCACCCACTGGAGGCTCACCCCATGGTTGCGCGCATCCTGATAGTCGACGACGAGCGGCACATCTGCTCCCTCATCGCGCGCCTTCTCACGCTTCGCGGCAAGCCCCTCAACCTTGAGGTGGTGACCGCAGGCTCCTACGCGGAAGCCGTCACACTCCTTGAGGCCTCCCGGTTTGATCTCGTGCTCACGGATTACCGCATGCCCGGCCACAGCGGCATCGACCTCCTCACCCTCGTCCGGTCCCGGTGGCCCTCCACGCTCCGCGTGCTCATGACCGGCTTCCAGGAGGGCGAGGACGAGGCAAGGGCGCTCACGGAGGCCGCCCCCGCCGCCATCATCCGCAAGCCTTGGGACAACGACACCCTTTGGCTCACGCTCGCGCTCCTCTTGCAGCGGACGGACCGGGGCAGGACTGGGGGCGCGCCATGAGGGTGAGCTTCCGCGCGGCCTCCATCGTCGCCGTCATCGTCGTTCTCTCTCCCCTCGTGGCCGCGATCACCTACGAGGCGTACCACCTGCCCGATTGGTCCGAAGCTTACGCCGAGGCCCAGGTGGCCAAGGAGAGCGCCATCGCCCTCGAGCTTTCAAAGAGCACCTTCCAGGGCGTCCTGAAACGCCTCTCGGCGAAGGTGGACCTGGTGCGCTACGAGGTGCAGACGGCGCGCGTGGTGGGAGACAAACCGCTCGCGGAGCTTGCTCCCACGGCCGTGGCTGCCGCCGCCCAGGATGGGGAGGGTGTCACCCTGTGGTTGTTCGCAAGCAGCGGCACCCTCCTCGATGCCGCGGGCCCCGATCAGGATGACGCCGCCATCCTGGAGGCCTTGCGCGCCGCGGCCTTCGCGCCCGAGCCGCCATCGGGCGTGGTGGGCCTCGGCGAGCCCGGAGCAGGCGCGAGCGTGGGCATCGCCATCGCCTTCACGCATCCCGCCACGGGCGAGGTGCTCCATGCGGCCGGCACGATTGAGGCGGAGGCCTTCGCGCGCCTCGTGTTCGGTCGCAGCTGGCTGCGCCCCTCCTCCGGGGACGAGGTGTATCTTCTCGATCGGGATGGCCGCATCGTGGGGTGGAACAACCTGTCCTCCGCCATGAAGGCGCCCCGCCGCGCCAGCTTCGATTACCTCGCGCCCGTGCGGGCGGGGAGCGCGCTCCAGACGACGGCTGTGGTGCCCGAGGGCCATGGCCGCTGGGCCGAGGGGCAGCGCATCCTGGTGGTGGCGCTCCCCACGGAGCGCAACGGGTGGATCATCGTGGTGGAGACGAGCCTCGACGAGATTCTCGCTCCGGCCACCGAGCTTCGGCAGACGCTCCTGTACCTTACGGGGATCACGACGGTGGCGGCGCTCCTGTTTGCCGTGGTCCTCACGGGCTACGCTTCCCGCGGCCTTCGCGACCTCTCCGGCCGGGTGGAGCGCATTGGCCGAGGGCACCTCTCGGACCGCATCCCGGCATCGGGCGTGGCCGAGCTTCGCGACCTCAGCACCACGGTGAACCAGATGGCTGCCGACCTGCAGGCGCGGGAGCGCGAGCTGGTGCAGGCGGAGAAGATGAGCGCCATGGGCACCCTCGTTGCGGGCGTGGCCCACGAGATCAACAACCCCCTTGCGTTCATGAAGGGGAACCTGCAGCTCAACCGCGAGGTCCTGCAGGCTGAGCTTTCCCGCCCCGACCTTCCGCCGCACACGCGCGAGGCGCTTGAGGCCGCGCTCGTGGGGGATGCCGCCGTGCTCGACGGGGTGGAGCGCATCAGCCACATCACGAAGAGTCTCAAGGCTGTCGCGCGCGCCACCGCCCGCGAGTTCGCTCCGGAGGACGTGAACGAGATTGTGGAGAACGTGCTCACGGTGGCCGCCCCACGCCTCAAGGACCGGTTCGTGGTGGAGCGCGACTTCCAGGCGCGCGCCAAGGCCCGAGCCAACAGCGGTGAACTGAGCCAGGTGCTCCTGAATCTCGTGCTGAACGCGGCGGACGCCATGGCGCCCCTCGGGACGGGGACGCTTCGCGTTCGCACCTATGACGACCGGGACCACGTGGTGGTGGAGGTGCAGGACACGGGGCCCGGTATCCGGCCTGAGGACGAGCACCGCATCTTCACCCCCTTCTTCACCACCAAGGCCCAGGGCACGGGGCTCGGGTTGTCGGTGAGCTACCGCATCGTGGAGGATCACGGCGGCAAGCTCACCTTCCGCTCCACCCTTGGCGCCGGCACGGTCTTCCGGG
>DATMKA010000322.1:0-13550 GCA_035553595.1 Thermoplasmatota archaeon | reverse complement strand
ATGCCGACTTTTGCGGTGGGGAGCACGGCGCGTCGCGCCACCTCCCACCGGGTGCTCCCGAGGGCATAGGCGGCCTCGCGGAGGTCGCGCGGGACCGCCAGGATGGCGTCGCGGCTGATGGCGGTGATGGTGGGGAGAATCATGATGGCGAGCACGATGCCCGCCGTGAGATACCCGTACCCGATCGTGACGTCGCCGAGGGGGAGCCAGGGCGCAACGGTGTGGAGGAAGGGCCCGAGGCTGTCGCGCACGAAGGGGGCCACGGCGAACACGCCCCAGAGGCCGTACACGATGGAGGGAACGCCCGCGAGGAGTTCAACGAGAGTGCCGAGGGGCGCGCGGAGCCAGCGAGGGCTGAACTCGGTGAGGAACAGGGCCACGCCGAGGGCGATGGGGACGGCGAGCACGAGCGCGATGAGGCTTGTGTAGAGGGTGCCCCACAGGAAGGGGAGCGCGCCCCAGTTGCCGCCTTGAGGATCCCACGCGTCGCTTGTGATGAGGCCGGGGCCAAACTGCTGGAAGGCGGGCCAGGCCTCCTGGAACACTTCCGAGACGAGCCACAGGAGGGCGCTCGCGACGAGGACGGCGAAGAGGCCGGTGAGGATGCGGAAGGCGCGGTCGCCGGTGGACTCTCGCGGCGGGAAGAAGGTGTCCTTGAGGCTTCGAGACCACCTGCCCTTTGGTCGGGAGAGTCCCCGCGCTGCCACGGGGGGCGCGACCGCCTGGCTGCCGGAAGCTGCCGCCGGCGCCCCGCGCGGGGATGCCTCGGCGGCGGGCCCGCTTGCGGGGGACGGCTGGCTGCTCGGCTCGACGCGTTGGGGAGACATGGGCGCCTTCGGAGGGAACGAGAGATTCTGGGGATTAGAGCCTTCTCTCACGATAATCAGAGAACTATGGAGAGTACGGAGAAGAGGAAAAAAGCAGGGGAGCAGCCGCGGCCGCCCGCATCCCCGCTCACGCCTTGATGGGCTTGCCAGCATAGGTGATGGACTTGATCATCTGCTCGCCCTTCTGCACCAGGGCCGGGGGAAGCGGCGCGTAGGTGAGGGGGTCCCTGTCGGCGAGCTCCTGACCCTCATGGGTGGCGTACCACAGGAAGTCCACAAGCGCCTTGCCCTTCGCCTCGTCGGCCTGCTCCTTGTAGGCGAGGAGCCAGACGAGGGCGACGATAGGATAGGAGGCGTCGCCCGGGGGGTCGACGAGGGTGCCGCGCGTGTCGGCCGCAAGGGTACCAACGCCCTCGTTGGCGCCGGCGCTGATGGCCGCGATGGTGGGGGCCACGTATTTGCCCGCCTTGTTCTTGAGGTGGGCCATTTGGATTTCCTGCACGAAGGCCCACTCGGAGCCGGCGTAACCGACGGTGTAGGGATTGTTCTTGACGGTGGAGCCGACGCCGTCGTTCCCCTTCGCCTGCTGCACGGAAGCGGGCCAGCTCACCGTCTTGCCCTTGCCGAGAGTCCAAGTGGACGCGGCGGCCTGTGCGAGGTAGGTGGTGAAGGTGTCCGTCGTACCGGAGCCGTCGGACCGCACCACGACAGTGATGGGGTTGTCAGGCAGGGAAACCCCGGGGTTCTGGGCCGTGATCTTCGGATCGTTCCAGCGGGTGACGCGGGCTTCGAAGATGTCCGCCACCGTCGCGGCGTCGAGCTTGAGGGGTGCAGCGAGGCCCGGGAGGTTGTAGATGACGGCGACGCCGCCGAGGCTTGCGGGGATGTGGAGGATTCCAGGAGCCTTCGCGAGCTCCTCGTCCTTCATCGGCGCATCCGTGGCCCCGAAGTCCGTCGTCTTCTCCGTAATCTGCTTGATGCCCTGGCCGGACCCGCCGCCGCCGTAGGCCGCCTTCACGCCGGGCTGGAGCTGGTTGTATTCCGTCGTCCAAGCAGTCATGAGGGGCTGGATGAAGGTGGACCCGGAGCCGGTGAGGTCTGCCGTGAGGCGTTCGTTGGTGAGCCCACTGTTGGGGCCCCCCGTGGTGCCAGGGTTCCCGGTGTTCTGTTTCGCAGGCTCCGTGGTGAGGCAGCCCGCAAAGCCTGCCGCGAGGAGGAGCCCGGTCAACACGAGGGAAGGGATTTTCATGTCTGTTTCCTCGGTCCCCTGAGAGCGCTCCGAAGGGGATGAAAATTCCCTATAGAGAATCGAGGAGGCCAGGAGAAGTCCGAGCCGTCAGTCTCCTCTGGAGGCCTACGGAGTTGCCCGTCACGCGGAAGACTCCTCGGTGCTGGAAAGGAAAAACAAGGGGGCGGGAACGCTGGAGGAGAGGAAATGGCGGCGCGCCCGGGGCCCGGTGCAACGATGCCAAGGAGCAGGATCGGTGAGCAGTCCGCGCGTGAAGCGAAGGGCTCTCAACGTGAGGTTTGAGATTGGAGGTTTGAGCTGAGCGCCCTCTCCGAGTCCTTGGGGCCGCGTTCGGCCGCCAACCCCCCGACAGGTCTCCCCAATAATAATAATTTCCACGAACCTGTCCCAAAGAGGCTGGCTTAGGCCTGAGGGGACTTGATTAATTCTGCGAACCTGCAGGGAGTGTAACGGGTCCGCGAGCGCGCCCGTCAAGGAGGGCGCGGAGGAGAGGGTCCTTGGAGGCCTCTTCCGCGAGCTGGGAGTCGATGCGCAGGGCGGCCTCGAGCTCCCGGAGGGCTTCCGCGGGCGCGTCGCGCGCGAGGGCCCGGGCGAGGTCGAGCCGGACATCGTCGCGCCCCGGGTGGAGAGCGGCGAGCACGCGGAGGTCGCGCACGGCGGCGGCGCGGCGGCCAAGCGCGAGATTCGCGCGGGCCCGCCCGTGGCGGTGACGGGACGGCGCCATCGCGCCGCCCGCCTCCACGAGGCGAGAGTAGTGCCACAACGCGACGGCGGGGGAAAGGAAGCGAAGGCCGCGGCGCTCCCAGGCGTAGGCGGCGGCCTCCCACTGGGCCACCCTGAGACCCTTCGGGGACGCGCCCTGGTTGGTGGAGTGGAGGAGCGTGCCTTGGCGGTTGACGCGGACGTAGAGACCCACGCCCGCAAGGAGAAGCGTGGCGGCGCCGCCGGCGACGGCGGCTTGGCCAGTCGGGGTTCCGAGGAGCGGCCCGGTGCCCCAGTCGGACCCGGACCGGGGCTGGAGGGGGACGTTCGCTGCCTGCAGGTCGCCATGGAGCGCGATCAGGACTGGGGGCGCGTTCGCCCCGGGAAGGAGGGAGCGACCCCGGGAGGTCTCAGGGGAGAGGTCGTAAGTGAGGGAACCCGTGAGGACGAGGGTGTCCCCTTTGGCGACGTATGTGCCGCCCTCGCTCTCCACGGCCCCCTTAGCCTCCGGGAGCCGCGCGGTCCCGGGGGATACGACCTGGGCGCTGGCAGCGTAGAGGCGCGCCTCGCCACCGTCGAGGTAGCCCTCGAAGCGGCCCGAGGTGACGTTGATGGTGACCCACCGGTAGGTGATCTCCGACGTGATGGGGGTCTCATTGGCGCGCCGCTCCCCCGTGGGGTAGCGGTCCCGAGCGCCCGCGGCGTCAGCCTCAAGGAGGGTTTCCCAGACGAACAGGCTGAAGTTGCCCTCGACACGCACGACTCCAATGGTCATGGAGGCGTTCAGGTGGGGAGCGTTGAGCGGGAAGACAAAATCGGAAGGGCGGCGGTTGCTGCTGCTCTCGACGGCGATCGAGCTGCTTTCGAGGCGGTCCTCCGCAGCCGAGCGCACCGAGAGCCCGGCAAGCTCAGGCACCTGGAGGCTCGCAGGGAGGGTGGACCCCACCGTGGGGTAAACGCCAACCCACGCCGCCCCCGTCATTGGCTCGAACGTGAGTTGGGCCGCGGGACCGTAGGTGGCCGACGCTTCGGTTTCACCCGTTTGCCGTTTCACGTTCGCGACGCCGCCCGCTTGGATGTAGGTGGCCGTCATGTGGCGGACCTCGATCCTCTCGCCAACGAGGGTTGCAGTGAAGGCGAAGCCCTCGGAGCCGGCAGTCAGAGTGAGAATCCTGGCTTCGAAGCTGCCCTCGGCGCCCTTCTCGAAGGACAGAGGGGGCGAGGCCACGAGGTTCCCGGTGACGGCCTCGGCGGCGGCGGGACCTGCGAGACAAAGGAAAACCCCCAGTAACGCGGCTGTCAGCCACCTGCCCTTCGCCGTGTGCCCCGGCATGACTCTGCAAACCTCCCAAGCCTTCAACCAAGTGGGGCGCTCAACCCACCCCATGTTGGGTGGGGTCCTCACGTAGCTCACGCCCCTGAGAGGGGTAGCGGGTTAAAAACCAATCGGCGGACGAGGCGTTTGTCGTGGGATGGGTTTTATGTAACCCTAACCGGATTTGCTGGCCGGTTCGGGCTGGGTCCCCCTGGCTCTTGGAGGTTTGAGTGAATGACGTCCACCCCATCGAAGCTCCCGCTCGTCGTCCTTGTCGCCCTCATCGCGACACCCTTTGGCGCTCACACCGCGAGCGCTTCGGGGAGCCTGTTGGCCGCCGTTCCCGAGACGAGCGAGACCGCCTTTGACGCTGTTCTCCTCCTGCCCTCCTCCAACGGTGGCATCGATGTCCTCCCGAAGTGCACCCGCACGGGCGACCTCACCGGCGACTTCACCCTCACGTGCGTCCCCGGCACGGTGGCCAACCCCGACAAGCTTCCCCCCGTCGTCATGAGCTGCAACCTCGACAAGGTCAGTGGCGCCACGGAAGGCTTCTGCTCCACCTTCGGGGACGTCCTCATCCGCGACATCCTTATCCCCCTCATCATCCGCGAGTGCGAAGTGGTCCAGCACTCCGACGGCTCCATCTACGTGAGCTGCCGCAACTAAGCCCCCCTCGCTCAAAACCTCTATATTCGTTCGGGCCGTACCCCAAACCGGTGAGCATGTTCGTGGGCGAAGCCGGTAGCGCGAGCGAGGCCCTCGACGCCGTCTCGGCGCGCGAGCGGGTCCTCCGCTGCGTAACGGAGCGCCCCGGGTCCTGGGGCATGGAGATTGCCCGCCTCACCGACCTCGCCTTCTCCACCGTGTTCTCGCGCCTTGCCGACCTCGAAGCGGAGGGGCATGTGCAAGCGCTCCAGGTGGACCGGGAGCGCCACTTCTTCCCTGCCTTCACGCCGTGGGAGATGGAGGTGCTCGCGCTCCTGCGGGCCCCGGAGGGACTGCGGATCCTCCAGCACGCCGCGAGGCGGCCTGGCCTCGACAACCGCGAGGCCTTCACGGCGCAGGTCGGGGTCTCGAACACGGCGGTGGGCAAGTACACGGATCGGTTCGTTCAGCTCGGGCTTCTCCGCCGCGTGGAGATCCCAAGCACGCGCCGCCCCGGCGTCGGGTGGGCCGTGGCCGCGGAGGCCGCGCCCCGGGTCCGCTTCCTCCTCCTCAAGCTCACGGGCGACACGCCCGAAGTCCGCGCGCTGCGCGACCTGCTCGCGTCCCTCCGGGCATAACCGCTTGTGCACTCGGACGCCTCCGGGGACTCCGGAGGGAAGCCACAAGTATCCAGCGGGACTTCGGGAGGGTCATGGTCGGCGGCCCGAAACGGTTCCGCGTTCTCTTCGCCTGCGTCGGCAACAGCGCCCGCTCCCAGATGGCCCACGGTTTCTGCAAGGCCCTGGGGGGCGACGCCGTGGAGTGCGACTCCGGCGGCAGCGTTCCCCTCGGTTACGTGCTTCCCGAGGCCATCGCGGTGATGCGGGAGCGCGGCATCGACGTGTCCGGCCACCCGAGCAAGGGCTTCGACGCCGCGTGGGTGTCGGGGTGCGACCTCATTGTCACCATGGGCTGCGGGGACGACGCATGCCCCGCCTTCTTCGGGAAGCGCATCGTGGACTGGGGCCTGCCTGACCCGAAGGGGAAGGATCTGGCCACGTTCCGCGCCGTCCGCGACGAGATTGAGCTCCGGGTGAGGCAGCTGCTGCAAGACGCAGGCATCCCGGTCAAGCCGCTCCCTGCGCCGGGCCCGCGCTGAGGAGCGCCTCACCGCCAGGCGTAGAGGGTGAGGCGGAGCTCCACGTTGCCAAGCTCCGTGTCCCCTGTCTCCACAAGGGCCACGCGCGAGGCGGACCCCACGGCGGTGCCTGCCGTGTGGACGGGGGCGCCGAAGTCCACGTAAAGGCTGCGGAAGCGGAGGTAGGCGATCGCGTTCTGGAAGAAGTGATCGACCTCCCTCGTGGGGAACTCCCAGGGGGTCAGGCTCGTGAGGAGCACGTCGCCAGCGTATCCCGTGTTGCCCGTCGTGATCATGAGGATGGGCTCCCGCTGCGCGTTCACCAGGGGAGCCGTGAAGACGGAGTCTCCGGAGGCGTCCGTGGCGGGCACGTAGCGGCCCACGCTCACGTGGTCCTCGTCGAGGTAAAGGGTGTCGTCGAGGACGAAGGGCACCATCAGGGAAGGGTGGTCGAGCTCGCTGTAGAGGGAGACGGGCCCGGACGCGAGGCTGGCCGTTCCGGGAGTGCCCGTGAGGGTGGGATAGAGCCAATCGTTGCGGAGATTGTTCGACCCGAGGGCGATAAGCTTCCCGCCCGCCTCGACCCAGTCGGCGATGGCGTGCCGGAACACGTGGCTCACCTCGGGGCTCGAAAGCCCGTCGTTGCCGTACCCGGCTTGGTTCACGTTGCTTCCGAAGACGAGGAGCTGGTACTGGGAAAGCTCCTCGGAGTAGTTGAAGGAGTTCCGCCACAGGGGCGTCACGGTGGCGCCGCTCACGCCATCGAGGTGGATGTCCCGGAGGAACCACCCCTGGGAGGAGGCGAGCATGTTGTAACCCGTCAGGTCGAGGGGGCCAGCGGAGGTAAGGCCGTCCAGGTAGGAGGAGGCGTTCCAGCGGAAGGCGAGGCGGACGGTGGCGCCCGCGTAGTCGGAGAGGTCCACCGTGTTGTGCTGGAAGTCACCGGGCCCGGTGGCGCCGTTCGAAGTCCATCGAGCAAGGGAGGTCCAGCGCGTGTTCTGGCTGGGGCCGCAGCTTGCGCAGAGCACGAGCACCTCGGCGGCATCATCCCAGCCGTCGCCTGCGCGGTCGACGCCGAGGACGCTCTGGTTGAGGTGGAGGGTGATGGTGCCGAGGCTCGACCCGATGGGGATGGTGGGCGTGATGAGCCAGTTCTCGTCCGGATAGGAGTAGGTCCAGGCGGCGGTGCTCGGGCCCGTGCGTGCGTAGCGGGAGGGGGTGAGGATGTGGTCCGCGGTGGAGGCGGAGAAGCCAGCGCCCACGGGGAGGGAGGAGGTCCGGAGGACCTTCCAGTAGGAGTTGTTCCAGGTGTAGTTTGAGCGCACGTAGTTGTCGCAGGTGGGAACGAGGAGGTGGAGGGCTGCGCTCAGGGTCTCGCAGTTGGGGACGGTGGGCTCCGTGTTGTCGAGCGCGTAGGCGAAGCCCGCAAGGCGCGGGAGGAGGTGGGACTTGAGCGTGGCGACGCTGTCGGGGAACCGGTCGCCGTTCGTGAACACCGAGACGGGAACGTTGATGTTCGTCACGACGGGGGCCGTCTGGACGGTGCTGTTGACGTAGTCGATGTCGAGGCGGTCGAGGCTCGCGGCCTCGACTTTCGCGGCCTCCGTGAGCGCTCCGCCACCCGTCACGCTCGCGACGTAGGCCACGTCGTAGCCGTCGGGCCAGTCCACCACGCCCGCGGCCGTGCGGGAGTAGATGGGGTAGCTGCGGAGGAAGAGCTGGTGATCGTCAAGGCCCAAGGCCTGCCCGAAGAGCGAGGTGGAGACCCCGTCGAGGCCCGGGAGGGTCCCTTGGAGGCGGCGGAGCTTCTCATAGTCCACTTTGGTCCGGGACCCTGGCGCGAGGAGGCCGAGGCGGTCGGGTTCGAGGTTGCTGTTGGAGGACCAGTCCAGGTTCTCCCAGGTCTCGGGGATGCCGGGGCCGCTCAGGAGGACGTCGAGGCCCGCATCGGCCTTGCCAGCGGCGTCCACGTTCTGAAGGGGCGCGGTTTGGCCGATGTAGTCCATGAGGAAGTAGGTGACGCCCGCGAAAGTGAGGGAGAAGACGCCGAGGGCCACGATGAAGGAGGCGACCGAGCTTGCGGCGCCGTCGTCGCGGAGGCGGGACATGGACTCGCCCCGGGTGGGTGCTCCGCGGATTTGAACCCCCCGCCTCGCGCCCCTGGGGCCTTGGGTGGCCATGCGCCTAGCGCCAGTCGTCATACCAAGCCACCAGTTCGAGGTTGTAAAGCGGAGTCTTCGGGATGCGGCCGCTTGGCGGCGTCACGATGAAGTAGTTGATGAAGTTGGCCGTCTGCACGCTCTCGGAGGCCCAGTTGACGGCGCCGTTGGCGTCCCGCTCCGCCCACCGCACCTCGGCGAGGGCCACGTAGGTGCCGAAGAGGTAACCCTTGGGGATCGTCCAGGTGGTGGCGAAGGCGCCCACGGTGTCCACGGAGCTGCGCCAGCGCGGCGCGCTGGGGCGGCCCCCGAACAGGAAGACGTCGCCGCTGAGGCCGAGGCTCGTGCCCGCGACGGTGCTGTTCTGGCGGGTGCCGACCGCGGTGCGGTCGTCCACGTTGCCGCTCACGAAGGCCCCCGCGATCATCACGGTGGGGCGCTGCGTGAGCTGCTCCCCGAGCGTCACCTGGAAGGTGGCGCCGTTGATACGGGCAACGCCTCCAACCTCGTTGTCGGAATCGCGGGCGTCCCAGTAGGTGACGAAGATGTCGGGCACAGAGTCCCCGGTCGTCTCACGGAGATTGGGGACCGTGATGTGGAGGACCTCCCCGGGGAAGGGGTTGGAGCGCCACAGGAGACCTCCCGTGACACCGTTGACGACGTAGACGCGGTTGTCGTAGTTCACCGTGGGGAGGGCGGTGTCCACGTTGTAGATGGCCCCCGTGCCCACGACGACGTCGTTGACGCCGTCGCCGTTGAAGTCGGCGCTCGCGTTGAGGGCGGTCACGGAAGCGTTTGCCGCGTTGAAGGCCCAGAACTGGGGCGTCGAGCGAGCCCGCAGCTCACCGAGGGTCACGTTCCAGTCCATGGTGCTGCCCGCCTCGAGGAGGCCGGGGCCGTCCGTGGCAGTGTTCCCGAAGGTGATGGGTCGGAAGGAGCGGCCGAGGCTTCCACCCGTCGTCAGGTAGTCGAACTGGAGCGAGAAATTCTTCAACACAGGGGTGTTGTAGGCCTTCGTGACCGAGGTCAGGTTCTGGTAGATGCGGAACTTGATCGCTGAAATCTGGTTCGCGGGGATGCCGAGGTTCGTCATTGGGGACCAATAGGACGTGTCCCCTTGCCGGTTGTCGAGCTTAGCCGGATCAATGGGGTTGAAGGTGCGCCAGGTCAGGCCGTTGTCGAAGGAGATCTGGTACACGAGTGCCGTGGCGTCCGTCTGTCGGCCGCCGGTCGCGAGGCGGACCGAGGCGAGGGTCGCAAGGTCGCTGGGCGCGTTCCCGAGCGCGATGGTGGCCATGTTGTCGCGGCGGTAGCTGTGCAGCCAGAAGGCGCCACGAGTGGTGGCGCTGCCGCCGCCCGCGCCGTAGATGGCTTCCTCGGCAGGGTAATCGAGGGCGTACCAGTTCATGTCGAGGTACTGGGTGAGGCGGGTCCAGTTCTGGCCGCCGTCCCACGTGCGAAGGATGGTGGCGTTGAGGCCGGCGGCCACACCCTTGTTCGGGGTGAGGAAGGCGACGGAGCGAAGGTCGTCCGAGGAGGGGATGGGGAGGCGGCTCCAGTTGTCGCCCCCATCGGTGGTCTTGAGCACGGTGCCATCGTCGCCCGCCACGAAACCGTGGGTCGCGTTGAGGAAGTGGACGTCATAGAGGTCCACGGTGGTCCCCGGGTTGAGGGGCGTGATGAGCATGGAGCTCGTGCCCGCGTTCGTGATCTTGAGGAGGGTGCCCGCCTTGCCCACCACGTAGCCCGTGCTTGCCGTCGGGAAAGTGAGGCGGTGGAGGTCAGCCTCGACGCCGGGGGGCGGCGTGACCACGGTCCAGGACTCGGCCCCGTTCGTCGTGTAGAGGAGGAGGGGCTGGTAGCAGAAGCGCCCACCAAGGAGCCCCAGGGGGTCGAGGAGGGTGACGTTCGCGCCGCAGGCGGTGACGTCGGGGGTGTCGGTGATGATGTACCCGGTGGTCGCGGAGGTGAAGGCGACGTCCTGGTAGTTGCGGAGGGTATCCAGGGCGGAGGGGTACTCGTAGCGGCTGGCTTCCTCCTCGCCCACGTAGTTGGTGCCGCTGAGGGCTACGATGCCGGCGCTGTCGGCCTCCACGTCGTTGCTGGAGAAGCGCCACAGGCTGCCAGCGTCCCCGACAATGTAGCCGAGGTTCCGGTTGACCATGCCGAGGCCGTTGGCCCCGGGCACGACGACCATGTCACCAATCTCGTCGTAGACGTAGACGCGCGTGGTGCCGCCGTCGTCCGTGTACTGGAACATGCCGTCGTGGTTCACGAAGTAGCCGTGGTTCACGTCGAGGAACTCCTGGTCGACCCAGCGAGTGCCCACGAGGGTTTGGAGGCCGTAGGCGGGAGGGGATGGCTGGGAACCGTTGAGGCCGAGGACGAGGCCGTAGTGGTTGCCCGCGATGACGTCGGTGATGCCGTCGTCGTTGAGGTCGGTGAAGGCGGAGCTGAGGAAGGCGCCCGGGTAGTCCCAGATGATTTGGCCCGCCTTGTCGATGGCGTAGGCGGCGGCGCCGCCCGTGTTCACCTGGGCGCGCTTCACCTGGTCGGTGGCGAGGGTCTTCGTGCAGGTGGGGGAGCCGCCGCCGGAGTCCGTGCACTTCACGGCTACCTGGGAGACGCTCACGGGGTCTTCCCAGCCGGTGGTGATGTCGGGGTCGCTGTCGGCGGCGAAGTAGAGGCCCTCATCGGCGGCAAAGCCCCAGTTGCCGCTCACGATACGGGCCCCGGTGGTGCCCGACTCGATGGGGAAGGCGTCGAGGACAGTGTGGGGCGCGACGCCGTTCACGACGTAGATGTGGCCCGTGTCCTGGGCGAAGGCGACGTCCTTCACGCCGTCGCCGTTGTAGTCGAAGTCGCCGTTCACGGAGGCGATGTTGTAGCCGAGGCTGTCCGTGGCGGCCGTGACGGCCTGGGGGAGGAGCTTCGTGAAGTTCCACGCCTGGTCGAAGTTGCGGTCGATGACGTAGATGCGGGCGCTGTTCTCGTTGGTGCCCACGATGAAGCCGGGGGAGCCCCCGGGGAGGGTGATGGGCGCGAGGCTCGTGACGCCGCCCACGGACCCCGTGGGGGTGGAGGCGGCCGTGTCCACACCGAAGGTGAGGCCCGCCACCTTGTACCCGTTGGTGCCGTTGAAGGCGTAGACGTTGCCGTTGCTCGTGCCGACGATCACGTCCTGCACGTTGTCGTTCGTGACCTCCGCGAGGAGGAGGGAGGTGACGCCGCCGCTCAGGAGGAAGGAGTCGCTCAGACCCTCCTCGTGCACGGGCTCGCCCGAGAGCCCGCTCCAGGGAGCGAAGATCTTGAGGGTGACGTTCGTGGCCATGTTGGCGCGCGAGAGGCGCAGCAGAGCGCCGGAGACGTCGACGCTAAAATCGACGTCCTCGCCGATGGGGACGATCCGGTCGCCCACCGTGAGGTAGCCGCCGGCGAGGATGTCTTTCGAGAGAGGAACGGAGGTGATCGTGTAGTTGGTGTCGCCGGTGAGGTAGGCGAGGCGGTAGGCGGTGCCCGTGGTGAGGTTCAGAACCGACACGGTGGTGGCCTCGGTGGGGTTCGCGTACCCGGGGTACGTGTTGAGCAGGTTCGTGGGGAAGCTCTGGTGCGTATAGAGGCCGGGCGCGATCTCCTGCCTGAGGAAGCGGGAGGGCGGGCCGCCGCGCTCGTACGTGACGGGGATGGAGATGGGGTCGCGCTGGATGCGGGGGGTCACGTACTGGCCGCCCCCGATGTGGAGGATGAACTCCGTGCTCCTCTCGCTCTCGTCACCGCCGCTCCCGCCGAGGAGGTTGAGGCGGTGGTACCCGGTCCACACGAGGCTCGAGGAGGGGCTCGACAGGTGCGGGTTCTGGCCGGCGCCGTTGGTCCAGCTGCCCCCCGCGGGGCCCGTCACTTGGCTGAGGTTGCCGAAGATGGGGAGGCCGTCAGGCTGGAAAATCTCGACGCGGGTGATGGAGAGGTTCGTCGCCGGGCTCTTGATGGCCACCGCCCACGTGCCCGTGGTGGAACTGCCCATGGGGCTTGGCGCGGAGAGGTACACTTCCTCGACCTCCCCCTGGGTGTTCGTGCTGTCGGCGAGGCGGACCATGAACTCGGAGGTGGCGTGGACGGACCCCGTGAGGTACGTCATGAAGGAATCGTACTGGGTGTACACGGTTTCGCCGACGTAGGGACCGTAGATGGCCGTGAAGTTGAAGTTGATCTCTCCAGACACGAGGGTCTCGTTCAGGGAGGCCCGGAGGGTGCCGCCCGTGTCGAGGTTCTCCACCGTCTGCAGGATCGTCCAGCCCGCGTTGCTGCCGGGGGCCGCGGTGGCATTCCAGTTGGGGGGCACGTTGATGTTGAGGACGGTGCCCGCGGGCACCGCGACACCCTCCGTCTCGCTCACCGCGACCCGGAAGGGAATGGGGTCAGAGACGTACTGGATGCCGGTGATGACGGGGAAGGCGTAGTCACGCGCGTCGAAGTACACGGTCTTCGCGTTGCTGGAGAGGTTACGGTAGAAGAGCGAGACATGGGGGACGGCGGCGGGACCGGGGCCGGCCGCCTGCACCGTGGTCGAGTAGCTCGTGACGGTGAAGGTGCCGCCGTCGCTCTTTGTGCCCGTCACCTTCACGCCCACGGGGACGCCCCCGGGATCCACGACGTTCCCGTTGAGGACGGGGATGGCGAAAATCTCCATGGCGGTCTTCGTGGTCGCGTCGTACTTGTTCACGTCCGTCGCGAGGAAAACGTAGCTCCACTTGGGGTCGAGGGGGCGGATCACGGAGATGGCCTGCCCGGGGGGAACGCCGCCGTCGTACACCGTGAGGCGGTCGCCGTACCCGGTCGTGAGGTAGACGGAGTAGTGGGCGCCCGGCGGGAGGTACTGGTTGAGCTTGGTGGTGAGGTTGGACGGGTTGCCCTGGAGGGCTTCCGCGATGAGTTTCACGAGCGTGTTGTTCCCGTACTTGGGCGCATCCGTGGTGAGGGCGTTCAAAAGATCCAGGCCCGAAGCCGTTTCCTTCTCGAGGCGCGCCGTGGAGGGCGCGTTCGGGTTGGAAGGAGCGTCAAAGGTTACGACGAAGGCGACGCCCCCGAGGAGCATCACCGCAACGAGAACGGCCTCCAACGTGTGTGTCTGGCCGGAATCATCGCGCAACAACACCACCCCTCAGCCGAGTGACTGATAGATTGGTCAGCAGCCTGCTCTGTGGCTTCCCCTATAAGACCACTACGCAAGGTGTCCTTTATATGGTACCGAGTCGGCGACACAGGCGCGAAAGGGGGAAACCGGCCTAAGCGAGGCGGGTGGCGGTATTCGAGACGACCGACCAGGCGCTCTGGCCCGCGGAGTTGACGGCGGCCACGCGATAGCGGTAGCTCGTGGAGGAGGCCGCGGAACTGTCGGTGTAGGCGGTGGTGAGCACGTTGGAGTTGAGGGTGGTCCAGCTCACGCCGTCGGTGGAGCGCGCGATCACGTACCGCGTGACGGCGGCGCCGCCGTCACGCGGTACGTGATCGCGCG
>DATMKA010000321.1:0-3914 GCA_035553595.1 Thermoplasmatota archaeon | reverse complement strand
GGAAGAGGCTCCCCGCGGGGCAGGAGCAGGGCGCGGACATCGTACGAGTGGTTGTAGGGCGTTGGGGACTCCATCGCGGACGGCTGGGCGGGCCCCAATTCGGCGGCATACTCGATGGCGAAGACGGGGCTCGCACCCACGACGAGGACGCCCGCCACCACGCCCAGGGTCCAGAGGCGCGGCGCATCCCATCCCTCCACGTTCTGGAGGTACGCGAAGAGCGCCCACGCGCCCGCGCCGAAGACGAGCGCGAACCACAGCATCGTGAACAGGGCCTTCCAGGCAAGCGCGTCCCCCGAAGGGTAGGCGAAGTAGAAGTCGAGCGCGTTCACGAAGGGCGACAGGTGGGAGAGGTTCGTGATTTCCCGCAGGAGCGCGAACAGGAAGTTCGACTCCGCCTCCCGCTGCATGGCGAGCTCGTTCCCGAAGGCAGGCTTCATCTCACGGAGCATCAAGGAGATGCCTGCGAAGAGGATGGTGACGGCGAAGCCCGTCATGGCGCTCGCGAGGAGGCCGCGCCGCCCCAGGGCCACGCTGATGAAGAGGCCGAGGCACGTGGAGGCCGCCATCAGGGGGAGCGCGGCGAGGAGCACATGGCCGTAGGAGGTCCAGAGGTGGCTCGCGCCCAGGAAGTACCCCGCAAGCACCGTGAAGGGGGTGGTGAGCACCAGGAAGAGGGCGCCAAGCGTCATCGACGAGAGGAACTTCGCCACGAAGTACTCCGCTCGCGTCACGGGCACCGTCTGCACGACGCTTGCGAAGCCGGAGGCGCGGTCCCGGGTGTAGGTGGTGGCGGCGAACACCGTGGTGAAGCTCGGGAGCAGAATGTAGGCGCAGATGAAGTACAGCTCCACGGCCTCGTACAGGAAGGCCATGGAAATGAGGCCGAGAAGGCCCGTCACGGAGGCAAAGAGGGCGAAGCTCGCCTTGTTCGTGACGAGGGGGTGCAACTCCCCCACGTAGAGCGTCCACAGGCGGCTGCCCCCCGAGCGGGGGCGGCCGCGGGCCCGGCCGGCACCAGCACTCGGGAGAACCATCCGGTTCACCTCACAGGCCACGCTTGCCGATCCTGCGGCTGCGGATCACGAAGGGCGCCGCCTCGACCGTGCCCATGAACGCGAGCAAGTAGAGCGGGTAGTACCACTCATAGGCAGGCTGAATGATCTCGAAGCCGTTGTAGCCGCCGCCGTAGATGGTGCGGCCGTTCCACTCCGTGACCGCCATCGGGTAGGCGTAGGCCTGGCCAAGGCCCTGGGTGCCCGTGGCCGTGACGTTCACGCGCTGAATCACGATCGCGGGGCGGCTCTCCTGGCCGAAGCTCAGCTTGGGGATGACGAGGGTGTCGGGCACGATGCGGAGGGCCGCCGAGCCACCGGAGGTCTCGATGCGGATCCGGACGTTCTCGTAGGTGGTGGTGCTCTGGGTCTGGGGGAACACCATGACGATGGCCTGCATCGCCCGCGTCTCCCCCACCCGCAGCTGTTGGCCCCCGCCCATGTGGCCGTCGCGGCAGCTCAGGCAGTCGCCCGTGCGCGGATCCACGCGCTCCTTGGCGTCCACGAGGCGCACCTGCGCGTAGAAGGGCGGCGGCGTGTCGTTGCGGGGGTCGAAACCGTTCTCGTTGCGGCCCTCGAAGTAGTCGAGGACGAAGACGGGCGCGGCGGCGACACCGAGGACGGCGGCCACGGAGGCGATGCTCACCCAGCGGGGGCAGTCCCAGGCCTCCACGTTCTGGAGGCGGGAGTAGATGAACCACGCGCCAAGGCTGAGGATGGCGGCGAACCACAGCACCGTGAACAGGTTCTTCCAAGCAAGGGCCGGGTTCTCACCATAGGCCATGCTGAAGTCGATGGCGTTCACCACCGGCGAGAGGTGGGCGAGCACCGTGATCTGACGGATGATCGCGAGGATGGTGCTGCCCTCCGCCTCGGCGGCCGCGGCGGGGCTCTGCTGGAACTCCTCCCCGAGCGCGCGCAGGAGCACGCTCGCGCCCGCGAACACCACGGTGATGGCGAAGCCCGTCATGGCGCTCGCGAGGAGGCCGCGCTTCCCGATGGAGACGCTCATGAAGAGGCCGAGGGCTGTCGAGGCCATCATGAGGGGGACCGAGAAGAGGAGGTACTTCCCGAAGCTCGCCCACAGGAGGGTGCCGCCCATGAAGTAGACGGCCATGAACGTGAAGGGGAGCGTGAGCCCCAGGAAGATGACGCCGAGCGTCATGGAGGCGAGGAACTTCGAGAGGAAGTACTCCGCGTTCGAGATGGGGACCGTCTGCACCACGCTCGCGAAGCCGGAGGCGCGGTCCCGGGTGTAGGTGGTGGCGGCGAACACCGTGGTGAAGCTCGGCAGGATGGCGTAGGCGAAGACGAAGTAGCCCTCGATCTCTGCGTAGAAGAAGGGCATCGCCACGAGGGCGATGATCGCGGTGACGGCGAACACGAGCCAGAAGTTGGCCTTGCTCGTGATGAGCGGGTTCAACTCGCCAAGGTACAGGTCCCAGAGGCGGCTTGCCTGCTTGCGGCGGCGGTTGGCGAAAGCGCCCGCGACGGCCACAGGGGTGCTCACACCGTCACCTCCGCCTTCGCGGCGGGCGCGAGCCCGGAGGAGGCGTCGCCGATGGGGGCCTCGCGCAGGAGCTCCGCGAGGGCCTCATCAAGCTTCGTCTTGGCGGCGAACTCCTCCACCTGGACGCCCGCCATCACGAGGGCGCGCAGGAGGTCGGCGCGGCGGGAGAGGTCCGTGAGCTCGGCGTACACGGCGCCGCGCTCCGTCCAGGTGTCCTTCACGAGGGGGATGGACTTGAGGCGCTGGGTGACGCTCTCGGGATCGGGGGCGCCGATGCGCACAATGCTTGTGCGCTTGAGGTCGCTCACGTGGCCGCGGTGGGCGATCTTGCCCTTGCGGATGACGGCGAGCTCGTCCACGAGGCGCTCCATCTCCAGCACGTCGTGCGACAGGAGGAAGACGGTGGTCTTGTTGTCGGCCACGAGGCGCTCGAGCATTACCCAGATGTCCACCTTGGCGGTCACGTCGAGCTCACGGGTGGGCTCGTCGAGGAACAGGACGGGGGGCTCGTGGATGAGGGCGCGGAGGATCTCGACCTTCCGCTTCATGCCGGCGCTGAAGGTGCCGATGGGGACCTTCCGCACCTCCGTGAGGCCCACGGTTTTCAGGAGCTGCTGGATGCGCGCATCGCGTGTCTCCTTGGGGATGCCCTGGAGGCGGGCGAAGTAGTGCAGGTACTCCTCGGGCGTCCAGAAGGGCTGCGTGATGCCCTCGAGCTCGGCGAGGACGCCGATGTTCGCGCGGACGTCCACGTACTCGCGCTCCACGTCGAAGCCCATGATGTGGGCGGTGCCGCTCGAGGGCTTGAGGAGCGTGGTGAGCATCTTGAGCGTCGTGGTCTTCCCGGCCCCGTTGAGGCCGAGGAACCCGTAGATGCTGCCTTCCCGGACGGAGAGGTCGATGCGGTCCACGGCCACGTAGTCCCCGAAAACGCGGGTGAGGCCCCGGGTCTCGATGGCGACGGCGCTGCTCATGGCCGGGACAATCGGACGCGGTCATGTGAACCTTTCCACTATGTCATTTTAATGTCTCGGAACCCCGGTTCCCGTATCCCTTAAGTGTGGCCCCCGGTTTTCCCAGGCCATGGTGGGTCTCGGGGAGCTCTTTGGCGAGAGCGTCGACGACGTCGCGCGCCGTCCCCGCCCCATGGTGGTCCCGCTCCTGCTGGACCTTGCCACCTTTGCCTTCGCCGCCCTCCTTCTTGCACTTGTGCTAAACTCTCCTGGTTTGGCGGCCGATCCCCGCGGTTTCGGCTTCTTCCACTTCGGCATCCCCCGCGGCCTCCCGAGCCTCGGGGACGTCCTTGCCCCGCTCGCTCCCGAAGCGCTGCGGCCCCCCGAGGGCCTGCT
>DATMKA010000320.1:0-3163 GCA_035553595.1 Thermoplasmatota archaeon | reverse complement strand
ACGAGCCTCCTCGGGGAGTTCGACGCCGAGAACGGCGGGTTCGGCGGCGCCCCCAAGTTTCCCCACCCCGGCGCCCACGCCTTCCTCCTCGCCCGCGTCCGCCGCACCCGCGACCCCGCCGTGTGGAACGCCCTCGACGTGACCCTTACGCAGATGGGGAACGGGGGCATCTACGACCAGGTGGGCGGCGGCTTCCACCGCTACAGCGTGGACGCCCACTGGGTGGTACCGCACTTCGAGAAGATGCTGTACGACAACGGGGAGCTCCTCAAGAACTACGTCCACGCCCACCAGGCCACGGGCCGCGAGGACTTCCTCGCGAAGGCGCGGGACATCGCGCAGTGGATGGAGGAGGTGCTCGTCGTGCCCGGGGGCGGCTTCGGCGCAAGCCAGGACGCCGACGTGGGCCCCCACGATGACGGCGACTACTTCACGTGGACCCAGGCTGAGGCGCGGGCCGTCCTCGACGACGAGGAGTTCCACCTCGCCACCCTCCACTGGGACATCGAGCAGCGCGGCGAGATGCACCACAACCCCGCGAAGAACGTGCTCTTCGTGGCCGCCCCCGCCGAGGCCCTCTCGGAAGCCCTCTCGATGCCCCTCCCGAAAGTTCGGGAGACGCTCGCGAGCGCGCGCCGGAAGCTGCGGGCCGCGCGGGCCGCCCGCACCGCGCCCTACGTGGACCCCACCCTGTACGCCAACTGGAACGGCATGGCCATCACGGGCTTCCTCGACCTTGCGGGCGCCACCGGCGAGGCACGCTATCGGGACGTGGCCCTCGCGGCCCTCGACCGCTTCCTGCAGACGGCCTACGCGCCCGACCGCGGCTTCGCGCACCAGGTGAGCGGCGACCGCGCCAACGTGTGGGGCCTCCTCGACGACAACGTGCAACTCTCGGACGCGCTCCTCACGGCCTTCAACCACACCCAGGACGCGCGCCACCTGGAGACCGCCGCGACGGTGGGCAACCTCCTGCTCGACCGCTTCTTCGACGCCGAGCGCGGCGCCCTCCGAGACACCGCGCGCGGCCTCCACGCCACCGACGGCGTTCCCGTCCTCGAGGCCGCCGAGCACCCGGCCTTCGACCAGCCCACACCCGCCCCCAACGCGGTGGCCGTGCTCGTCTTCGATCGCCTTGCGCGCCTCACGGGTGACGCGCGGTACCGCGACGCGGGGGACCGCATCCTGAAGGGCTTCGCCACGGACGCGGGCCAGCATGGCGTCTTCGCGGGCACGCTCCTCTACGCCATGGAGCTCCAGGCGAACCCCGCCCCGGACGTGCTCATCCTGGGTCCCGTGTCGGACGCGCGCACGCAGGCGCTCCACGCGGCGGCCCTCGCCGCGCACGCGCCCAACGCCACGGTGCGCCGCGTGGACCCGAGGGCCCCGCCCGCGAACCTGCCGGAGGAGGCCCGCGCGCGCCTGCAGGCCGTTCGCGCTGGCGAGGTGGCAGCCCTCGTGTGCGAGGGCTTCCAGTGCAGCGCGCCCCTCGCGGACCCCAAGGCCTTGCGCGAGCGCCTCACGCGCCCGGGTTCAACCGCGTGATCGCGCCGTTCAGGAAGCCCGCGAAGGTCACCCACAGGAGGTACGGCAGCAGGAGCGCCGCCGCCACGCGCGACCGCGGCCACGCGACAGCCGCGAGGGCGGCCACGCTCACCCACAGGGCCACGAGCTCCCGCAGCGCGAGCGCGGGGTCCTGGCGCGTGAAGAACAGGTAGGACCAGGTGGCGTTGAGCACGAGGTTCACGGCGAGCGCGGCGAGGAGAAGCCACGCGGTGAGGTCGCGCTCCCGCCCGGCCCAGGCGAAGGCCATGGCGAAGGCGAGCAGCGTGAACAGGGCCCACCACACGAGCGCGATGACCCACCCGGGTGGCGTCCACGGGGCTTCGCGAGCCCGTCGTACCAGGCGTCCACGCGCGTGAAGACCGACCCCGCGACGAGGGTGAGGGCGGCGAGGGCGCCGAAGGTCACGAGGGCCGGCCACGAGAAGGGCTGCCCGAGAAGCGTCGACATGAAAAGGGCTCAATGGACCCGTCGAAAAGCGTTGTGGCCGCAGGGGGCGGCCGCGAGTGCCCACTCAGAACTCGTCGTAGCGCGCCCGGCTCACCTGCTCGGCGCGCTTGAGGGCGTTGCGGCTCCGCTTGTCGATGAGGTCGGTGAGCGCGAGGGGCTCCGCCTCGCCGAGGACGAACTGCCCGGTGGGCTCCTCGACGGGGATGGGCTTGTGGGGGCGCTTGTACCCGTCCGCGTCCTGGATGCGGACGTAGGTCTGCTCCTTGAGCTTCATGTGGCGCCGCCCGTACTTCATGCTAAGAAGTTGGGCCAGGGGGTCTTTAGGGTTGCTACGGGGGCAAGGGGGGCGTAAGGTCCGCGGAGGCCTCTCGGGGCCCGGGTTGTTCCCGGCCGAAACCGCAGGGGATCCGAGGGCCAGAGGTCCGCAGAGGGGGCTGTTGGGATTGGCGGCGGCCCTTCAGGCCGCCGCCCCGGGCAGGTGGCACGTACCGTCCTCTCTGCGAACCTCCGACCCACTGACCCTCTGTGGTTCCGGCCGAGGGCGACCACGCCAAAAGCCGAGGCGACCTGGACCGTGACCCGGGTCTACCTGTCACCACCGCTGATAGGCCGGGTGCCCCTCGTGGACCCGGATGAAGACGCCGCGGCCCGTGGCCGTCACCTTGCCTGCAGTCACCATCTCGGCCTCCACCACGACGCGGTCCCCCTCGCTCTCGACGATGCGGGCGGTCGTCATCGTCTCCGCGGGGAAGGGGGTGGGGCGCTTGAGCTTCACCGTGAACTCCGCCGTCACCGTGGAAGGGAGGCGCTCCTCGCGGTCGCGCTGCATGAGGAACCAGGCGGCGGCGTTGTTCATGTGGCAGTCGAGGACGGTGCCGATGATGCCGCCGTTCAGCACCCCGGGGAAGGCCTGGTGCTCGGGCGAGGGCGTGAAGCGGCACACGACGGTGCCGTCCGGCTGGGGGAAGGACTTGAGGCGGAGGCCGTGGCCGGAGGCGCCGCACCCGAAGCAGATGCCCGTGGGGGCGTAGGCGTCCTGGATGGAGACGGGGGAGAGGGTCATGGGCCCCGGAACGCCCATAAAGCGCGGGACCGTTCCGGGGCCCATGACCCTCTCCCCCGTCTCCATCCAGGACGCCTACGCCCCCAC
>DATMKA010000319.1:0-4027 GCA_035553595.1 Thermoplasmatota archaeon | reverse complement strand
ACTCCAGGGCGTCGCGGAGCTTCCGCACGTGCTCCTGGAGGTCCACCTTCCCGTAGTGCTGCACGGCCTTCACCGCGCTCTCGGCGAGGGCGCGGGGGTAGCCGAGCTCCACGAGCTTGTCCGCGCTCGGGGTCGCCATGGCCTGAAGCTCGCGGAGGCACTCGAGGCGCTGCTTCATGTGCTTCGCCGTCTCGAGGACCCAGCGGTCCCGCTCGCTCACGTCCACGACCTTCACGATCTCCGGGCGGATGCTCGTGTAGGTGACGCCGGGCTCGGGGCTGTAGGTGCGGCTCTTGCCGACCACGGCCACGATGGCGGGCGGGCGGATCTCGGCAAGGGCGGCCGTGGCCTCGGGCTGGTACTGGCCCGCGTACACGTTGAACACGCCCGTGGGGTCCGTGATCTGCGCGCGCCACATGTCGCCCGCGGCGCCGATGTTCTCGTTGCTCGTGAGCACACCCACCACGAAGAGGCGGTTCACCTTCGCGCCAAGGGGCGTGATGACGTAGCTGGGGCTGCGCT
The DNA here is from genome assembly GCA_035553595.1 of Thermoplasmatota archaeon. Classification (GTDB taxonomy): domain Archaea; phylum Thermoplasmatota; class SW-10-69-26; order JACQPN01; family JAJPHT01; genus DATMKA01. Next base: position 3,505 of record DATMKA010000319.1, on the reverse strand, counting down.
CGCCGCCTTCCTTGACCTCGAGGTTGCTCTGGTTGTACTCCGCGGCGAAGAGGCGCTGGGCGATCTCGCGGGTGGGGCGTTCGCCGCCCTGGTTCTGGTCAGCAAGCTCGGGAGCCGCCATCAGAACTCACCCCCAATCTCGGCGAGGAGGGCTTCCGCTTCGGCGGCCACGTTCCGCGCTTCGGGGAAGTGGGCGTCGGAGGCGATGATCTGCATGCCGAAGTCGTCCTTGCTCGCGTTCCCGTGCACGCTCAGCGTGCGGCCCGTGAGGAGCGTCTCGAGCTCCTCCTGCACCACGTCCGTGGTCATGGCTTCCTTCGCCATCTCCTGGCAGTCCTTGAGGGTCTTGCCGAGAAGCTTCTCGGTGCCCTCGCGGCCCACCACGAAGGTGACGGCACCGTAGCCGTCGTCGAGGACGGCCTTGATGCGGAGGTCGGGGACGCCCTCGACCTTGCCGTGGATGCGGCACATGCGGTTCTGGAGAACGCGCTTGCAGTCGGGCTCCTTGCAGCGGAAGATGAGGCCGCTGCCCTTCTTCACTTCGAGAACGGCGCCGTCCACGACGATGCCGCTGCCGCCGCCCACGCGCTCGAGCTCACCGAGGGTGTAGCGGGTGTCCTTGCGGAGCTCGCTCTCGGGAGGCAGGCTGTTGGCGGGGAGGAGCTCGATGCGGGCGGAGTCGCCAAGGTTGAGGTTGGGGACGCCGCGCCAGCTCTTCGTGTACGCGTTCCGGATGGAGACCACGGCGTCGAGCTTGAGGAGGTCGCGATGCTGGTCGCCGCTCCAGTCGGTGAAGGCGACCTTGCCGGACTCGTCCGCGAGCTCGCCCTCGAGGAGGGTGCGGGGCCCGTTCTGGGTGGTGATGCTGCGCTCCCGCAGGTCGAGGATGCGGCCGATGACGTTCACGCTCGTGAGGCCGTCGCGGAGCTCCTTGATGGGGAGGTCGCCGCCGCGAGCGCCGCCCGCGCTGGGCGCAGCACCCGCCACGGCTTCGACGTCGAAGTCGAGCTTCGTGACCGTGACGTAGTCGCCGAGGTTCACCTCGACGCCCTCGCGGAAGCCCTTCTTGACGTACACGTTCGCAAGCTCCACGGAGTCGCCGGGCTGGAGGGCATAGTCCTTCCAGGCGGTGTAGGGAACCTTCGCGGAGGCGTCGGCGATGAGGCCGTAGAAGATCTGCTTGGGCTCGCCCTTCACGGTGATCTCCTTGGGGTTCACGGTGAGGACCTTCACGCGGACGGTGACGCGCTGGTCGCCCTCCTGGAGGTCGGCGAGGTTCTTCTGGCCGCCCACGGAGGCCGCGCCGGCGGCCGCGGGAGCGGTGGCGGCGCCCTTCTCGTTGGGGGCGAAGTCGTCCTCGACGGCCTGCACCTGGGCGTAGTCGCCGAGGTTCACCTCGACGCCCTCGCGGAAGCCCTTCTTCACGTAGGCGCCCTGGATGGCGTAGGAGGTGTTGGGCTGGAGGCCGTGGTCCTTCCAGGCGGTGTAGGGGACCTTGCCCGTGGCGTCGGCGAGGAGGCCGAACCAGATGGTCTTCTGCTCGCCCTTCACCGTGATCTCCTTGGGGTTCACGGTAAGAACCTTCACGTTGAGCTCGACGCGCTGGTCGCCCTCCTGGAGGTCGGCGAGCTTCTTCTCGCCAGCCACCTGGCGGGCAGGCGTGCCGCCGTGGTTGCGGAGGATGTCGCGCTTGGCCTGGGCGAGGGGAACGCCGTAGTCCAGGTAGCGCTTGAGTTCGTCTTCGATGATGTCGGGTTCCACACGGTTGTCGAGCGCCCGGGTTATCTCCTTGACGTGGGGCGCGAGGTCTTGTGTCGTTTGCATGAGGGGAAACCTCGCCCCTCCATCCGCCACCGCATTATAAGGTAGTTCTCCCGACGTGAGCGAAACTATCAAAAACCCAGGCAGGACGCACCGGCTCCACCGGAAACAAGGGTGTGGACCGAAACAGGGTCGCCGGCTAGTGGCCCGCTTCGTCGGGCGGCAGGAGCCGGTTCGTTTTTTTCTTCTGGAGGAACGGCCGGACGAGCAGGGTGCCTACCACGAGGGTGAGGAGGGAGACGAGGATGATGGCGCCCCAGTGGAGCTCCGAGGTGCCCCGGTCCACGCTGGTGACGGCCGCGTAGGCGTCCACCTGACCCGCGCCCGCGAGGTTGGCGGAAGCCCCCGACACGGGAACGGCCGTGGACTTGAGGACGCGCTCCACGACGGCCACCTTTTTCATGAGGTCACGGGTGAGGCTCTTCTCCTGCAGGGAGGGGTCGGCCTCCATCATGAGGGCCACGGTGGCCGAGACCACGGGCGCGGCCATGCTCGTGCCCGCCATGCCCACGTACCCGTCCTGCATGAAATCGAAAGTATCGAGGTGGAGGGGGTAAGTGCTCACGAGGATGCCGGGAGCCATGAGGTCGAGGTGCTTCCCGTGGTTGCTGAAATCGGCGGGCTGACCGTCCCCGTCGAGGGCGCCCACGGTGATGACGCCGTGGATGGCGCCGGGCTCGGCCACGGTGGGTTTCCCGTCGTTGCCGCTCGAGACGACGATGACGACGCCCGCCTTCATGGCCTTCATGACGGCCTTCTTGGTCTCGGCGCCGACGAAGGCGTTCGTGGGCCGCCCCTTCTCGGGGGCGCCGTTCTCGATGCCGATGCTGAGGTTGATGACGTCCGCCCCGTCCGAGAGGTCGCCGTCCCCGTTCGGGTCCATGCACCACTCGATGGCCTTCGCGACAATCGCGTCGTCGCCGAGGCCCCGGCTGTTCATGGCCTTCGCCACGAGCAGCTGCGCCCCGGGCGCGATGCCGCGGTTGCCAAAAATCCAGTAGTAGCTGAAGGGGTTCGGTTGGAAGTGGCCGCGGGAGGCAATGATGCCTGCCACGTGGGTGCCATGGCCGTGGTCGTCGTAGGGCTCGGCATGCTTGCGGCCCTCCGCGTCGCCCACAAAGTCCTTCCACCCGCCGGGCGCGAGCACGCCCTCAAGGTCCGGGTGCGAGGGGTCGATGCCCGTGTCGATGACCCCTACCGTCACGCCGGCGCCCGTGGGCTTCTCGAGCCAAACGGCCCGACCCATGAGCCACAGCTTGTCGAGGCCCAAGGTGTGCTTGATGCCCCAGGTGGACTGGGCGGAGTAGCTCCGGGCCTGGATCTCGAACTCCCCGGCGGCGCCCACGCAGGGGACCGCCAGGAGGGCGGCCACGACCGCGATGGCTACGAGTGGCGCGGGACGGGGCATCCGGGATTGTTTTTAAACCCGGGGTACTTTACCGTTTCGCCATGGGCCCCGGGGCATCCCGACTCACTGTCCGTCTCAACTTCGCCATGAGCCTCGATGGCAAGATCGCGGCCCCCGGAGGCCGCCCCCTCCGCCTCTCCTCGCCCGAGGACTTCGCGCGGGTCCACCGCCTCCGCCATGAGTCCGACGCCATCCTCGTGGGCGTGGGCACCGTGATGGCGGACGACCCGAGCCTCCTCACGAAGGCCGAATACGTGCCCCATCCCCGCCACCCCC
>DATMKA010000318.1:0-5051 GCA_035553595.1 Thermoplasmatota archaeon | reverse complement strand
GGGCGTAAGGCAACACATCTGCCCCCGGACGTGGACTTGTTCACCTTCGGTCCCCTGATACCGCCAACGCTATACCCTCCCACGCGGATGGCGCGCCGCTGCCTCGGCAGCCCAAATGGAGGTTTGAGATATGAACAAGTTTGCCACAGCGCTGGCTCTCGCGACCGCCCTGGTCGCCGTCGTTTTCGTCGCTCCCGCCGCCACCGCCGGACCCGGCGACCGCGCCTGCATGGAGCGCTACGCCGAGTGGACCGTCGGTCCCCTCACCGTCGTGAGCCGCGACACCTGCACGTACGAAGTGTACTACAACGGCCAGCCCGTGGAGCTCACCAGCACGAACGCCGCCAACCCCCTCAAGGACTACTCCTACGACCCTGAGAGCGGTTGCTTCGTGTGGGCTCCCGAGAACACGGACGACGCGGGCTCCGCCCTCTGCGTCAACACCACGGGCCCCTGCTACGTGAGCTACACCTGGATCACCATCGCCGGCCCCTACACGATCTGCCTCGTGGGCGTCCCCGAGATCAGCACCGCCGCCGCGGCCCCCAACCCCCTCGAGGGCCTCACCGTGAGCCCCAAGACGGGCTGCGTCTCCTACGTGCCCCCCGGCTCCGCCGACATGGGCTGGGCCGTGTGCGTGAGCGCCAAGGGCCCCTGCTACGTGGGCTACACGGAGATGACCATCGCCGGCCCCCGCACCCTCTGCCTCGTGGGCACGGAAGCGAGCGCCGCGAAGCCCGTTGACGGCCTCACCGTTGGCGGCGGCTGCGTCGGCTACAACCCCAGCTGGTGGAGCGATGCGGGCGAGACCTTCTGCGCGGACGCCGACGGCCCCTGCTACGTGAGCCAGAGCAGCAACACCATCGCGGGCCCCCGCGAGCGCTGCGTGGTCGGCTACGACGGCAGCAACTCCGCCGCGAAGCCCAGCCTCCCCGGCGTGGAGCTCAACTGCTACAGCATCGCCAACACCTACCGCGTCGGTCCCTTCACGGTGTACCAGCAGAGCAGCTGCGAGTACGACGTCGCGGGCGCCGTGGGCGCTCCCCACCCCCTCGACAACTGCTACAGCATCGGCAACACCTGGTACGTGGGTCCCGTGACCCTCCGCCAGCACAGCAGCTGCAGCTACTCCTTCTACGTCGACAGCGGCTACTTCCTCCACTAAGGAGGACCCTCACGCCCAGCTCCCTCGGGCTGGGCGCGTTCCTTTTTTCTTCTCAGTAATCGTCCACGTCGAAGGGGTCGCCCGTCTCCACGGGATGACCCTGGGCCTTCCAGTAGCTGAAGCCGCCGCGCAGGAGGCGGACGCGATAGCCCTCCTCGGCGAGGGCGGCCGCGGCTTCGGTGCTGAGGAGGCACCCGTCGTCATGAGAGTAGACGACGAGGGTGCGTTCCCCGGGGTACTCATCCTGGAGGGATTGCACGAGAAGGGGAAGCTCCAGGTTCACGGCGCCGAGAATGTGTCCCTCTCGATAGTCCGCGGGGGAGCGGACGTCCACGAGGAGGAAGTCAGCGTCAGCCTGGTCCACGTGATGACGAAGCGCGACGGCGCTCATCTCGTGCCGCAGGCGCTCGGCAAAGTAGGATGTGGTCCCGGATTCCCGTGCCCCCCACCCCTCTTGGGAGGGGCCTCCCCGGGTTGCACTCATGGGGCGAGCCATGCTTGGTCGGTTACGGGATGGGGGAAAATGGGCTTTGGTTCAGCCTTCGACGGGGATCAGGCGGCCCACGGGTTGTCCCGCAGGAATGCTTGATACTCCGCAAACAGGAATGCGCAGGCCTTGCGGCGCTGCTCGACGCCCTCGGGGTCGGCGCGCACGAGGAGCACATCGACGATGTGGCGAAGCTCGCGAAGGCGGGCGGAGCCCGGGGGCGCGTCCTCCGACAGGTCTTGGGTGTGATACAAAAAGAAGGAACGAAGCTCGGGGTCCGCGCGAACCTCCTCAAAAGGAGCGTGGAGGAGGCGGTCGCGCAGGGCGCGGCGTTCCGATGTCTCCAGGGCGTCATACCACGCCCCCCAGTCCCGGCGCTCGGCAGCCTCGGCCCGGACCGCGACACGTGCGGCGGCCTGAAGGGGTGCAGGAGCAACCTGAGGACCCATGAGGCCGCAGAGGGTTTGACGGGTTTATAGTCATTTCTGGAATGGAGGATATAGACTCCAGAAACGGGCCGATATCGTGACGGCTACCACTCGGCTGCCGCCGGCACAGGATCGGCCTGGGCGGGGGGCGCCTGGCGCTGGCCCCGGAAGCGGCCGTAGGCCAGCACGGAGAGGCTCGTGGCGAGGTCCGTCCCCACGATAATGAGGAACGTGTAGGTCAGGAACGCCTCCGTCCCGGGCACCCCCATGGCGGCCGGGATGGCCGCAATCAGGGCCGTGGCGAGCCCCCGCGGCATCATGCCCGCAAGGAGGATGCGCGTGGGGTCCCTGCCGGGCATGCCGGAGCCCGTGAGGGCCACGTTCACGGCGACCGCGCGAGCAACGGCGATGGCCGCCACGAGCGCGAGCCCCGCCATCACGAAGGAGGGCTGGAACACGTCCGTGGACACCACGAGGCCGAGGTACACGAAGTAGACGCTGCGCAGGATGAAGATGATTTCCGACTGGTGGCCGCGCATCTCGGGCGCGAGGTTCGAGAGCTTCGAGAGGCCGCCGAGACGCATGAGGGGCCGCGCGTTCCCCACCACGAGGCCGAAGGTGAGCGCCATCAGGTACCCGGACCCGCCGAGGGCCTCCGCGGCGGCGTAGGCCACGAGAAGCACCGCGAGCGTGAGGGCGTACCCGTGGCCCTGACCCTGGAGCGCCGTGAGGACGCGCGCCCACAGGAGGCCCGCGAGGAAGCCCACGGCGGCGCCCAGCAGGAACTTCGCGCCGAGGACGCCCACGCCCTCCATGGGGGAGGAGCCGAGGACGAGGATGCCCGCGATGGCGGTGGTGGCGACGGCGCTCAGGAGGTCGCCGAGGCTCGTCTCAATCGTGAGGTAGACGCGCGCCTCGGCGGGCGCCTGCAGCGCCTTGAGGAGGGGGATAACCACGAGGATGCCGGTGGCGCAGGTGGCGACACCGAACAGGAGCGCGATCACGGGGGAGAAGCCCATCACGAGGTAGGCCACGAGGGCGAGCGCGAGGGCGGAGGCGGTCCAGGTGAGGAGGCTGAGGCCGACGGCGCGGCCCGCATACCGGCGGAAGTCATCCCAGGCAAGCTCGAGGCCGCCCTCGAAGAGGACCACCGCGAGGCCGAGGGGGCCCAGGAACACGAAGGCCTCCCGCAGGAGGGTGCCGTCCGCGAGGTTCAGCATGGGGCCCGCGACGAGACCCACACCGAGGAGGATCAGGATGTCGCTCACGTGGTAGCGGCGGAACAGCATGTGGCCGACATAGCCCGCCAGGATGCTGATACCAAGGACGAGGAAGAGTCCCTGCACTAAGCCGCCGCTTTCCATAGCGCCCCCGGGTCTCTTGGAGGGCGCTCATATAGGTTGCCAAGGGGGCAGACGGGCTCACGTGCCCGAACGTCACCTTTCCTTGTCGGGGTGCTCGTTCATGCGGATGCGGCGGTCCCGGTCGTCCCGGGGGCCAACGGGCGCGTCACCCGGTCCCCCGGCCGCGGACTGCTCGTGCGCCCATCCCGCCTCGGAGGTTGTTCCCCCCTTGTATTCCGCGGGATGCTCCGCGATGCGCGCCGCCTCCTCGAGGGCTCCCGAGTGGGCCCGCTGCTCATCCGTGAGGCCGGGAGCGGTCGCCACCTTGCCCGGCTGCATCTTGCGTTCTTCGTCCTGGGGCATGGGGAACAGGTCGGCGGGAGGCCCTTTCGGGGTTGTGGCCGCCCGGTCGGTGTTGCCCCATGCGTCAGCCGTTGCCCCAAGCAGGGGAGACTTGGTAGGGAAGCGCCCTCTCCCCTGTTGGTGCCTCCATGACGCAACCCACGCCCGATATCCTCGTCACGACCGATTGGGTCCTCGAGAACGCAAGCCGCCCCGACGTCCGCATCGTCGAGGTGGACACGGACACCGAGCTCTACGACAAGGGCCACATTCCGGGCGCCCTCGCCTGGAACTGGACCACGGACCTCAACGACCCCGTGCGGCGCGACATCGCGAGCCGCGAGCAGTTCGAGGCCCTCCTCCGCAAGTCCGGCGTGACGCCCGACACCACGCTTGTGCTCTACGGCGACAACAACAACTGGTTCGCCGCCTTCGGCGTGTGGCTCCTCAACTACTACGGCCACGACCGCGTGAAGCTTCTCGATGGCGGCCGGAAGCGCTGGGAGCAGGAGGGGCGCCCCCTCGTACCCGAGGTGCCCCAGGTGACGCCCTCCACCTACGCGGTGCGCACGGAGCGCAGGGAACTGCGCGCCACCCGCGACGCCGTGCTCGAGGCTGCCAAAGCCGGCCGCGTGGGGCTCGTGGACGTTCGCTCCCCCGACGAGTACACGGGGAAGATCCTCGCGCCCCCCGGCATGAGCGAGACGGCGCTGCGGGGCGGCCACATCCCCGGCGCCGTGAACGTGCCCTGGGCCAAGGCCGTGAAGGAGGACGGGACCTTCCGCTCCCTGGAGGAGCTGCAGCAGCTCTACGGCAAGGTGGCGGGCCGCGACGACGTCATCACCTACTGCCGCATCGGGGAGCGGTCGAGCCACACCTGGTTCGTGCTCCACCACCTCCTCGGCAAGGAGCGCGTCCGCAACTACGACGGCTCCTGGACCGAGTACGGCAATCTCATCGGCGCCCCCATCCGGACGGGGCCCGAACCCTGAAGCGGCCTACCCGTGGGTGAACACGGGGGGCGCCGCCGTCGCGGGCTTCGCGACGGGGGTGATGGAGGCGTAGGTCTGGCACTGGCCGCAGAAGATGCCGAGAACCCACGGGTGCGCGTCCACGCCGAGGCGGGCCGCCTGCTCCGCGTTCACGTGGGAGGGCCGCACCTGGAAGAGATCGTAGTAGAAGAGGGAGCGCTGGCCGCACCGCGCGCAGTGGCGCTCCGCCGGGGAGTCCTGCACCGTCTCGGGCTCCCGGGGGCGCATCCGCGGCGGGAGGGCGGGGCCCGTGGC
>DATMKA010000317.1:0-9036 GCA_035553595.1 Thermoplasmatota archaeon | reverse complement strand
CTGCACGAGCCCGGGCGCGGGTGGCCGCACGCCCTCCGACTTCCCCCTCGCAGGCCTCGACGCCCACACCCTGGACCGCCTCCTGCCGCCCGCCCTCGCGCGGGAGGTGGAGGACCTGTACCCGCTCTCGCCGCTCCAGGAGGGGATGCTGTTCCACGCGCTCCTCCACCCCCGCAACGATCCGTACCTCCAGCAGGTGCGCTTCCTCCTCACGGGGCCCTTGGACGCGGCGCGCTTCCGGGAGGCCTGGGAGGGTGCCGTCGCGCGGCACGCCATCCTTCGCACAAGCTTCGTGTGGGAGAAGGTCCCGGCGCCTCTCCAGATGGTGCGCTCCCGCGTTCCCCTCCCCCTCGACGTGCTCGACTGGTCCGGGGAAGACCGCGAGGAACAGCAGCGGTGCCTGGAGACTTTCCTGGAGGCCGACCGTGACCGCGGCCTCGACCTTGCGGCAGCGCCCCTCCAGCGCCTCACCCTCCTCCGCCTCGGGCCCCGGGAGCACTGCCTCGTGTGGACCCACCACCACATCCTGCTCGACGGGTGGAGCACGGCGCTCCTCCTGCAGGAAGTGTTCACGCGGTACGACGCCCTCCTCGCGGGCAAGGCCCTCTCGCTGCCCCCGGCGCGCCCCTACGCGGAGCACGTGCGCCGCCTCCGCCAACAGGACCCCTCCGAGAGCGAGGCCTACTGGCGGGAGACCCTGCGGGGCTTCCAGGCGCCCACGCCCCTCGCCGTGCACCTGGAGCGTGCGAGCCTCGGGGAGCCCCGCGGCAGCGTCGCGGAGACCGAGGTAGGGCTCGACGAGCCGCTCGCCGCTGCCTTGGAGGCGGTGGCGCGGAAGCACCGCCTCACGCTCAACACGATGGTGGAGGGCGCTTGGGCCCTCGCGCTCTCCCGTTACAGCGGCGAGGAGGACGTCGTCTTCGGCACCACCGTGTCCGGCCGCCCCGCCGACCTCGAAGGCGTGGAGGGCATGGTCGGTCTGTTCATCAACACGGTGCCCGTGCGCGTGCGCCTCCCGCCCGAAACGGCCCTGGTCTCCTGGCTCCAGGAGCTTCAGGCGCGCCAGGTGGAGATGCGGCGCCACGAGCACACGCCGCTCCCCCGCACGCAGGCCCTCAGCGACGTGCCCCCGGGAACACCGCTCTTCGAGAGCCTGTACGTCTTCGAGAACTACCCCGTGGAGCAGCGGGAGGCCTCCGGAGACGATCGCCTCGTCCTGCGCTCGGTGACGGCGGAGGCCCGCACCAACTTCCCCCTCACCCTCATCGCAGGCCCCGGCCCCAACGCGCGCCTCGTCCTCAAGGCGGCCTTCGACGCGACGCGCTTCGCACCGCGGGCCATCGAACGCCTCCTCGGCCACGTGCGCACCCTCCTCGCGAGCATGGCCGCAGCCCCCGAGGCGCCGCTCTCCCGGCCGGGCCTCCTCACGCCCGAGGAAACGGCGGCGCTGCGTGGGCTCGGAACCCCCGACACACTCCCTGCCGCCAGTGCGGAATGGAGACTACCGATCCACACGTTGTTCGAGCGCCAAGTGACTCGGACGCCCGACGTCATCGCGGTTTCCTGCGGCAGCGACCGCCTTACCTACCGCGAGCTCGACGAGGAGGCGAACCGGCTGGCGCACCACTTGCGCACCCTCGGCGTCGGTCCCGAGAGCCTTGTGGGCATCGCGATGGAGCGCTCGGTGCGGCGGGTCGTGAGCGTTCTCGCCGTCCTCAAGGCCGGCGGCGCGTACCTCCCGCTCGACCCCGCCTACCCGCGGGACCGCCTCCAGTTCATGCTGGAGGACAGCGGCGCCCGCACACTCCTCACCCAGGAGCCCCTCCTGGCAGCCCTCCCGGTTCCCGAGGGCGTGCGGGTGGTGTGCGTGGACCGCGAGTGGGGGGCCGCCGTCGCGCCCCCGCCTCCCGCGGCGCCCCCCGTGGAGGTGGGCCTCGGGAACCTCGCGTATGTGATCTACACTTCCGGCTCCACGGGGAAGCCCAAGGGCGTCCTCGTCGAGCACCGCGGCGTCGGGAACCTCGTCCAGGCCTTCGCGGAGGCCATGGGCGCGGGTCCCGGCTGCCGGATGCTGCAGTTCGCGTCCCTCAGCTTCGACGCGAGCGTGTTCGAGATGGCGACCGCGCTCCTCACCGGCGGCACCCTCTGCCTCCCGCCCCCGGGCACCCCCCTCGTGGGGGACGACCTGCTAGAGCTCATGCAGCGGGAACGCATCACCGCCGCCCTCCTGTCGCCCTCGGCACTCCGCACGCTCCCCCCGGAAGCGGAGCTTCCCGACCTCGTCGCGCTCGCCGTGGGCGGCGAAGCCTGCAGCCCGGAGCTCGTCGCGCGCTGGGCCCCGGGCCGCCGCTTCGTGAACGCCTATGGGCCCACGGAAGCCACGGTCGCCGCCACCTTCGCGCTCTGTGACGGCGCAGCGACCACGTCTCCACCGATCGGAAGGCCCATTCCCGGCATGCGGTCCTACGTCCTCGACCGCCACGGCCACCTGGTGCCCGTCGGCGTGCCCGGCGAGCTCTGCGTGGCGGGCGTGGGCCTCGCGCGCGGCTACCACAACCGCCCCGAGCTCACGGCCGAGAGGTTCGTCCCCGATCCCTTCGTCCCAGGGGAGCGCATGTACCGCACCGGCGACCTCGTGCGCTGGCTCCCCGATGGTCAACTGGAGTTCCTCGGGCGCCTGGACGATCAGGTAAAGATCCGCGGGTTCCGCATCGAGCTTGGGGAGATCGAGGCGGCGCTCCTCTCTCACGAGGCGGTTCGCGAGGCCGTGGTGCTCGCGCGCTCCGATGCCGCGGGCGACAAGCGGCTCGTGGCCTACGTGGTGGGCGCCGTTGACGCCGCGCCCCTCCGCCAGCACCTTCGCGCAACGCTCCCCGAGCACATGGTGCCAAGCGCCTTCGTCATGCTTCCCGCGCTGCCGGTCACCCAGAATGGAAAGGTGGACCGGAAGGCCCTTCCCGCACCCGAGGCAATCACGAGCGCCCCGGTGGCGCCTGTGGTTGCGCCCCGCACCCCGATGGAGGCCCTCGCGGCAAGCGCCTGGGCCGACGTCCTCGGCCGATCCCGGGTGGGCGTCCACGAGGACGTGTTCACCCTCGGCGCGCACTCGCTTCTCGTCACCCGCGTGGCGTCGCGCCTCCGCGAGGCCCTCGGCATCGACGTTCCTCTCGCGACCGTCTTCGGCGCCGCCACCGTCGAGCGCCTTGCTCACCAGCTGGAGAAACTCCGCCGCGGCGCCTCCGACGCGCCCCTCGTCCCCTTGGAGCGAGCCACGGCCACAGGGGAAGCTCCCCTATCCTTCGCGCAGGAGCGCCTCTGGTTCCTCGACCAGTGGCAGCCTGGCAGCACGACCTACCTCATCCCGACGGCCCTCCGGCTCAAGGGTCATCTCGACGTGGAAGCCCTCCGCGCCGCCCTGGAAGCGCTCGTGCACCGGCACGAGGTGCTGCGCTCCCGCATCGTGGCCCAAGACGGGGTTCCCCGCGCCGTGATCGATCCCCCCACGCGGTTCCCGCTCCCCGTCGAATCGCTCTCGGACCCCGCGCCCGAGGCCCGCGAGGAGGCAGCCCTCCGTCTCGCACGCGAGGAGGCCCGGCGGCCCTTCGACCTTGCCGCCGAGCCCCCCGTGCGGGCCCGCCTCCTGCGCCTCGCGGGGGATGACCACTTCCTGCTCGTCACCCTCCACCACATCGCCTTCGACGGGTGGTCCCTCGATGTGCTCCTCAACGAGGTGAGCGCGGTCTATCAGGCTCGCCTCGAAGGACGCATGGAGGCCCCGCTTCCCCCGCTCCCCGTACAGTATGGCGACTACGCGCGGTGGCAACGCCGCCACCTCGAAGAGGGCGCTCTCGCGGCGGGCCTTGCCCACTGGAGGCGCGAGCTCGCCGGCCTTGAGCCGCTCGCCCTCCCCACGGACCGGCCGCGCCCACCCCTCCGCAGGGGCCGCGGCGGCCGCGTCAGCCTGCGCGTGGGCCGCGACGCCTTGGAAGGGCTCCGCGAGGTTGCGCGGAAGGAAGGCGCCACCCTGTTCACCTCCGTCCTTGCGGCCTACCAGACGCTCCTCCACCGCTACTCGGGCCAGGAGGACATCGCGGTCGGCACCCCCGTGGCCGGCCGCACCCGCCCCGAGGTGGAGCCCCTCGTGGGCCTCTTCGTGAACACCTTGGTGTTGCGCGGCGACCTCAGCGGCGACCCCACCTTCCGGGAGCTTGTCGCGCGCACGCGGAGCACCTTCCTCGCCGCCTACGATCACCAGGAGGTCCCCTTCGACCGGCTCGTGAGCGAGCTCGCGCCCGACCGCGACCTCAGCCGTACCCCGCTCTTCCAGACGATGCTCGTGCTCCACCCGCCCTCGCCGGGGGGCTTCACCCTACCGGGCCTCACGGTCACGCAGGTGCCCGTCACCGAGCCCGCGGCCGAGTTCGACCTCACCCTCACCCTCCACGAGACGGAGAACGGCCTCGAAGGGCATCTCGAGTACAATGCCGACCTCTTCGACCCCGCCACCGCAGAACGTTTGAGCACCCACCTCTCGACGCTCCTGGAGACCGCGCCGCGGCAGCCCGACCGCCGCATCGGTGCCCTCCCCCTCCTCACGGCCGAGGAGCAGGCAACGCTCCGTGCCTTCGCCGAGGGACCGCTCACGAAGGACGAGGCCCCTGTGACGATCCACGGGCTCATCGCGCAGCAGGTGGCGCGCACTCCCGAAGCGCCCGCCCTTGCCACGAGCGGTACCGTCCTCACCTACCGCGAGGTGGACGAGCGCACGAACCGCCTCGCGCACCACCTGATCGAGCTCGGCGTCCGCCCGGGCGAGCGCGTGGGCCTCCTGCTCGAACGCGGCCCCGATGCCGTGATCGCGATCCTCGCCATCCTGAAGGCGGGCGGCGCCTACGTGCCCCTCGACCCGCGCTACCCGGCGGACCGCCTCGCGTACATGCTGGACGACAGCGGGGCGCACCTTGTCGTCACCCGCACCGCGCACCGCCGCGCCATCCCCCTGGAGGGCCCGGTCCTGGTGTGCATCGACGAGGAGGCCGCGCGCATCGAGGGAGGCCCCGCGACGCCGCCCCCATCCACCGTGGGCCCCGGGGACCTCGCTTACGTCCTCTACACCTCCGGAAGCACGGGGAAGCCGAAGGGCGTGATGGTGGAGCACCGGAACGTGGTGAACCTCGCCCGCGCGGCCCCCGGCATGTTCGGCCTCGGTCCCGGCAGCCGCGTCCTCCAGTTCGCTTCCCTCAGCTTCGACGCGAGCGTTTGGGAGATTGTCGCCACCCTCGCCGCGGGCGCCACGCTCCACGTGCCCCCGGCGGACGTGGTCCTCGTCGGCGAGGACCTCCACCGCATCCTTTTGGAGGAGCGGATCACGCTTCTCAGCACCACGCCCTCGGTCCTCCGCAGCCTCCCTCGGAGCCCGCCCCTTCCCGACCTCACCACCCTCATCCCCGGTGGCGAGGTGTGTTCTCCCGACCTGGCCGAGGCCTGGGCTCCAGGCCGCCGCTTCATCAACTCCTACGGCCCCACGGAGACCACCGTGGATGCAACGTACCACGTTTGGACGCGGCACGACCGCCCCTCCATCCCCATCGGGCGCCCGCTCCCGAACACGCGCGCGTACGTCCTTGACAAGCACGGCCAACCCGTGCCTGTTGGCGTGCCCGGGGAGCTCCACATTGCTGGCGCGGGCGTTGCCCGCGGCTACCACAACCGCCCCGAGCTCACGGCCGGGAGGTTCGTCCCCGACCCGTTCACCCCCGGCGAGCGCATGTACCGCACCGGAGACCTCGTGCGGTGGCTGCCCGACGGGGAGATCGAGTTCCTCGGCCGCATGGACACGCAGGTGAAGATCCGGGGCCTCCGCATCGAGCTTGGGGAAGTGGAGGCCGCGCTCCTCCGCCACCCCCACCTGGAGGAAGCCGCGGTGGCCGCCCGCCGCGGCCCCGCGGGCGAGGCCCGCCTCGTGGCCTACGTGGTGCCGCGCGAGGGTGCCGCGCCTACCGTGGAGGATCTGCGCAGCTTCCTGAAGCAGACGCTCCCCGAGTCCTGGGTTCCCTCCGAGTTCATGACCCTCGCCGCGCTCCCGCTCATGCCCACGGGGAAGATTGACCGGAACGCGCTCCCCGAACCGAGCGGCGACGGCCTGCGGCCGGTCACGCCCCACGCGCCGCCGCGCACGCCCCTGGAAGAGACGCTCTGCGGTCTGTGGGCGAGCGTCCTCGGCCTCCCTCGGGTGGGGATCCATGACAACTTCTTCGCCCTCGGCGGAGACTCCCTCCTCACGACTCGCGTGGCCGCCCGTGCGACGGCGCTGGGAATCCCCCTCCGCCCCCGCCACCTCTTCGAGAACCAGACCGTGGTGGCCCTCGCCGCCGCTCTCGCTCCCGGCGCGCCCTCGCCGCGGTGCCTCGTGACGCTGCGCCGCGGCGGCACCGCCTTGCCCTTCTTCCTGGTGCACCCCGGCGGCGGCACCGTCGGCGGCTACGTCCGCCTCGCCCAAACCCTCCCGGAGGACGTGCCCGTGTACGCCTTCCAGGCCCTTGGCACGGAGGACGACGAGACGCCGCAGGACCGCATCGACGCCATGGCGCGCACCTACCTGCAGGAGCTCCGCGCCGTCCAACCGCGCGGCCCCTACCGCCTCGGCGGCTGGTCCCTGGGCGGCCTCCTTGCGCAGGAGATGGCCCGCCAACTGGAGGCCGCCGGGGAGACCGTGTCCCTTCTCGCCCTACTCGACCCGGCGGACCCGAGCGCGGCGCCCCCGCCCGCGGAAACGCTGGAGGCTGCCCTCGCCGCGGCCCCGGCCCTAGCGGAGCGCCTCGCCGCAACACCTGCCGGGGCGCCGGAGAGCGCAGGCCTCCAGGAGGAGCTTCGCCACGCCCTCCGTCGCCTCGCGCTTCCCCCCGCGCTCGCCACCGAGGGACCCGAGGCGATTCGCCGCGCCGTCCGCGTCGTGGCGGCCCAGACCGAGGCCCTGCGCCACCACCGCGCAGCCCCCACGCGGTGCCCTTCCCTCCTGGTGGTGAGTGAAGAAACCCTCAAGGTCCACCCCCACCTCCCCGGAGTGTGGCGCGCCCTCGTCCCCGAGCAGGGCGAGGCCTTCACGGTGGCCCCCGGCGACCACTGGACCTTCCTCATCGAGCCCGCGGGAGCGCGGGTCGTGGCGGAAGCCCTCACGGCGGCTCTCAAGCGTTCTGATAACTCCACGGAGGCGACCTCGCATGCGGCATGACCGAGACACCGGCAACACGCTGACCCTCGCGGACGCCCCCACAGCACGGGAGGCCGACGACTACCTCACCCACTGGGCCGCGAAGACGCCCCACGCGCTCGCCATCGACGCGGCTGACGGAGTCCTCACCTACCGCGAGCTCGAGGAGAACGTTGACCGCGTGGCGCGGCACCTGCGCCTCCTGGGGGTTGGACCCGGCACCCTCGTGGGCCTTGGCCTTCCTCGCGGGAGCGGCCTCCTCGTGGCCCTCTTCGGCGTGCTCCGCGCCGGCGGCGCCTACCTCCCCCTCGACCCCGAGTACCCCCGCGACCGCATCGCGCTCCTCCTGGAAGACGCGAAGCCCCGCCTCGTTCTCACGGGAAACGAGGCCGACGCTTACGAAGGCCACGGCGCCCCCACGCTTCTCCTTGACTCCCTCCTCTCGGCTCCGCCCGCGCGGGAGCCCGCAGTCATCACGCGGCCTCGCCCGAGCGATCTCGCCTACGTCATCTACACCTCCGGCAGCACCGGGAAGCCGAAGGGCGTGTGCATCGACCGCGAGAGCCTCGCCCACCGCTTCGGGGAACTCGTGCGCCTCTACCCTCTCGGGCCGGGGGACCGCGTTCTCCAGTACGCCTCCCTCAACTTCGACGCCTCCCTGTACGAGGTGGGCCTCGGCCTCTGCCACGGCGCCACCCTCTGCATCACCACGCCCAAGCTCGTCCCCCCGGGCGCGGCCCTCCAGCGCTTCCTGGAGGAGAAGGAGATCACGTTCGCGTGGATGCCGCCCTCGGTGCTCGCCACGCTCCCGGGGGGGCCGCTGCCGCAGCTCCGATTCGTGAGCGTGGGCGGCGAGACCTGCCACGCGCGGCTCGTTGAGCAGTGGGGCGCGGGCCGCCGCTTCATCAACTGCTACGGGCCCACCGAGACCACCATCTGGGCAACCCAGGGCGAGTGCACCCCCGGTGAGGAGCCCACCATTGGTCGCCCCCTTGGGGGCGTCACCGCGCACGTGCTCGACGCCGACCTCAAGCCTGTCCCGCCGGGAGAGCCCGGGGAGCTGTGGCTTGGGGGCGCCGGCGTGGCGCAGGGTTACCTGAACCGGCCCGACCTCACGGCGGAGCGCTTCATCCCCGACCCCTTCCGGCCGGGAGGCCGCCTCTACCGCACCGGGGACCACGCGCGGTGGCTCCCCGACGGGCGAATCCAGTTCCTCGGACGCCTCGACCGCCAGGTGAAGGTGCGAGGTGTCCGCATCGAGCTCGACGAGGTGGAGGCCGCCCTCGCGCACCACCCCGGTGTGCGCGACGTGGCCGTGATCGCGGACAAGGACCCCTCGGGCGCGACGCGCCTCGTGGCCTACGTGGTGCCCGTGAACCCGCAAGCGCCCGCACCGCTCCCGCGCGAAGCGCCGGAGGCGATCCGGCGGGACCTGCGCGCGTTCCTCGCAACGCGCGTCGTGGACGCCATGGTTCCTGCCCTGTACGTGCTCATGCCGGGCCTCCCGCTCACACCCAACGGCAAGGCGGACCGCAAGGCCCTGCCTCCTGTGGCCACCGTTCCCGCCGCGGCCTCCCACGGTCCCCTCGTGGGCGCAAGCTCCCCTGTGGAGCGCATCCTCGCGGAGGCCTGGGCGGAAGCCCTCGGCGTGCAGGCCGTGAGCGTCCACGACAACCTGTTCGACCTCGGAGCGCACTCGCTTCTCGTTGCGAAAGTGCAGGAACGCGTGAGCCGCCTCCTCGGCCGCGACGTGCCCGCCCTCGCCTTTTTCGAATACCCCACCATCGCCGCCCTCGCGCGCCACCTCCAGCCCCCACCCACGGCAC
>DATMKA010000316.1:0-6741 GCA_035553595.1 Thermoplasmatota archaeon | reverse complement strand
CTTGCCACCGGGGATACGTTTATTCCCCGGTGCGGGGGTGCCCGCTCCATGAGCCGCGGTCCGGGCACGAAGAGCATTCACGGCGACGAGAACGCGAAGGCGGGCAGCGTCGTCACCCCCATCTACCAGACGAGCACCTTCGCCGCCACGCGGACGGAGGACCTCCTCGCGCTCCAGGGGAGCGACTCGACGGTGTTCTACACGCGGTATGGAAACCCCAGCCTCGCCGCGGCCGAGAAGAAGATCGCCCTCCTCGAAGGCGCCGAGCGCGCCCTCGTGAGCGGGTCCGGCATGGCCGCCGTCAGCGAGACTGTCCTCAGCCTCGTGGGCACGGGCGGCCGCATCGTGAGCGTCCGCGACATCTACGGCGGCACCCACGCGCTCTTCAGCACCGTGTGCGCCCGCATGGGCATCCGCGTGGACTACGTGCCCACGACGAGCCCCGAGGCCCTCGCCGAGGCCCTCCGCACGCCCGCGGACCTCGTGTACCTCGAGAGCCCCACGAACCCCACCTTCCGCCTTGTGGACATCCGCGAGAGCGCCCGCATCGCGAAAGAGCGCGGCGTCCTCACGGTCATCGACAGCACCTTCGCGTCCCCCATCAACTCCCGCCCCATCGAGCTCGGCGTGGACGTGGTGCTCCACTCCGCGACGAAGTACCTGGGCGGCCACAGCGACATCAGCGCGGGCGCCGTCGCCGGCAGCAACGCGGTCATGGAGAAAATCATCAAGACCCACCGCCTCCTCGGCGCCGTCCTCGACCCCCACGCGGCCTTCCTGCTCGAGCGCGGCATCAAGACCCTCCCCGTGCGCATGCGCCAGCACAACGAGACGGGCATGGCCATCGCCGAGTACCTCGCGGGGCACCCGAAGGTGGCGCGCGTCCACTACCCCGGCCACCCCAGCCACCCCCAGCACAGCCTCGCGAAGCGCCAGATGTCGGGCTTCGGCGGCGTCCTCGCGATCGACCTCAAGAGCGACGAGAAGGGGGCGGCGCGCTTCGCCGACTCCCTCCAGCTTGTGCGGAACGCGCCGAGTCTCGGCAGCGTCGAGAGCCTCGTGAGCATCCCCGTCCTCACGAGCCACCGCGCCGTGCCCCCCGCGGAGTACCCGAGCATGGGCATCACGAGCGGCACCGTCCGCCTCTCCCTCGGCCTCGAGGATGTGGACGACCTCATTGCCGACCTCGATGCGGCGCTCAAGGCGGTTTGATTTCCCGCGCGGCCCCCGGCCGGAACCGCGGTGGGGCGGCGGGGCGGTGGTTCGCGGAGGCTCCTTCAACCCCTCTGCAAACCGCTGGCCCACAGGCCCTCTGCGGTCGCGGCCGAGCCCCTGCCTGGAGGCTCGCCCACCCCCGGCGTGGGCGTCCCCGGGGGCTGAGACGGTCAAACGTTGTTGGTTCAGCAACGGCTTGTTTGCCAGGGCGAAAGGATAAGCACCCCTAGCGTGGTTTCCTGTGTCAAGGCATCCGGGTCACGCTTTCCCGAAAGCATCCCAAACCCAACCCAATATCCGGCGTCACCTGGACCCTACGCGCACCGGCCCGTCATTTGGGCCCCGCCTGACGTTCCGGTCTTGGCGGTGGCCCGGGGGTGTCTTTTGGGCCGGTCGCGTCCCCTGGATGGCCAGCGAGGGCCTTCGCCCTCTCAGGCCATCCGATCGGTACTCGGGCGCGCCGGGGGCGCGCTGGCCGGACTGCGGTCCGGCCGCGCCTTGCGGCGGAGCCGCTGCGGCTTCGCCCCCCTTGTGACCCCCGGACGACCTCCGGGTCGTCCTCGCCTCGCTCGCTCCGCTCGCTGCGGCCCCGACCAGGGGGCTCGCTCGGACCGAGCGCAGCGAGGGGCGGACGACCCGCAGGTCGTCCAGCCCCCTGGACCCCTCGCGGTCGGCGCGCGGGGTTCGGGGCCGCATCGCACGTGAGGGAACCACTGCGCGGGAGGCGATACTGCTCACTTGTCAAGCCATAGGAGCGCGGAGAGGAACTCGGCGTGGCTCCACAGGAGCGGGGTCGCGAAGCGGATCACGGAGTGGTCCGGCCCGTCAGGGTCCGCGCGCTCGATGCGGAGGTACTCGTCCCGCATGTGGTTGAGCTCCTCCACGATCTTGCTGAACTTCGTGCCCGGGAGCAGAATCTCCTGGTCGAACTCCTTCTCGAAGTCGAGGCCCGTCTCCCACTCGCGCTTGAGGAAATCACGGAAGCGCTGGCGCGTGCTCAGGTGCTCCGGGATCTCGCCCTCGGGCGTCGCGTAGGACGCGATGGCCTTGAGGACCATGCGGGACTTCTCGCGGTTCCCGAGCACGGCGTGGTACTGCGCGAAGATCGCGGAGTACGCCATCCAGGGGCCATTGCCCGCGTGCAGGTGAATCGTGCGGTCCTCCGCGAAGGGAAGGTAGCGCTGCAGCAGCCCCAGTTCGGGATCCCACAGGTCCTTCTCGATGCGGCTCACGGAATCCGAGAGGGCCTGGGGGTCGAGGTCGGCGCAGCCGAAGTAGAAGGGGGAGAGGAGCGTCACGTCGGGGCGGCGGTCGTACCGCCCGGTGGGCGTGAGGCGGCGGATGAACAGGCCGTCCTGCACGAAGTGGCGCCGCAGGTTCTTCCCATGCATCTCGCGGAAGCGGTCCACCTCGTCGTGCAGGCGCTTCGACCCGCCGAAGCGGTCGATGGCGTTCAGCATGAGCTGGTGGGACCGGTGGTGCGCGAAGTTCGTCCACAGCGTGTAGCCCTGCTCGATGGCGGACTCGTGGATGCTCGTCGTGCTGTAGAACAGGTTGATGCCCGGCCGGAAGCTCGCCTCCAGGCCGTGCCGCCACGCGCGCTCCAAGACGTCGAGGAGCGCCTCCTTGTCGTCGGGCTCCCGGTTGAGGCGCGCGCACGCTTCCAGGTAGGAAGCGATGACGAGGATGCCGTGGGCGACGTTGTCCTCCTGGCGGTAGATGCTCTTGTCCTCGCCCGTGAGCGCGTACCGCTGGCCCCAGTACCCGTCGGGGCGCTGGCAGCTTGCGAGGAAGCGCGCCGTCGCCTCCAGGTGCGCGAAGGCCTCCTCCCTCGCCACGTTCCGCTCGATAAGCTGCAGGAGCACCCGGGCGGTGCTGGCGGCATCCCGTGGATACATGTAGGGGTAACGGGACCCCGGGGGCGCCGCGAGAAGGATGCGGTGACCCGCCCGGGAGGGAGACGCGCACCGCCACATCACGGAGAGGTGCGCCTCGGGCGAGAAGAGGTTGACCGTTCGTGTCGCCTGCACGGTCATGATGGGGCTGTCTCGTATTACACAAGATAAATAGATTCTCGCTCCGCCTCCCGCAAGAGCCAAAACGCATATGCTCGTCCACAAGCAGGTGGTGGGCGATGCCGAACTTCGAGGGCGTCTTCGTCTCCATCCCCACGTTCTACAACGGCCGCGGCGAGGTAGCGGAGGCCCCCCTCCGCGACCACCTTGCCCGTCTGGCCGACTCGGGGGTGGACGGCCTCGTGGCCCTCGCCAGCGCCGCCGACCCCGCGCTCCTCACCCGGGAGGAGGTCCGCCAGCTCGTGGACCTAATCCTGGAGGAAGCGGAAGGGGAGCGGGTGTTCGTCGCGCTGCCGCCCGCGAGCACGCGGGAAGCCTACGCGCTTGGCCGCCACGTGAGCGACCGCGGCGCCTCCGGCCTGCTGGTCTGCCCGCCCTTCGGCCTCCCCGTCACGGCGGCCGGCTTCCGCGCCCACGTGGAGACCCTCGCCCAGCTGGATGCCCCCCTGCTCCTTGGGAGCCCGCCCGGCTCCCTGCTCCAGGACGCAGACGTCGTCACGGACCTGGCCTCCATCGAGGGTGTCATGGGGCTCGTGGACCTCGACCCCGCCCACGGCGTCCGCCCCACCGACCTCCGCGTCGGCGAGGGCTTCAGCTGCTTCACCAACGACGAAGGCCTCCTCGCGCTCCCCTCCGTCCCTGAGGGCGGTTTCTGCGGCCTCGTCTCGGAGCTGGCAAATATGGCCCCCGAGCTGCTCCTGCAGATCCAGCGCGAAGGCCCCAGCGATGAGGAGCTGCGCCTCCTCTACGACGCCGTTTCCGCCCTCCGCACAGGCCCTCCCGGCGCCGCGCTCCGCCACCTGCTGCGCACGGTGGAAGGCATCGAGTCGGGGTACCGCCTCCCGTTGCTCCCGCTCACCGCCGCCGAGGAGGAGCGCGTCGAACAGCTCGCAGCGCCCCTGCTTCGCCGCGTGGCTGAAACCGCCGAGCCCTGATCAGCGGAAGGACGTCTGCCCCGTCTTCTTGGCCTTCTCCAGGCGGCCGCTGAAGGTGTAGAAGGCGGGAATGCGGTACTCGCGGCCCGTCCACCACGGGCAGCGGCTGCACCTGTACCCCACCTGGGTGTTTCCACCAAGAAGCGTCTTGTTGGTGCCGCGGGCGAGCTTCTGCCCGCACACGGGACACTTGGCGAGGGTGGGGGTGACGCCGCCCATGCGGACGCGGATGTGCACCTTCACGAGGCCCGTGCGCAGCAGCAAGTGGCGCAGGCGCGTCTCGCTCACGACGTACTCGGGGTTGTGGCTGCGGAGCTCCGCCTCGACGAGCTCCCTCAAGCGCTTTTGGCTCGGGACCGTCCCGTGATCGAGGATGATCTTGATGGCGGCCGCCACGGCCTCCGCGTCCGGGGGACGGCGGAAGGCGGGCTTCTCCCGGGGTGCTGCCTCGGCCACGCCCCGGAACCGGAGGGCCGCGTGAAGAAGGTTTCGGGGGGGAGGGCGGAAGGCAGTCTCCTGCCAAGGGTTAAGACCGGTTCAACCGCTCTCGTGGCGGGAGGCTTCCAGCCGATGTACCGTCGCTTTGTCCTCATTCTCGCTTTCGCGCTCCTCGCGACCCCCCTGCCCGCCCTCGCCGATCCCCCCGGAGGGGACGGGGCGGATGACTACTGGGAGGCGGAGGAAATCCCCCTGGGGCACCACGTGGGCAACTTCACGGGCAACGACACGGCGGACTGGTACCGCGTGTCCGTCCCCGCGGGACTCGGCCTCCAGGCCACCCTCAGCCTCAAGAACGGGCCCCACGTCCATCTCGTGATCCTCGACCAGTTTGGCTACTACCTCGGCGATGCCCACGTGTCGCCCCAAGAGTGGGAACACCCGAACGCGACGCTCAACGCCACCCTGGCCGTGGGCGGCGGCTCGGTGTTCCTCGTCGGGGTCGAAGCCTGGGAACCCGCGGAAGTCGTGTACTTCTTCAGCCTCGAGGCGGTCCCCATCCCCGACCTCGCCGTCACCGCGATCGAAGTGACGAACAAGCCCGTCCTCCGCACCGACATGATGGACATCTCCCCCGGAACGCGGCGCGAGATCGCCGTTTCCCTCGGGAACCTCGGCGCCGGCATCGGCGTGGGCACCCTCCGGGTGTACGCCTCGGCGCGCACCACGGGGGACCTCGAACTCATTGGCGGGGCCTACGTGTCGGTCAGGGAGGGCGAAGTCGAGACGGTTGTCTTCACCTGGAATGCCGTGGGGTACGCTGGCGACGTGACCCTCTACGCCTTCCTCGAACCCTGGTGGACCCCCGATGGGAACCCCGGCAACAACTTCCGGTACGTCGACCACTACGTGATTGTCGGCGGGACCGGGTACGGCGCCTCCGTCGGATCGCTCCTGGGGAGCGGCCCTGCGAACCCGGTGTGCGTTCCCTCCTTCACCGGCCGGGCTTACGGTTGCGCGGGAGCCGTCTACGACGGCCAC
This sequence comes from Thermoplasmatota archaeon, assembly GCA_035553595.1. GTDB lineage: Archaea > Thermoplasmatota > SW-10-69-26 > JACQPN01 > JAJPHT01 > DATMKA01. The sequence goes on along the minus strand of DATMKA010000316.1, from coordinate 1,037 downwards.
TACGCCGGCGCCGGCGCAACCGCCGCCGTCTACCCCCTGGGCTATGGGCCGTCCGCCTTCCTCGTGGCTGGCGCGGCCTATGACGTCCAGCACCGCGGCGGGTACATGGGGGCCTGTGCGGGGGCCTTGGGGCTCTTCGAGTGCCGGAGCCTCTCCCTGCCCTGAGCCTCACTCCCTCGCGAAGGGGAGGAGGTCCGTGCGGGTGATCATGCCCGCGATGCGGTCGCCCCGCTCCACGAGGGGGAGGGCGCCCACATCCTCCTGCTTCATGAGCGCGGCGGCCTCCTGGGCCCGCATGTCCGGGGTTCCCGTGACGACGGGGGCGGTCATGACGTCCGCCACGTGGAGGTCGCGGATGCGCTTGTCCTGGCGGTTGTCCTCGAACACCTGCTTCACGCGGCTGAAGCCCATGGCGAGATCGATCTCGCCCACGATGCCCACGAGCTTGCCGCCGTCGAGGACGGGGAGGCGTTCGACGCCGTGGTCGAGCATCACGCGGCGGGCGTGGATGACGCGGTCGTTGGGGCTCACGGCGTAGAGGTCGCGCTTCATGAACTCCTTCACGGGCGTCTCGTCCCTCACGAAGGGGAGGAGGTCGGCCTTGGTGAGGACGCCCACCACGGTCCACTCCTCGTCCACGACGGGGAGGATGCCCGCGCCCGTGGTCTGGAAGAGGTTGCGGGCGTCGTCGATGCTTACGTCGGGCCCGATGGTGGGCACCTCCTTGCGGAGGGCGCCGCTCACGTGGAGCGCGTTCGGGACGAGGCCCTTGTTGCGGAGGGCGCCGAGCTCGTCGACGATGTCGCCGTCGGAGACGATCCCGATGAACTTGCCCTGGTGCACGACGGGGAGCTTGCTGATCCCGTGCTTGTGCATGAGCTCGAGCGTCGTCCCGAGGGGGTTGTCCTTGCCGACCGTGAGCACGTCCCGCGTCATGATGTCTGAAACCTTCATCGATAACCCACCTCCACGGTCCCCTGCGGGGCCGTGGGCATAGGGGGACGCTTTCCTCCCGGGCTTCTTCAACGCTCCCGCCC
>DATMKA010000315.1:0-27593 GCA_035553595.1 Thermoplasmatota archaeon | reverse complement strand
CTCCCAGCGCGTCCAGGCCGGAACGGGCAGCGTTCCCACCGCCGGCGCCCTTCCCGTCACCGCGAACCTCGACGTGCGCCTCGACAGCCGCTCCGGCTCCTCCAAGGCCACCACGGCCGCGAACACGATGGAGGTGGCCGCCACCGCCGAGGCGCCCGTGAACGCCGACCTCGCGCTCCTCGCCGGAGCGGCGGTGGCCCTCACCGGGCTCGTCGTGAGCTTCTGGGCCCAGATCAAGTCCCTCCTCACGAAGCTCCTCATCGTCCCCCTTTACGCCCACATCGAGCGCGGCGAGGTCTTTGACAACCCTGTTCGTGAGCGCCTCTTCCAGCTCGTGAAGGCCGACCCCGGCGTGAGCGCCACGGAGCTCTCCGAGCGCGCGGGCGTCTCCTGGGGCACCACCCTGTACCACCTGAACGTGCTCGAGCAGAACCGCATGGTGGTGGGCGTGAAGCACGGCCGCTACCTCCGCTACTTCGAGAACGGTGCCCGCAAGGACGGCGACGCCCAGTGCGTCCTCCGCAACACCACCACGGCCCGTGTCCAGGATGCCGTCGCGGCCTCCGCCGGACGCACCCAGAAGGAGCTCGCGGACCTCCTCGGCATGAGCCCCCAAGCGCTCCACTGGCACCTGCGCCGCCTCGAGGGCGCGGGCCTCGTCACGAAGGTGAAGGAGGGCCGTGTCGTGCGCCACTACGCGGCCACCGTCATCGCGAGCCCCCTCGCCTGAGCGGGAAGGCACGCCGCCCACGCTGACCGAAGGGCAGAAGGGGACTGACGAGAAGGAGGCATTACTCCCCCCGGAACCCGCGGTCCGCCGGCAAAGGGCGGCGCGGGAACCGTGGGGCGTTGCACACGCCTTGGCGGTCGGGGCCCGAGCAAAAACGGGCTTGGGAGGCTGGCTGGATTTCGGAGGCTGAAGGGCTTGGGGCCCCGACCCGCAAGCCCGAATACGCGACCGGTAGGGGTAATCCTCACTGTGCTACCTGCGGGGGTAGTAGCCAGCTGGTTGCGGCGCCTGAGAAATGTAGCATGCGTGCGTGACGCTTGCGTGCTTGTGCGGCCTTCTCAGGACATTACTTGTCATAGGCGGCGAGGAGGCTGTCCGCCCGCAGAAGCCCGTAACCGTAGTAGCCATGGTGGTTCGGTGCGCTAGCCGGCGCGAGGGGGCCAATCTCCTCGGCCGTCGCCATCAGGGTCTGCTTGACCTTCCGAACCGCGTCCCCGTTCTTGAGCGCGAGCTCGGGATGAGCCTCGAGCAGCAAGGCAAGCGCGCCGCCGACGATTGGCGCCGCCTGGCTGGTCCCCGAGGCAAGCATGTAGCTATTGCCCTTCCAGGGGCCGAGCACGGCCACGCCGGGGGCCACGAGCTCGGGCTTCTTGTCGGGATCAGCGGCCGAGGAGGTTCCGCCGCCACAGGAGAAGTCCCCAATCTTCTTGTCCTCGTCCACGGCCCCCACGGCGATGACTTCCCGCACGGAGGCCGGGCTCGTGACGCGGCAGTTCTGGCCGTCGTCGCCCTCGTTTCCGGCGGCCGCCACCACGTACACGCCCTTCGCGACGGCGGCCTTCACCGCCGTCTCCGCCTCGCTCGTGGCCGGGAAGAGGCCGAAGATCTTGCGCGTCTCGCCACCAAGGCTTAACACGATGATCTGGGCTTCGTTCTCGACTGCGATGTTGATGGCGCGAGCCACCGTGGCCTCATCGCCCTGGCCGTTGGCGCCGATGGCTTTGATCACGATGAGGGTCGCGCCGGGAGCCACGCCTTTCAGATAGAAGCCGCGGTTGAACACCGTGGACCACTCGCCCTGGCTTGCGATGATGCCGGCGACGTGGGTGCCGTGGCCCGCGTCGTCGTAGGGCTGCTTGCGGCCGTTGACGAGGTCCTTCCACAGGAGGCGGCCGTCCGCCACCAGGTCCTGGAACTCGTCGTGCCCCGCGTCGATGCCGGTGTCGATGATGGCGATGCGGACCCCCTTCCCGGTGAGGCCCCGATCGTTGTGGAGAAGATCCACCCCGGTCATCTCGAGAGGCCAGGCCGCCGCGCCCGCCCCGTCCTTGAGCCCCGGCAGCGCGTCGAAGCATCCGCTCACGGGCACCGCGAGCAAGAGAACCACGAGGAGCGCCAGCGGGCGCCCGATAGCAGGTGAGCTAACCGGGGTCATGTGTCAGCACCGGGGAGAGCGCGCCGCCCCGAATAAACCTTGAGGGGTCGTCAACCCGTCCGCTTCGCGCTGATAGCGGCGGCACCCGGCCCCAGGAGGGTGTTGATGCGGAGGCCCACGCGCTCGAGAAGGTAGTGCTCCTCGTCCGAGAGCTGCCTCGGCTGGTAGCTCGCCACCCAGAGGACGGAACGGACGGCGCCGTCGGGGCCGTGGCTTGGGACGGCGCTGTAGGATCGGATGCCGAACTTGCGCCACGCGAGGGAGTCATGGTAGACCGGGTGGTTGGGGATGTCTGGGATCTCGAGGGGCCTGCCGCTCTGGATGACGGCCTGGCAGAGCGCCATGCTTGATTGTCGGCAGCGCTCCACCCTGGCAAGCTCCTCGGGGAGGCCGCGCTTTCCCCGCAGGATAAAGTGGTCGCCGTCCACCTCGTCCACGCAGGCAATCTCCACGCGGAGCGCCCGCGAGAGCGTCTCCGTGAAGGGGAGGATGAGGTCGTCTCCCCGCTCGAGGTCGAGGGCGGCCACCGCCAGGAGGGTTTTCCGCGTGAAGCGGTTCTGAAGCTCGGTCGCCACCACGTTCCGGAGGAGGCGCTTGTTGTCGGGAAGGCCCGCGAGAAGCGCCACGAGGTCATGGTCCCCCAGGCTTTCGATCAGGAATTGCGCGTTCGCATCGCCCACCTCTGCGAGAATGCGGCGGGCATAGTTCTCGAAACGGCGCATACCCTCCCTTTGGGCTGGCGCCCGGATAAGGCAGCGGCTGCCACCTCCCCCGGTGTGGGGCGCTAGGCGGGCCCCCTCCGGGCAGGGCGGGGATAACGCTTTGAAGCCGCGTCCCGCTCCCCGGGTCATGCCCCTCCTCGTGATTGCCCACGACCGCTTCGATCCCTCGGGCGCGAAGACCGCGAACGCCCTCATCAAGTACGGGAGGGACCCCGTGGTGGCCGTGGTGGACCGCCAGAAGGCAGGCCGCGACGCGGGCGAATTCCTGGGGCCCCACGGGAAGGGAATTCCCATCGTCGCCTCCGTCGCCGAGGGGCTCCGGTTCCAGCCGACGGCGGTCGCCATCGGCATCGCGCCCGTGGGCGGCGCCCTCCCCGAGCACTGGCGCGGCGACCTCCGCACGGCCCTCGGGCACGGTCTCCCCCTCATCTCGGGCCTGCACACCTTCCTCGGGAACGACCCGGAGCTCGCCGCCCTCGCGTCCCGCCATGGCGCGCGCATCTGGGACGTCCGCAAGCACACGCGGCCCCACCGCATCGCCACCGCCGAGGGCGCGCGCGTTCCCGCCCTCGTCGTGACGCACGTGGGCACCGACTGCAACTCCGGCAAGATGACCACCGCCGTGGAGCTCACCCAGGAGGCCCGCGCGCGCGGCCTGAACGCCGCCTTCGTGGCCACCGGTCAGACCGGTATCATGATCGGGTGCGACGCGGGCGCCCCCATCGACGCCATCGTGAGCGACTTCGTGGCCGGCGCCGTGGAGGAGATGGTGCTCGAGTGCGCGCGCCGTGGCTTCAACCCCATCTTCGTGGAGGGCCAGGGCAGCATCACCCACCCCGCCTACAGCGGCGTCACCTGCGGCCTCCTCCACGGGTCCTTCCCCGACCTGCTCGTAATGAGCGACGAGCCCCGCCGCGAATACTTCGGCGCCTTCGGGCCCGCAGCCACCGTGAAGGTGCGAAAGAACTCCCTGCCGGTGGAGATTGATCTCAACGAGCGCCTCACGGCGCCCTTCACGGGCGCGAAGGTGGCGGCCCTTTCCCTCGTGACGCGCGGCCTCAGCGACGCCGACTACCAGAAGGAGGTGGAGCGCGCCGAGCGCGAGACGGGGGTCCCCGCCGCCGACGTGTTCCGCGGCGGCCGCGGCAAGCTCCTCGACGCCGTCCTCGCCGCAGCCGAGCGCCAGGGCTTCCTCCGCAACGGCCAGTGGGACTTCTCCCGGAAACTCGCGCGGGGGCAGTAGATGGACCTCCGCTGGCGCGTCGTGGACTTGGAGAGCGCGCGGCCCTTCGTCATTAGTCGCGGCGCCACCACCCGCTTCCAGGCCATGATCGTGGAGCTGCGTCACGGGGAGCACGTGGGGTACGGCGAGGCCGCGCCCTCCAAGGCCGTGACCGGGGAGACGCTCGAGTCGGTGGATCAGTTCCTGCAGTACGTCCGCAAGGAGGTCGCCGACCTGTCCCCCAAGGTCTGGGAGGGGTTCCTCGACGACCTGCACGCAAACATCTGCGGCAACCCGAGCGCGCGGGCCGCCGTGGACCTCGCCCTCCACGACCTCGTGGGCAAGCTTGAGGGTGTCCCTGCGCGGCGCCTGTACGGCCTGAAGGACGCGACGCGGCTCACCACCTTCACAGTGAGCCTCGGCGAGCCCGAGGCCATGGCGGAGGAGGCGCGCTCCTACGAGGCGCGGGGCTTCCGCGCGCTCAAGATCAAGCTCGGCGGCCGCGACGGACGCGACGAGGAACGCCTCGCGGAGGTGCGCGGCGCCGTCCGCGCCACGCTGCGCGTCGATGCCAACGAGGCATGGACGCAGGAGGAGGCGCGCCGCCTGCTACCCGCGCTGGAGGCCGCGCGCGTGGAGATGATCGAGCAACCCATCCCGCGGACCGCCCTCCGGGAGCTTGCGGCGCTCCAACGGGAAACTGCCATCCCGCTGTATGCCGACGAGGCCATTCTCGACGAGCACGACGTGCGCCGCGCCATCGAGGCAGGCCTCGCGGCCCCCGGCGGCGTGAACCTAAAGCTCCAGAAGACGGGTGGCCTCCGGCCGGCCTTGCAGGCGGCGCGGCCTGCCCGGGAGCACGGCCTGGGCGTCATGGCTGGCTGCAACCTGGAGACGAGCGTGGGCATCTCGGCGGCGGCCCAGATGCTCGACCTTCTCGCCTACGCCGACCTCGACGGCCATCTCCTGCTCGCGAGGGACCCCTTTGATGGCATTCCACTCCAGGCCGGAGCCCTATCAACTCCGACGGGTCCAGGCCTCGGGATTCGTCCTTCCCCAGGGTGACTGGATAAGAATCATACCTCATCGCCTATAATGGGCCGGACCGAAGGCTATCTCGATGCTTGCCCTTTCCCCCCTGTCCCATGAGGAGGCCCACGCCATCCTCGATGCGGCCCGGCACGTTCAGGGCGGTCGCGTGAAGGTGGGCAACGACTTCATTCTCGCCCACCACTCCGCGAAGGCCCACGTGAAGGCCTGCAACCACTCCGCCTGCCGGGCCCGCCGCAAGGAAGCCTGAGCCCAACGATGGCCCTGCGAGAAGCTTCTTCGCCGGCCTCCCCCCGTTTTCAAGCATGGACATGACGCGCTCCGGCCTCGGCGCAGGCGCGCCCCTCCCGGCCATCGGCCGTCCCAACGGCGTCCACCGCACCGCCACGGCGGTGATCATCGTCGTCCTAATCGCGCTGCTCCTTCTCCTTGCGCTCCTCCTCACCTGAGGCCGCGCCACGTTTTGGCAGGACTGGCCAGTTGTTGAGCGCGCGGGCAAACCCACGAAAGGTACAAATAGGGCTGAGCTTTTCCCGGCTCGACTCCCATGCAGCAGATCGAGGCCCTCCGCGAGGTCAAGCGCGCCGAAGACGAGGTCAAGCGTCTCAAGGAGGAAGCGCAGCGTGAGGCCCAGCGCATCCTCCGGGAAGCCCGCGAAGAGGCCTCCCGCACCCTCGCGAACGCGAGCACCGAAGCGGATGCCGCCTACGCCGCCGGCGTCGATGCTGCAAAGAAGGCCACCAACCAGGAGCGCACCAAGATCATCGCGGAAGGCGACAAGCGCGCCGACGCGGTGCGCAAGGCCGCCTCCGGTCCCCAGTTCCAGAAGGCCGTCGACGTGCTCATGAAGCGCTTCAGCGACGGCATCAACGGGTGAGGTTCTCATGCTCAAGCCCGAGCCCATGACACGGTGCGTGATTGTCGCGCCCAAGGACCAGCAGCGGCCCATCATCGAGGCCCTCCACGGCGCCGGCATCGCGCACATCAACGATTACCACCCCTCCGGGGCCAACGGCCTCAAGATTGGCCGGCCCCTCCCCGAGGGCTCCGCCGCCTCCGAGCGCCTCGTGCGCCTCCGCGCCGTCTCCCGCGTCCTCGGCGTGGTCGACGCGAACGGCAACCTCACGGCCACCGCCCCGGCCAACCTCGACGGCACCCTTGCCGAGATCGAGACCGAAGTGGACCGCCTCGCCACCACGCGCGATGAGGCCCGCGAAGCCGCGAGCCTCCTCCGCGAGCGCCGCGCCCGCCTCGAGCCCCTCCAGGGGCTCCCCCTCCGCCTTGAAGATTACAAAGGATACTCGAGCCTCTCGGCTCTCGTTGGCCGCGTGAAGGCCGCCCCCAACCTCCGCTCCGCCGTGGGCGACGAGCACGCGCTCTTCACGAGCCAGGACGGCGCCACCATTGCCGCCTTCGTGCCCGCCGCGAAGCGTGACAAGGCCCTTGAGGCCCTCGCCTCCTCCGGCTTCACCGAGCTGGAAGTGCCCGAAGGCACCGGGGACGTCAACCAGGAGATCAGCCGCATCGACTCGGAGCTCACGGGACACGAGCGCCGCGCCACCGATGCGGAAGCCTCCCTCAAGCGCCTCGGTGAGACCCACGCCGCTTTCCTCACCCAGGCGGAAACCTACCTCGCCACCGAGGTGGAGAAGGCGGAAGCACCCCTCCACTTCGCCCACACCGACTACACCTTCATGGCGGACGTCTGGGTCCCCACCGCGGAGAAGCAGACCCTCGTGCAGGTGCTCGACCGCGCCGTCGGGAACAGCTACCACCTCGAAGTGCTCTCCGACGGCCACGGCCACCACGACCACGGTCACGGCCACGCCGAGGCCGCCGCCACCACGCCCGGCCTCACCCAGGCCGGTGACCACCTGGAGCACCAGAAGGAAGACAAGGGCGCCACGCCCCCGACGAAGTTCAAGAACCGCGGCTACGTGAAGCCCTTCGAAGCCTTCGTCGACATGTTCTCCCGCCCGAAGTACGACGAGATCGACCCCACGGCCATCGTGGCCATCGCCTTCCCGATCTTCTTCGGCATCATGATCGGTGACTGGGGCTTCGGCCTCATCATGATCCTCCTCGGTGCCCTCCTCCTCACGAAGATGCGCCACCTCGGCGACACCGTGAAGAGCCTCGGCATCGCCATCCTCGCGGCCGGCATCGTGGCCGCGGGCACAGGCTGGTTCGTGTTCGGTGACGGCTTCGGCATCCCCAACTCCGTCACCCCCACCCTCATGGCCGACGTGGCCGCCGACCTCCCCGCCGGAGCGACGGTGACCTGCGGCGACGTGCTCCACCACGAGCCCACCTGGAACTGTCTCTTCGCCGACGGCTCCTACGCGCCCGAGGCCCACCCGCACCTCATCGGGAAGATCACGGATGTTCCCGACTTCATCGCGGTGAGCCTCATCGCGGCCTTCTTCCACCTCTTCCTCGGCTACCTCTTCGGTGCCATGAACGAGGCCCACCACAGCAAGCGCCACATGATGGCGAAAATCGGCTGGATGTTCGTCCTCGTCGGTCTCTTCGGCATCATCTTCAGCCAGCTGCAGAACCTCGAAGGCTCCCGCACGGCGCCCTGGCTCTGGAAGACGATCTACGAGCCCCTTCCCATCGACGGCCTCGCCCTCTCCGGCATCCTCGCCGGCCTCGGCGTGCTCATGCTCATGGCCTTCGAGGAGGGCGTGCTCCGCTTCCTCGCCCCCATCGAGAGCCTTGGTCTCCTGTCGAACATCATGAGCTACTCGCGTCTTGCCGGTGTGGCGGTCGCGAAGGGCGCCATGATCTTCGCCTTCAACTCCATCTTCCTCACTGGCATGATCATCGGGAGCCACGGCAACCCGGTGCTCATCTTCTTCGGGGCCCTCGGCCTCGTGATCTGCCAGCTGCTGGTGCTCGGCCTTGGCATCCTGTCCTCGGGTATCCAGGGTATTCGTCTCCAGTACGTGGAGTTCTTCCTCAAGTTCTACAAGGGCGGAGGCGTCCCCTACGCGCCCTTTGGCCGCAAGACCGCTCAGACCACAACCGCGTAAACTTCCAAGGTGAGAAACAAATGAAGACCGTTGCCCGCTACGTCAAGAACGCCCTCATCGCCCTCGTCGCTCTCCTCGCCGTCTCTGGCGTGGCCACCGCCACCCACCAGGCCGGCCACGGCGAAGCTGGTGTCTCCGTCGGTTCCGGCCTCGTCGCCCTCGGCGCTGGCCTTGCTGTCGGCCTCACCGGTCTTGCCACCGCCATCGCTGAGAAGGACATCGGTTCCGCCGCCGTTGGCGCCATGGCCGAGGACCGCACCCTCTTCACGAACGGCCTCATTCTCATGGTTATCCCTGAGACGATCGTTCTCTTCGGCTTCGTTATCGCCTTCCTGATGCTCGGCAGCATCACCGCCGGCGTCTAAGCCAACCAAGGTGGTTTGAGAACCATGGGCCTCGAACAAGTGATTGAGGGCGTCAAGCGCCAGGGCCAGAAGGAGGCCTCCGCGATCGTGGATGCCGCCAAGGCTGAGGCCAAGAGCCTCGTCGACGAGGCCCGCGCCCGCGCCGCGAAGGCTAAGGCCACGCGCGACGAGGGCCTCAAGACTGATGTGGAGAACCTCCGCCGCCGCGAGCTTGCGGCGGCCGAGCTCGAGTCCAAGAAGCGCCGCCTCCTTGCCGAGCGCGAGACCCTCCAGAAGGTCCGCGCCGAGGTGGAGGCCCGCATCCAGAAGCTTCCCGCCGCCGACCGCGAGCGCCACCTCAAGGCGCTCTACGCCCGCGCCAACATGCCGGGCGGCCGCGTGTACGTCCGGGAAGAGGACCGCGCCATCGCGGAGCGCCTCGGGCTCCCCGTCGCCGGCACCTTCAAGGGCCTTGGCGGGCTGCTCGTGGAAAGCCCCGACGGCGCGACCACGGAGGATCTCCGCTACGAAAATCTCCTCGACGACGCCTGGGGCCAGAGCGTCAACGAGATCGCCGCCCTCCTCCTCGGGACGGGCCAGTAACCAGGTGAGCAGATGGTGAACCTCTTCGGTCTCGGAGTCACGAAGCGCAGGGGCGGCAACTACCCCTACGTCACGGCCAGGGTGAGGGCGAAGAAGGCCCACCTGCTGCCCTCCGAAATTTACCCCAAGCTCCTCGCTCGCGACGTGAACGAGATCGCCCGCACCCTCCAGGAAGGAGAGTACGCGGAAGAGATCGACCGCTTCGCGGGCAAGGCCCGCGGCGCCCTCCTCATCGAGCGCGCCACGCGCCTCAACCTCGGCCGCACCTACCAGCAGATCCTCGACATGAGCGAGGGCGAGTTGAAGGTCATGATCGGCCTCTACCTGGAGCGCTACGACATCTACAACCTCAAGACCATCCTGCGCGGCAAGTTCGCCGGGATGAGCACGGAGGAAATCGCTGCCGAGCTCGTGCCCGCGGGCGCCATCCCCCTCGCGCGCCTCGAGGCCCTCGCGAAGCTCGACAACCTCCAGGACATCGTTACCCGCCTGCGCGAGTTCCCCTACGGCCGCGGGGCCGCCAAGGTCGCGGAAGGCTACGGTCCCACCGGGATCACGAGCCTCACCGAGATCGAGAACGCCCTCGACCGCGAGTACTACACGCGCCTCATCGCCGAGTTCCCCCCCACGAACAAGGAGGGCCGCGCCTTCCGCAGCTTCCTTGAGCGCGAGGTGGACATCCAGAACCTCCGCACGGTCCTCCGCCTGCGCGCCGAAGAGGCCCAGGACATGGCCCCCTACTTCATCGAGTGCGGCACGAGCCTCACGCTCGACCGCGCCAACCGCCTCCTCAAGGCGGGGAAGGAGGAGTTCGCGAGCGAAGTGCTCACCCTCAAGTTCGGCAAGCGCCTCGAGGAAGGCGTCCGGGCCTACGTGGACGGCAAGGGCCTCAACCCCCTCCTCACGGCCCTCGACAAGGCCCTCATCGAGAGCGCGGACGACTTCGGCCACGTGGCCCCCCTCAGCGTGCTTCCCGTGGTGGACTACCTCCTCCGCAAGAAGATTGAGGTGGACAACCTCCGCATCATCGCTTCCGGCAAGGAATCCGGTCTCCCCGACGAGACCATTGAAGGGTTGCTGATCCTATGACGAAGGAAATCGGTGTGATCGGAAGCGAGGACTTCGTGCTCGGCTTCCAGCTTGCGGGCGTCCGCCAGGCCGTCCGCTCGAACCCCGAGACGTACAGCCAGGACGTCGAGCGGCTGCTCACGTCCGGCCTCGGCATCCTCATCGTGGACGCCAAGGACGTGGCCACGCTCAACCCCTACCAGCGGAAGCGCCTCACGGACTCCAACGAGCCGGTCGTCATCCAGATGGGTGGCGAGTCGGGCGGCGACCTTCGCGAGAAGGTCAAGCGCGCCATCGGCATCGACCTCTACAAGGACTAACGTTATTACTCTGATCGTTTAAGGTGAATCTCATGACTCAGGCGGCGATGAACAAGACAAACCCCCAGGCGGAGACCGGCGGCCGCATCGTGCGGGTGGCGGGCCCCGTGGTTACCGCTCAGGGCATCAAGGCCCGCATGTACGACGTGGTTTTCGTCGGCAACGAGCAGCTCATGGGTGAGGTCATCAAGATCACCGGTGAGTCCACCATCATCCAGGTGTACGAGGACACGTCCGGCATCAAGCCCGGCGAGCCCGTGAAGGAAACCGGCGCCTCCCTCTCCGTGGAGCTCGGCCCCGGCATCCTCACCTCCATCTACGACGGTATCCAGCGCCCCCTCGAGGTCCTCCAGGACAAGATGGGCGACTTCATTCTCCGCGGCGTCAACGCCCCCGGCCTCGACCACGCCAAGAAGTGGAAGTTCACCCCCACCGTGAAGCAGGGCGACAAGGTCCAGGGCGGCAGCGCCATCGGCTGGGTCCAGGAGACCGAGACGATCAAGCACACCATCATGGTGCACCCCGACGTTGGCGCGACCACCGTCAAGAGCATCAAGGCGGGCGACTTCACCGTCGACGAGGTCGTTGCGACCCTCGACAACGGCGCGAACGTCCAGCTCATGCAGAAGTGGCCCGTGCGCCGCCCCCGCCCCTCCGCCGAGAAGTTCCGCCCTGACATCCCTCTCGTCACGGGCATGCGCATTCTCGACGGTCTCTTCCCCGTCGCGAAGGGTGGCACCGCCGCCATTCCCGGTCCCTTCGGCTCCGGCAAGACGGTTACCCAGCAGTCCCTCGCCAAGTTCTCCGACGCCCAGATCGTGGTCTACATCGGCTGCGGCGAGCGCGGCAACGAGATGACTGAGGTTCTCACGGAGTTCCCCCACCTTGAGGACCCCAACACGAAGAAGTCCCTCATGAACCGCACGACCCTCATCGCGAACACGAGCAACATGCCCGTGGCCGCCCGTGAGGCGTCCGTGTACACCGGCATCACCCTCGCCGAGTACTACCGCGACATGGGCTACGACGTGTCCCTCATGGCCGACTCCACCAGCCGGTGGGCCGAGGCCATGCGTGAAATCTCCTCCCGTCTCGAAGAGATGCCCGGTGAGGAAGGCTACCCCGCCTACCTCGCCGCCCGCCTCGCCGAGTTCTACGAGCGCGCCGGCCGCGTCCGCACCCTCAGCGGCAAGACCGGGTCCGTCACCGTCATCGGTGCCGTGTCCCCTGCCGGCGGCGACTTCTCGGAGCCCGTCACGCAGAACACGCTCCGCATCGTCAAGTGCTTCTGGGCCCTTGACGCGAAGCTTGCCCAGCGCCGCCACTTCCCCGCCATCAACTGGCTCGACTCCTACTCCCTGTACGAGACGGACCTTCTCCCCTGGTACGAGGCGAACGTCAACAAGGACTGGGGCGCGCTCCGTGCCTGGGCCCAGGCGGTTCTCCAGAAGGAGGCCGAGCTCCAGGACATCGTGCAGCTCGTCGGCTCCGATGCGCTTCCCGAGGAGCAGCAGCTCACCCTTGAGGTGAGCCGTGGCATCCGTGAGGTCTTCCTCCAGCAGAACGCGTTCCACCCCGTGGACGCCTTCGCTCCCCTGAAGAAGCAGTTCGAGATCCTCGTGGCCCTCAAGAAGTGGGAGAGCCTCGCCACCGGTGCCCTCCAGCGCGGTGTGCCCCTCGCCGAGATCGTGAAGATCAACGTGCGCGGTGGTCTTGCTCGCGCGAAGTTCGAGCCCGCTTGGGACGCCGAGTACGCCAAGGTCGTCTCCGACGTGGAGAAGTCCTTCGCGGCCCTCAAGTGACGGGCTGGCGGCTTCTCGGTAGGCCGAACGGTAGTTCGGCCGTGTCGAGAAGTCGTTCGCGGCCCTCTAGTAGAGGTCACCCCGGTGGGCGGGTGGCCTAAACTCCTTTTCTTCCTTCTTTCCTCGGGGTGGCCCCTTTGCTCACCTGTCCTCTGTTTTCCTTACCATAATCTATATGTGGTAAGGAATTCCTTACTTTAGTGTGCTCGTGAAGACTATCCGCCTCACCGACAAGGGGCAGATTACGCTCCCCGTGGAGGCGCTTCGCGCCATGAACGCGGGTAAGGGGACGGAATTCCTCCTCATCCAGGAGGGGGAGCGGATGGTCATCGTCAAGGCCTCCGCCGTCGGGAAGGCGCTCCTTGAGGAGTTCGGCGGCTGGGAAGCCCTTGCCGCGCCCGCCTTTGCCGACCTCTGGGACAATGACGAGGACGAGGTCTGGGACCATGTTTGAGCCCGGCGACATCGTGCTCGTGCCCTTCCCGTTCACCGACCTCTCGGCGGCAAAGTCCCGCCCGGCGCTCGTCATGACCCGCGGGGACTACAACAAGACCAGCGAGGACCTAATCCTCTGCGGCATCACCTCGAACCTCGCGAACAGCAGCCACAGCGTTCTGCTTGCTCAGGCGGACCTCGAATCGGGGACGCTTCCCAAGCCGAGCCGCGTGAAGGCCGACAAGGTCGTGACCCTCAAGCAGGAGATCGTGAAGAAACGCGTGGGCCGGTTGAAGGCCACGGCCATGGCGCAGGTCATGAAAGAGTTCGAAGCGCTCTTCCCCTGACGGCTGGCACCCCAACCCCTAAACCCCCCGAGCGTGATCGCGGAGCATGCTGTACAAGCGCTTCGGCTGGACCGGCGTCGAGGTCTCCGTCATCGGTCAGGGAACGTGGCAGGTGCGGGACAAGAAGGCGGGCGCCGCCGCCCTCGAGGCGGGCCTTGCCGCGGGCATGACGCACATCGACACCGCCGAGCTCTACACGGGGAGCGAGCAGATGATCGCGCCCCTGCTTGAGGGCCGCCGCGACCAGGTGTTCCTCGTGAGCAAGGTGCTTCCCCGGAACGCTTCCTACAAGGGCACGCTCGAGCACTGCCAGAAGTCCCTCGATCGTCTCGGCACGGACTACCTGGACGTGTACCTGCAGCACTGGCGCACGGACACGTACCCCTTGGAGGACACCATGCGCGCTCTTGGGGAGCTCGTGGACTCGGGAAAGATCCGGTACCTCGGCGTCTCCAACTTCGACGTCGAGGACCTCGAGGAGGTCGAGTCCTACCTGGGGCGGCACAAGATCGCGTGCAACCAGGTGCTCTACAACCTGCAGGACCGCAGCATCGAGGAGGGGGTGCTTCCCTGGTGCCGCGAGCATGACGTGGCCCTCGTGGGGTACTCGCCCTTTGGCACCGGCAACTTCCCCGGCCCGAACACGAAGGGCGGCAAGGTCCTCGCCGCCGTCGCGCAGCGCTTGGGGAAGACGCCGCACCAGGTGGCCCTCGCCTTCCTCACGCGCGAGCCCCTGCTGTTCACGATCCCGAAGACGGAGAACCCGGACCACGCGCGCGTGAACGCGGGCGGCGCCTTCGAGCTGCCGCGGGAGGCCGTCGCGGAGATCGATGCGGCCTTCCCGCTGCACCAGGGGCTTCACGTGCGTTAGGCGCTGCCGCGGGCGTAGGTGCCCACGAGGATGCCGTGGCCCACGGCCTTGCCCTTCGCGTGCTCCTTCACCTGCTCCACGGTGGCCACCGAGGGGAGGGCGACGGGCCCGCTGAGGGCGTAGACGTGGAACTCGTAGCGGTGGGTGCCGCTCGGCGGGCAGGGGCCGACGTACCCGGCGCGTCCCGCGCTGTTGAGGCCCTCGACGGCGCCAAGCTGGGTGAGGTTCTGCCCGTCCCCGATGTAGGTCACGTTGGCGGGGAGGTCCCACCAGGCCCAGTGGGTGAAGGTGCCGTTGGTGGCGTCCGGGTCCGTCACGATGAGGGCCCAGTGGGTGACGTTGCCGCCCGTCATGTTGAACTGGAGGGGCGGGGACCGGTTCTCGCCGTCGCAGGTGAACTCCCGCGGGATGGCGGTGCCGTTCTGGAAGGCGGGGGAGGTCACCTGCACGGGGGCCATCTGCTGCCCGTTGTGGCCATCGTGACCGTCTGTGGGACCCCTGGCCGGCTGCTCGGGGCCCGTGCATCCGGCAAGCAGGAGGGCGAGGCTGAGGGAGAGGGCCGCGTAGAGGCGCATGGGCCCCGGGGTTCGCTGCGAGACGCTTAAGGTTGGCCGCTTCCCGGGCCTTCCCGGGTCAAGCGAGGACGCCGCCGAGGACGGGGCCCACGTGGACGTCGTCCTTGGGGAGGCTGAAGCTCTCGCCCGCGAGGAGGGCGAAGAGGCGCTCGAAGCCGTAAGCCATCACGCGGGCCTCGCGGTCGCCTTCCCAAGCGTGCCCTGCGAGGTGGAGGGTGCTCACTTCGCTGGGGTCGGGGAGCTTCGCGAGGCCGAAGATGCGGCCCGTGCCCGTGGTGCCCTCGGTGTGGTCGCGCTCCTCGCCGAGAATCGTCACGAACTCGGTGGTGACGCCCGCCGCCGTGAGGCCGGCCTGCATCTCGCGGCCCTGGTTGTAGGGCACGGTGCCGTCGTTGAGGGCGTGGACGAGGAAGGCGCCCTTCAGGTAGCCCATCTTGTGGGCGTTGAGGGCGGGGCTGCGGGCCACGAAGGCGGCAGGCACCTGCTCGGGGCTGCCGCCCGCGTCGCGCTCGATGCCGGCAGCGGCGGAGTGGCCCACGGCCTTCGCCTGGTAGTACGTCTCGAAGAGGTTGCTCACACCCTCGATGTCGAACCAGTAGTCCCAGAGGGGGACGCCAGGAGCGCGCTCGGCCTCAAGGGTGAGCGCCGTGCCGGAGACGGCGCCGCCCATGCTCACGCCGAAGAGGACGACGGTGTCGATGGTGGGGAAGCGCGCGAGGGTCTGGAGCGCCGCGTTGTTGAGGTCCTCGGCGCCCTGCATGACGGGGAAGCCCAGGTTGTCGCGGAAGTTGATGGCGAGGGCGACGGCGCCGTGGGAGGCCGTCTCCTCCACGTGCCCCGTCCAGGCACCCTGGACGGTGTTGCCGACGCCGTGGGCCATCACGACGAGCGTGGTGGGGGTGCCCGAGGTGGGGTAGGCGAGGTAGCCGTCCACGGTGGCGCCGCCCTCGGTGGGGACGATCACCCACTCCGTGGTGATGCCGCTCGGCGGGGAGCCGACCGATGTTCCAGGCAGGAGCAAGGCGACAAGGAGAAGGGCGATGCCAAGGCGGCGCATGGTCGGGGAGCCGAACCGGGACACAATAAGGTTCGTCGTGATTCCCTATGCGCTTCCGGGGTCCTCTCGGGCCGCCGCCGTCCCGCCTCGCCGAAGGGTGAGGCCTTCGACTTCGCGCCCCAGGACTGGCGAAGCAATGGCCGGAGGTCGCGAGCAAAGCATGGGGCGGCGGGGCGTGGCGGCGGCCCGAGCAGGAGCCAACCCGGGAGGGGACTCGCGGGGTCACGATGCTTTTGGTCCGGTCCTTGAAGGCTCGCCGCCCTGTCAAGGCCGGGGCCCGCCCCCTGGAGACTCACGTATCGTGAGGAGGACTCATCTCCCCCGGGTGGCTACTCCCCCTATCCGCGACCCCTTCGCGGCGAGGTCAGCCACCCTTTCAGGGCTGGCCCGGACCTTGGTGCGTTCCGGAGCGTGTCCCAACGATGACAACGGAATCCCTTCCCGTGGTGGCGCTGCGCTGCGCCGTTCGCCCCGCCTTCCCCGAGGGAACACGCTACTGCATGGCCCACGACTGGCACTTCCGCGAGGGGGGCAGCTGCCCCGGCGAACCGAGCCCCCGCCGCGCCCCCGTCTCTGTGGAACTGATGGCGCCGGCCCGGGTGGACGCTGAGCCCTGGCGCGCCCGCCGCAGCCCTTCCCGTGCGGCTTGGGACCCTTCCCGCCGGCCCCCGCCCCTCTGACCCCTGCGCTCGTCAGTAGGTCCTCAAGCGGAGGCCGCGCACGCGCTCGAACTCGCGGACGTTGCGCGTCACGAGCACGTCGTCCGTCTCCACGGCCACGGCCGCCACCATGGCGTCGAAGGGATCCATCTCGATGCCCTCCCGCGCGAGCGAGCCGAGGATGCGACCGGCGCGGAGCGCGTGCGCTGCCGTGAAATCCACGCCGGGGGCCGCGAGCAGGATCTCGCGGGCGCGCTCCACGTCCCGCGGCGGGGCGCGGGCGCGCTCCACGGCCTCCCAGAACTTCGCCACCACGGGGGCAGGTACCCGGAGCGCCTCGGAGCCGGCCTCGGCGGCCTCCAAGAGAGCGCGGGCGGCGGGGTCGCCGCGCACCACGTCCACGAGGAAAGGCGTGTCCAGGATCACGACGAAACCCCCGTTTCGTCTTGGTCCTCGTTCGCTGCGCTCACTGCGGTCATTCGCGGCGCCTCCGGGGGTCGCGGCGGGCATCGCGGGCGGCAATCATCGCCTCGGCAAGGGCGCGGGCTTCGCCGGGGGTGAAGGCCTCGGCGAGGTCGCCGAGGGAGCGGCGGCCGGCAAGGCGCAGCACCACGTCGGTGAAGCTCTCGCCCGGCCGCTTGTGCTTCGCGAGGGCCTCGTACGCCGCCTCCGTGATCGTGAGGGTCTTCGTCGCCATGGCTGCACGTACGTGTACTCCGTGTACTTACCTCTATCTGGAAGCACCGGCCAAGGCACGCAAAGCTTCATCTACACCCCCCCGCATGCGGCGCCCAACGGTGTCCTCATGGTCAAGGAATACAAGACCGTCACAGAAGTCGCCGGCCCCCTCGTCTTCGTGGAGAAGACCGAGCCCGTGGGCTACGGTGAGCTCGTTCAGATCCGCCTTCCCGATGGCTCCGTGAAGGGCGGCCAGGTGCTCGACACGGCCGACGACCTCGTCGCCGTGCAGGTGTTCGAGGGTACCTCCGGCATCAACCGCGATGCCGCCGTGAAGTTCCTCGGCGAGACCATCAAGATCAACGTGAGCCGCGACATGCTCGGCCGCATTCTCTCCGGCCGTGGCGCTCCCCGCGACGGCGGCCCCGAGATCATCCCCGAGAAGCGCATGGAGATCATCGGCGCGGCCATCAACCCCTACAGCCGCGAGTCCCCCAAGGAGTTCATCCAGACGGGCATCTCCACCATCGACGGCATGAACACGCTCGTTCGCGGCCAGAAGCTCCCCATCTTCAGCTCCTCCGGTCTCCCCCACAACGAGATTGCTCTCCAGATCGCTCGCCAGGCCAAGGTGCCCGGCAGCAAGGAGCAGTTCGCCGTCGTGTTCGCCGCCATGGGCATCACGAACGAGGAGTACCAGGCCTTCCGTAAGGACTTCGAGCGCACGGGCGCCCTCGAGAACGCCGTGCTGTTCGTGAACCTCGCCGACGACCCCGCCATCGAGCGCATCGTGACGCCCCGCATGGCCCTTACCGCCGCCGAGTACCTCGCTTACGAGCACGACTACCACGTTCTCGTTATCCTCACGGACATGACGAACTACTGCGAGGCCCTCCGTCAGATCGGTGCGGCCCGTGAAGAAGTTCCTGGCCGCCGTGGCTACCCCGGTTACATGTACACTGACCTCGCGCAGATCTACGAGCGCGCGGGCAAGATCAAGGGCCGCAAGGGCTCCATCACGCAGGTGCCCATCCTCACGATGCCCGGCGACGACATCACGCACCCCATCCCTGACCTCACCGGTTACATCACCGAGGGCCAGATTGTGATCAGCCGTGAGCTCCACCGCAAGGGCATCTACCCCCCGATCAACGTTCTGCCCTCCCTCAGCCGCCTCATGAACGCCGGTATCGGCAAGGACACCACCCGCGACGACCACAAGGGTGTCTCCGACCAGGCCTACGCCGGCTACGCTGAAGGCCGTGACCTCCGTGGCCTCGTGGCCATCGTCGGCAAGGAAGCCCTGTCCGCCCGTGACCGCGCCTTCCTCGAGTTCGCCGACATCTTCGAGGACCGCTTCGTGCGCCAGGGCAAGGACGAGGACCGCAGCATCGCCCAGACCCTCGACCTTGCGTGGGAGCTCCTCGGCAACATCCCCGAGCAGCAGCTCACCCGTCTCGACCGTAAGCTCATCGAGAAGTACTACCCCACCTACCGCGCGAAGAACGCGGCTGCCGGCGGCGCTCCCGCCCCTGCGCCCGCGCCCGCTGCGCCGAAGAAGCACTGAGGGCCGCAGGCCCGAGGTGATTCGAGGCACGGACGAACCCGCAGGTTCGTCCAGTGCCGAAGAAGCACTAATCCTGCTTCGACCCGGGGCCTTCGGGCCCCGTTCCTTTTTCTTTCACCTTTTCCTGTTAGCGGGCAGCCTCGACGAAGAAGATCACAACGACCACAAAGGATACCTCAAAGGACGCGAAGGTGGGAAGGACCCGTCGGTCCAATTCAGGTGTGCTTCGTCCCTTCGCGGCCCCTCGCGGCCTCGCCCCTTCGCGTTTTCTACGCTTCCCGGGCCCGCGCATCCGGTCTGCCTCCCTTTGTGTTCTTTGAGGTATCCTTCGTCTCTTTGTGATCTCGAAACGGCACCGGCCCCACGAGGAGACGAATCAAGGACAAGTCAGGCCCCCGCCCGAACAGGACATTCCGCCCGACCGTGACAACCCGACCCCCTTACATTATAAGCAAAATCGGGCCTGGCGGCTCCCTAGGGTATGGAGACCGTTCTCGTTCCCAAGGCGCCCGTCACCGTTCCCTTCGTGTGCCCCCTCTGTGCGGGAGCGAGCGGCGTCCACCTCATCTCGCTCAGCCGCGCCGGTGGCGTCGACTGCCTCGCGTGCGGCAAGTGGCTGCGGGCGACCGACGTCATGCGCGCGATGCACTCGCCGCGGGATGCCAGGGCTCCCGACGCGGCCCCGGAGCGCACCCGCGGAGCAACCGCGCCCCAGCCGCACGTCGCGGGCGCTCGCCCCCTCGCCTCCCGCCGCGACCGCATCGTCTGGCCGCCGACGACGGCGACACGGGCGGCGGCCTCGGCGAACGCCGGTCGCTCCTGAGCCGCGCAGGCTCGCTCGGTTCTCCGCCAGGCGCCGCCCTTTTGCGTTTGGAGCGCTCAGGGTCTGTGTGCGTGGCCCTCCCCCCTTTCTTGTCGGGCTTCTCCTGCTCCCCGTGGACATCTGGTTGATCCTCCAGATGCGGGAGCAGTTCGGGCTCTGGTGGCTCCTCCTCGGGCTCTTGCTTCTTGGCGCCCTCGTGGCTCGGGCACGCCCTCCCGGGTTCTTCACGCGGCTCCTCTTCCGCGCGCGGGCCGAGCGCCACGGGCGCCGCACTCCCTTCTGGCGGGCGGCGCTCGCGGTGCTCGCTCTAGTCGCGTTCCTTTACCCCCATCCCGGGGGACGCTACGCGGCAGGGTTCCTCGCGCTCCGGAGCCTGACCACCGAGCACGCGCACTGGTATGATCGCCGCCGGGCGCGTGAGGCCGCGCCGCTCCCCGCCTCGAGGGGCCCCTTCTTCCCGCGGGCGCGCTGAGGCGCTCAGGCGGGGGCCGCGATTCCGTCCAGCGTCTCGAAGTCCTCGTCGCTCAACTCCACGAGCACCGCGCCCAAGTTCTCCTCCAGGTGCTGCACCTTGCTCGTGCCGGGAATCGGCAGCATCACGGGGGACCGTTTCAGGAGCCAGGCGAGGGCCACCTGGGAGGGCGTGGCACCGAGGCGGGAGGCCACCTTCGCCACGGGGCTGCCGGGCCGCGTGAGCTCGCCCGACCCGAGGGGGAACCAGGGGATGAAGGCGATGCCGCGCGCCTCGCAGGCCTCCAAGACGTCCTCGGAGTCGCGCTCGCCGAGGTTGTACTCGTTCTGCACCGACACGATGGGCACGATGTCGAGGGCTTCGTCGAGCTGCTCCACGGTGACGTTGCTGAGCCCCACGTGGCGCACGAGGCCGTCGTCCCGCATCTCGGCGAGCGCTCCCACGGAATCCTCGAAGGGCACGTCCTCGTCGGGGGAGTGGAGCTGGTACAGGTCGATCTGGTCCACATGGAGGCGCTCGAGGCTCCCCTCGATGGCCTCGTGCAGGTGGCGAGGGCTCCCGTCGGGCACCCACTTGCCGGGGCCGGGCCGCGTGAGGCCGCCTTTGGTTGCGATCACGAGCCCGTCGGGGTAGCGGGGAAAGGCGTCGCCGATGAGGTACTCGTTCGTGTGGGGCCCGTAGGCGTCGGCGGTGTCGATGAGTCGGACGCCGAGGTCGACGGCGCGGTGGAGGACGCCGAGGGCCGCCTCGCGGTCCTCGGGGTCGCCCCACACGCCTTTCCCGGTGAGGCGCATTGCGCCGTACCCCAGGCGGGGCACAGGCAGGTTCCCTCCCAGGCGGAAGGTCATGCGGGCGAGGGCTTTCCGGAGCTTCTCGTCGGGAGTCTCGGGAGTCATGGGCGAGCCCTCGCCTCGTCCGAGCTTAAAGGGTCTGGCAGGGACTTCCCCTTAGGCGCGCGTGGCGGGATTAGGGCAGTTCACGTTGCGGTAGTTCGTGGGGCTCATGTGGTAGTAGTCGCCGGGCATCAGCCACTCGCTCGTGGGGCGGCCGAAGTGGGGCGCGTAGATGCCTTCGAGGGCGCGGACGTTGAGGGTGCTCACGCAGAACACGTGGTTCGTGTCGTGCTGGTAGCTCATGATGTCCTTCGTGGGGAAGGTCTTCGCCTTGAAGTCGAGGGCGTCGCCCACGTGGCCGAGGCCGAGGCAGTGGCCGAACTCGTGCGCGTTCAGGTTGTACATGCGGTAGTTGCTGTCAACGTGGAAGGCGAAGTTCGTGTTCACCACGAAGCAGCGCTGAGCGGTGCCGCCCTTGCAGTCGATCCGGGTGGAGGCCCAGTCGGAGCCTTCATGCTGGTGCCACTGGGGGGCGAGGGTGGTGCCCAGGGGAGCGCCGGGAGCGGGGGCCACCTGGACGGGGCCGATGCTGCCGCTGATGATGACGAAGCTGCACACGAACTGGTGCCAGTCGGCGCCGATGCCAAAGAGCAGGAAGGGGTTCACTTCACCGCTGAGGACGATGATGTCGGGGTCGTCGAGGGCGGACTGGGGGATGGCGTCCACGCCGAGGGTGTAGTGGTTGATCTGGAGGCCCTGCGCGAGCCAGGGCGCGGCCTCCGCCTGGATGCCGCTCTTCCACG
The DNA here is from genome assembly GCA_035553595.1 of Thermoplasmatota archaeon. GTDB lineage: Archaea > Thermoplasmatota > SW-10-69-26 > JACQPN01 > JAJPHT01 > DATMKA01. Next base: position 6,142 of record DATMKA010000315.1, on the reverse strand, counting down.
CGTCGATGGACTGCTCGACCGCCGCGAGGCGCGTGGCCGAGTTGACGGCCGCAGGGGGCACGATGATGACGTCGAGGTTTGTCTCGTCCCAGTTGGTGAGGATGTACTCGTGGTACTGGTTGTCGGTGAAGTTCGCGCTCGCGCCGAGGGCAAGAACGGGCGCAGCGAGAAGGAGGGCGAGCACGACGGAGCGGAATTTCATGGCGGAGCCTTCCGCCGCGGATCGCGAGGGGAATTAATAGTCATGTCCCCTAGAGTGTGTATGCTGAGAGCCGGGACCTGATAGGGACCATTGACCGGTTCCCGCAGGCCGCCGCAAAAGAGGGGGCCCGCAGGCCCCACGGCTTACGCGAGGAGGTCCTTCACGTTGTGGCCGTTGACGTACACGTCGGCGTGGCAGGAGTCGCGGCTCACGATGCGCACGATGCCGAAGTCGTACTCGCGGTACACCTGCATGCAGTCGCCGGGGCGCTGCGCTGTCTGCATGGGGGGCCCGTAGCAGGAGAAGCAGGGGTCGCAGGTCCCGTCGGTGATGCAGTTGCGGCAGGCCTTGCCGCAGTCCACGTCCCCAAGGGAGCACTCAAGGTGCTTCATGCCGACGGTGGCGTAGCAGTAGGGGCCGGCGAAGCCGTCGCCCACGCCAACGCCCACGAGGCCCGCGCAGCCCGCGTACACGCCGGTGCCGGTGGAGCCCGCGGTGCAGGGCGCGGAGGCGATGGCGTAGCAGAGGTCGCCGCAGGTGACGTCCTCGAGGCTGCAGGCGAGGACGCGGTCCCACCCGATGGTGAGGTAGCACCAGGGGGTCTTGTCGGTGACGCCGGCAGAAACCCAGAAGATCGTGCCGGTGCCGATCCAGCAGCCCGCGCCCACGCCGGTGCCGTAGGTGCGGACACCGCAGGGGAGCGGAACGGGGGGCACGGGGATGCCCGCGGCCTCCGCGTTCGCGCCCGTGCCCACGAAGCAGGTGCTGCCGGAGTCGCCCCACCAGGTGGAGTACTCGCGGGAGACGTAGCAGGGGCCGTCGCGGTCGATGCAGTAGCTCACGGTGTCCGTGCCCGCGAAGCCCACCCACTCCTGGGTGATCTGGCAGCGCGCGGCGCCGTCCACGCAGGTGCGGGGCTGTTGACCGTAGCACTTCTGGGCGGCGGCGGTGGCGTCGGGGCCGAGGCCGGGGTCGCTCACGGCGAGGGTGGCTTGGGGGGCTTCAGCGGCGGCAAGGCCGGCAAAGGCGGTGGTCGCAAACAGGGCGGAAACAATCAGGGTCAGGGAAGCGCGGTTGCTCATGCGTTCTCAAACCTCCAGGCCCCGAACCGGTTGCGGAGGCTTAACCCTGGGGGGTTGCCAGGTCCCACGAGGGGGAGGTTTCAAAGGCTGGACCACAGCCTTTTTCAAGCCACTCCCCTCTCCGCGGGCATGCGTCCTGCACCGCTCGCCCTCGCCGCCGCGCTTCTCCTCGCGGGCTGCCTTGGCGGAGCTCCCGCTCCTGCCGCGGAGGATCCTGCCGCGCCGCCCGGCTCAAGCCTCGGGGGTCCCTTGGGCCTCGGGCTTGCGGGCGCGAACTGCTTCGAGGGCGGCGGCCACAGCGTGCACCCCAAGTCGCTGTGGGAGCAGGGGATGGTTCAGGTCGTCCCGGATCCCTGGGTGCCCGCGGACATCCTCGCCGACGTCGGTCCCCAGGTGGTGTACAGCGAGGTCCCGGACCCCGTGAGCCCCGTCCCCTCCGAGGGGAACACCATGGGGAACATGCATGCCACCCTGTGGTGCGAGGAGTGGACGGTGGACGGCGAGCCCCGCTCGGACCTCCTGTTTGGGTGGGTCGGCATGAAGGTGGAGCGCCCCGAGTGGTCCGACGAGGCTCCCACGCACCACTACGTGGTCACCGTGGTCGCCACCAACGACGACACCATCCACGAGCGCCTCGTGGCGGGCGGCATCCACGCGATGCGCATCACGGCCCAGCGCACCGAGACGCCGGGAGGGGTCCTCCGCATCCAGATGCAGACGGACCACAACGGCGAATACGACAGCCTGTTCAAGCCCAAGGCCTTCGGCGACATGAAGGCGACCCACATCCGCCTGTGGTTCCAGCGCGAGAACGCCGACGGCACCTACACGCCCACGCCCCTTGACCTCCTCTCCACGGGCGGCGAGCACCTCGTGAACGAGGGCCAGGGCTACTTCAGCCACCGCGGCACCGACCACCACGGTCCCCAGGGCGGCGCCGCGGGCCAGACGGCGGCGCTCCTGTACCGCGGTTTCGATCGTGTCTTCCAGTGGGGCCCGGCGGCGAACGTCACGGTGCCGAGCTACTACGACCACTGAGGGTCAGCGCGCGGCGAGGCCGGGCCGCAGGTCCTCGTAGCGCTCCGCGAGGCGCGGCGGGAGCTTGAAGCCAGGAATGGGCGTCGCGAAGGTCAGGTAGTACCCGTCGGGCGTGTTCACGCTGATGGTGCGGTCGCCCCAGAACTGGTCCGTGGGGGCCTCGTCGATGAGGGCGCCGCTCGACAGCAGGTTCTCGTACAGGTCGTCCACGTTCTCGGTGAAGAAGTACAGCACCACGCCCGTCCCCACGGGATGGTTGAGCATGTCTTCCCCGAACTGACCGTGGTCGTAGGGGCCGTGGAGGGCCTCGTGGATGTCGCCGAGGATGAGGCGCGTGCCCTTCCCCACCTCGCCCCACCAGACGCCCGCGAAGACCACGCCGCCGCTCTTGTCGCGGATGCGGAACTCGGGTGTGAACCCGAGAAGCTGCGTGAGGTAGTCGAAGGTGGCGCCGACATCCTTGCAGTGGAGGTTGACTTGGGCGTGGGTGGGCATGACGGAGTCCCCAGGGGCGAGGGGCGACAGACGCCATAAGGGCTCCTCCGCGTGGCTGCAGGGTGAAGCGCTTGCCATTCGTGGGGAGCCGGTTTCGGTTGCAGGGGGGACAGCTTCATCCCGGGGCGCGCCTTAGGGAGGGGCATGACCGGCAAGGGAACCGAGACCGCCACCCTCGGCGGCGGCTGCTTCTGGTGCGTGGAAGCCGTCTTCGAGCAGGTGCAGGGCGTGGAGAAGGTCGTGAGCGGCTACGCCGGCGGCACCGTCGAGGACCCCGACTACGAGTCCGTCTGCGCGGGCCGCACGGGCCACGCCGAGGTCGTGCAGGTCACCTTTGACCCCGCGCGCGTCTCCTACGGCGACCTGCTCCGGGTCTTCTTCAGCGTCCATGACCCCACGACCCTCAACCGTCAGGGCGCTGACGTCGGCACCCAGTACCGCAGCATCATCCTGTACCACTCGGAGGAGCAGAAGCGGGTGGCGGAGGAGGTGCTGCGCGAGGTGGACGCGGAGGGCGCGTGGGGCGCCAAGGCCGTCACCCAGATCGTTCCCCTCACGCGGTTCTACGCCGCGGAGGACTACCACCAGGGCTACTATCGCCGCAACCCCTATCAGGGCTACTGCATGATGGTGATCCGCCCGAAGGTGGCGAAGTTCCGCCAGAAGTACGCGCACCTCCTTAAGGTCCCCGCTTGAGCGCCCGCCGAGGGAAGGCGCTTCCCTTTTTCCTTCGGCGGCCGATCCGGGGCCCATGCAGCTCGTCCCCGACGCCCGGGCCTACCGGGAGCGCCTCACGGGCGTGTCCTCCGCCTCCCTCGCAGACGCCTTGGCCCGCCTGCGTGCCCACCGCGCGCACCTCCTCGACCTGGTGACCCCGACGCCGGGCCGCGTCCTCTTCGGTCCCGCGGCCACCCTTGCCTTCGTGCCGCTCAGGGACGACGCCCCCGACCCGAAGGCCTTCAGCTTCGACCGTCTCTATCACGAGGCCGTGGGCCCCGACCCGGCGGGCCGCGTGCTCGTGTGCGCGAACTATGGGCCGCCGACGGCCGCCGTCGCGGGCGGGAAGCGGCTTGCGCTCATGGAGCGGGACGGACTCGCGGGCCTCCTCACGAACGGGCGGCTGCGGGACTTCCAGGAACTGCGCGAGTACGGCTTCGCCGCCTACTGCACGGGCGAGACGCCCTACGCGGGAAGCCGCGAGGTGATGCCCGTGGCCGCGCGCGTGCCCGTCGCCGTGGGCCCCGTCACGGTGTTCCCTGGCGACTTCGTGTACGCCGACGGCGCGGGTGCCGTCATCCTGCCCCGGGCCGACCTCGATCGGGCCCTGGAGCTTGCTGCCTCCATCGAGGCGGAGGATGCGCGCAGCGTGGAGGCCGTGCTCGGCGCCTCCCGCGACGGGCGTTAGGCGTCCGCGTGACGGAGGATGGCCTCGCCTTCGTGCACGTGGATGCCGCCCTCGCCGCGCTTGGCCACGTGGATCATGGCTGCCGCGAGGCCGTCGGCGGGCGTGCCGCGGTACTTCCGCAGCTTCCCCACGAGGAGGGGCCGCAGGAGTTTCGCGCCGATGATGCCGGCGCGCTCGCCGGGCCTCAGCTCCTCCCGCTCACCAAGCAGGATGGAGGGGCGGAACAGGTGGAGCGCCGGGTACCCAAGGCTCCGGAGCGCGGTCTCCGTCTCGCCCTTCACGCGGTTGTAGAAGATGCGGGAGGCGGGGTCCGCGTCCACGGCGCTCACGACGAGCGCCTGCTTCGCGCCCTTGCCGCGCGCGGCCCGCGCCGTCTCCACGACGTAGGTGTGGTCCACCTTGCGGAAGGCTTCCTGGGTGCCGGCCTTCTTGATGGTGGTGCCGAGGGCGATGAACACGTCGTCCACGGCCTCGGCGGGGAAGTCGTGGGGGAGCTTGTCGAAGTCCAGGACGTGCATGTGGAGCTTCGGGTGCTTCACCTCAAGGGGGCGGCGCACGATGGCGATGACGCGGCCGTACGCATCGTCGGCGAGCAGGCGGCGCAGGAGGTGGCCTCCCACGAGGCCGGTGGCGCCCACGAGGAGGGCGGTGCGGGGACCCATGGGGCTCGTAACCCTCGCCCGAGGCTTGAGCTTGTAGGGTGATCCGCGTCAAGGGCGCGGGGGTTTCCAGGTGGCGGCGCGCCAGGCGGAGCGGAGGCGTTCTAGCCAATGGAGGGGGTGGGGCTGGTCTCGACCCCGTACAATCCGGAGCCCGAGGCCGCTTTCGAGGCGACGGCCCTCCGAGGCGGTGAGCGCGAGCACGAGCGCGCTCTGGCTGTCCTGGTCCATGAAGTACAATCGGGGGCCGAGGGGCCCCATGAGGGCGTCCACGGCCTCCACGAGGTCGCTCACGGCAATGTAGTCCCCATGCCAGCGGGGGTAGATCACGAGCCGGCGCCGCCGCGTGGTGAGGGTGACCTCCACCGGACGAAACGGCTTTTCCTCCTCAGCGTCCGCCTCTTGGTAGAATTCCGTCGGATCCCTAAGCCACCGTTCCTCAACCCTGAGGAGGTCAACCCGGCCTCGAGTGATGCGGCAGAGCCCCTCCACCCAGCGGACGTAGGCCCCTTCTCCCGGAAAGGGGTCGCACTCCACATCCATGTACACGGTCCTTGTCGGATCCGAGGCGATGAGGTCGACCGTGAGGTGGGGATCCGTCGCGTCGGGCTCGCGGCCCCACTTCAGCACGTGCCGCCGTGCCCAGGCCGCTGCGAACGCTTCCGCAGAGGCCTCCGGCGACTGCTGGAAAAACCCGAGCTCCCGCAGGAGGCGGACCCGCTCCACAAGCCAAAGCGGCGCCGCTGCGGGCTCGTCCAAGGGGGTTCGGGGATGCGCATCCATGGGTTTCCTCCTCCGCTTTGAGGGCTGGCGCTCCCTTGAGGATGCCGATGGGAAAAGGTGAGAAGCAGGGACCGGGGGCGCGAGGCTGGTTGGGGGGGTGCAACACCCTCGGTCCCGTTCAGGGTCAGGGCTTAGGCGAGGAGCCCCTTCAGGGGGTCGTTGCCGTTGTACTCGACGAAGGGGCTGCAGGAGTTGCGCATGCCCACGGTCACGGGGCCCACGTCGCGGGACCAGTAGATGTCGTAGCACTCCACACCGGCAGCGGCCCCAGTGGGGGGCAGGCAGTGGCTGCGGATGTAGATGGGGTGCGCGGGGCTGTAGGCGGGGGTGCACACCTGCTCGATGGAGATGCACTCGCCGGGCTGGGGGAAGCACGCGGCCTCCACGCACTGGGGCACCTGGTAGCTGAAGCCCACGCAGACGTCGCCCTCGCGGAAGCAGCTCGCGGCGGTCACGCCCTCGACGCACACGCCCACGA
>DATMKA010000314.1:0-27704 GCA_035553595.1 Thermoplasmatota archaeon | reverse complement strand
TTCCTGGAGACGGCCCACGCGGCCGGCCGCGCGGCCGACCTGCCCGGGGGGCAGCGCCTCCTGACGGGGCCCTTCCTGCGCCAGGCGGCCCTCGCCTTCCCCCTGCTCGCGCTCCTCGTCGTGCTCGTGGCCTTGAGCCCGGGCCTTCTCGCGGAAGCGCTGCCTGCCGCCGTGGGCGACAGCTATGAGCTGGGAACTCCCTACGGGCTTGTTCTCGGGGCCCTCGGCGTCGCCCTCGCGACCCTCGTGGTGGCCGCCCTCGTGAAGCGCCTCCTGCGCGCCCGCGCCAGGGCCGCGCCCGCCGCCCCCGAGGAGGAATCCGCATGAAGCTCTCCTTCGTCCCCCTCGCCCTCATCGCCCTCCTCCTTGCCGGGGCCGGCGTGGCCCTTGCCGGGGAAGCCTCCACCAAGTGGGTCGTCGTGGACCCCGCGGAGCAGGCGGGCGGCACCGACACCTTCGTGGATGCGAGCAAGCCCTTCGAGAACTATGGAAACCGCGACAGCCTCGAGGTGTCCGCCGACCCCACGGCCTACGCGCTCCTCAACTTCCCCCTCGCGGCCGCCTTCCCCAAGAACGCGACGCTCCTCTCCGCCCACCTGATGCTCACCCAGATTGATCTCGAGGGCAACCCCCTGGGCACCGAGAGCATCCGGCTCACCCGCGTGACCGGGCCCTGGAGCGAGCTTGGCGTGAACTACACGAACCGCCCCGAGCTCGGGGAGCTTCTCGCCCAACTCTCTCCCAAGAACGGTCAGCTCGCCACCTACAACTTCACCGTCACCGAGGCCGTGCGCCGTGCCCGCGACGACATCGTGAACGGCACCGCGCCCTTCTACGGCTTCGGCGTCACGGCCTCCCGTCGGGACGTGCCCGGCATCCCCAGCGACACCTTCCAGGCGCGCTTCGTGTTCTCCTCCAGCAACCGCACCCAGGCGGAGCGCTTCCTGCGCCCCCAGCTCGCCCTCTTCTTCGAGCTGAACGGTCCCCGCCTCCAGAACCTGACGGTGAACGGGCGCGCCATGGGCTCCTTCACGGAGAACCGTTCCGCCGCCTTCCAGGTGGAGGCCTTCGATCCCCGCGGCGAGGTCTCCGAGGTGCGCGTCCAGCTCAAGAACGAGACGGGGGTCGTGAAGCACGCGTTCAGCCTCAAGCCCACGGAGCGCTACAACACGAGCCAGGGCGCCGGCAAGCCCCCGGCCATCCTGGACCCCGCGCGCCAGTACCGCTACTGGGAGGGCAACCACACCATCCCCTACTCCACGCTCCGCACCTACCGCGTGGACGTGGAGGCCGTCGACAACGACGGCGTGCGCGTGAACGTCACCACCGCCAAGGGCTGGATTGCACGGGTGGACCGCGCCCTTCCCACCCTCGAGAACGTGAAGGCCACGCCCTCGAAGCTCAACGAGTCGGAGGCCGTGAACCTCACGGTGCGCGTGGGGGACAACGAGGGCATCGAGAACGTGACCCTCATCGTGACGGCCGGCGTGGAAACCCTCGCCAAGATCCCCATGAAGCCGCTCCTCGCACGGCCCTACGTGAACGACACCTACTTCGCGAACTTCACCCTCGACGAGCCCGGCCTCTACGCGCTGCGTGTCCTCGCCCGCGACCGCAGCAACGGCGAGAACCTCTCGAACGCGCGGGACGTGCAGGTGCTCGACATCACGCCGCCCCTTCTTGGCGGCACCTCCGCCACGGGACCGCGCGGCACCGCCTTCGACGAGGCGGGCACCCTCGTCACGTTCCGCGTCCAAATCACGGACGCGTCCCCCGTCACCGTGACCTTCAACCTCACCTCGCCCCTCGGCGAGAGCACCCTCACACCCGTGGAGAAGCGCGCCGACGGTACCTACGCCGCGAGCTTCACCCTCGACGAGGTGGGCGAGTGGACGGGCCGCTTCACCGCCCGCGACGCCGCCGGCAACGAGGCCTCCTCCGTCGTCATCCCCTTCGGCATCTCGAGCGCCGCGCCGCCTCTCTTCCTCTGGGCCACGACGCCCCCGCCCGGGCCCTACGTGAACGCCACGCCCGTGCTGGAGCTGCGCGTCCTCGACCCCAACCTCGACCCCGAGTCCGTGGCCGTGCTCCTCACCGTGGACGGAGTTCCCCGGCAGGATGCCGCGATGCGCACGAGCCCCACGCCGGGCGGCCTCTCCCTCCGCTTCACGCCCGTGTTCGCGGTGGGCGAGGAGGTGGCCCTCACGGTGGAGGCCGCCGACCGCCTCGGAAGCCGCGGCACCGGCGCCTACGTGTTCCGCGTGGACCGCGCCCCGCCCGCCACCTTCCTGAGCCTCGACCCCGCCCTCGGCCTCAACGACACGGCCTACCGCGTCTCGGCGGCCACCCGCTACACCCTGGAGGCCCAGGACACGGGAAGCGGCGTGAAGCAGACGTGGTGGCGCCTAGGGAGCGAGCACCCCGCGGTGCGCCGCGCCTACACGGGACCCTTCACGATTACGCCCGGCGCCCTCGCGGAGGACGTGCTCCTCTTCTGGAGCGAAGACAAGGCGGGCAACGTGGAGCGCGCCCAGACCCTCACGCTCCTCTACGCGAAGAATCCGCCCGCGGTGACGGCGCGCCTCGAGGCCGGCATCCTCGTCGGCACCGTCGCCCCCGGCACGCCGGGCGTGGGCCTCAAGAACGTGACCGTGCTCACGCGCGCCACCGGCACCGGCCCGTGGACGCCCGTGCCCGCCGCCCTCACCACGAACCGCACGACGCAGGCCGTGGCCTTCCGCGCGCCCCTCCCCACCCTCGGGTCGGGCACCGTGCTCGAATACGCGGTCCACGCCGTGGACGTGCTGAGCGTCGAAACCTTCCCCCTCCGTGCCCCCGTTCCCCTCGGCGAGACCGTGGAGGGCAACCACGCCCCCACCGGCGGCATCGTCGCGCCCGAGCCCGGTGAGCAGGTGAAGGGCGTCGTCACCGTGCGGTGGGCCTTCAACGACATGGACGGCGACCGCCTCCGCGTGAAGGCCGCCGTCCGCGGCACCTACCTCGCCGAGACGCTCCTCCTCACCGACCGCGGCGAGGCAGCCGGCAGCGCCCGCTGGGACACCACCACGTGGCCCAACGGCCACTACGAGGTGGTGCTCACCGTGCAGGATGCGGGCCCCACGCCCCTCACCGTCACTCGCCTCGTGCAGGTGGAGAACCCCGGCGGCGGCGCCCTCCTTGCTTCGCCCCTTACCCTCACGGGCGGCACCGACACCGTGTTCACGGTGAAGGCCCGCGCGAACGCCGACGTCGCCACCCTCCACATCGTGTTCGTGGGCCCCCAAGAGGTCCGCGCTCGTCTCTACGACGACGGGCAGCACGGGGACAACCGCAGCGGCGACGGCCTCTACGCGGGCACCGTGGCGCTCCCCGAGGAGGGCTCCTACACGGGCGCCCTCGAAGTGCTCACCCGCAACGGCCAACCCCTGATCTCGGAGGCCCGCGTCGAGGCCACCGTGCAGGGCGGAAGCCTCACGCCCGCCCCCGGGCTCATGCTCGTGGCGGCGGCGCTCGTGGTGGGCGCGATCGTGCGGCGGCGGTTGCGCTGAGGGCCAGCGCCCGGCCGAAACCACAGAGGGTCAGTGGGCCAGAGGTTCGCAGAGGACTCCAGGTGCACGTCAATTGAATGCAGGAGGGCCCGGGAGGACCGCAGGCCGCGAAGCGGCCCGCTCTCCGCGAGGTGAAGCCGCAGCTTCACGAGCGGGCACCATTGCGGGGGTGCAGGGGGCGGTAGCCCCTTGGCACGGAGTGCACACGCGCCGCAGCGCCGGTCACGGAGTGCCCCCGGTTATTTGCGGCAGGCCTTGATGAAGTTCTCGAAGATGCGCTGCCCGTACTCCGTGTGCTCCACCTCAGGGTGGAACTGGAGCCCGAAGCGGGGGAGCACCTCGTGCTCGATGGCCTGCACCTTGCAATTGATGCTGTGGGCCGTGACCCGGAAGCCCTTGGGGACTTCCACGACCTCGTCGTTGTGGCTCTCCCACACGATGCTCTTCTCGGGGAGGCCCTCGAGGATGCGGCCGCCGGTGAGGTCGCTGAGGATGAGCTCGGTGCGGCCGAACTCGGGGACGGTGCCAGGGGCGACGCGGCCGCCGTAGTGGGTGGCCATGAACTGCTCGCCCGCGCAGATGCCAAGCACCGGGTAGGGCGCCTTGTCGAGGTAGACGCCGCAGTTGCCGAGGGTGTCCTGCAGGCCGACGCGGGGCGCGCCGCCGGAGAGGACGAGGCCGTCGAGGTCGGCAAGCTCCTCCCAGGGCGTCGTGTTGGGGACGATCTTCGAGTCGATGCCGAGGTACTTCAGGACGCGCCATTCGCGGTGGGTCCACTGGCCCCCATTATCGACGACGTAGATCCGCAGGGTCATGACGCTGCAAGACCCGTCCCCCTTATAAAGGGTTGTGGGGGGCGGGCGGGCGCCCCCCAGCCCCCTTACCGGGTGACGACGGCCTTTTCAGACCAGACTCCCGCTCCCCACGGGTTGAGCTCCCGCACGCGGAAGTAGTGGACATTGGGTCCGTTGCCCACGAGGAGGCTCACGCGGGCCTTCGTTGCGTGGTTGGGGTCCTCCACGTGGTAGGGCGGCTTGTCCTTCGCCCAGGTATTCTGGGAGGGACAGGCGACAATCACCGTGGGTGAGAGCGCCCGCGCGTAGCAGTGCTCGATATCGTACCCGGTGACGGGCGCGCCACCCGTGTTGGCAGGCAGCCGCCACGTGATTTCCGCCTCGTTCGAGTTGCTCGTGGAGACGACCGCGAGCACGTCCGTGGGCGCCTGGGGCGGGGACGCCGCCATGCCCTTCACGGCTGCCGTGCGGGTCGAGATGGCTCCGTTCGTCCAAACCGACTCGAGGGCGTAGTACCGCTCCGTGTAGTCGGCGAAGATGCCGTCCACGTAGTAGCTCACGCGACCCACCTCCGCGAGGAGGGTGAGGTTCGTGGGGGAGTTACCGCCCCAGACGCGATACCCCTTCACGGGGCCGATGGGGGGCCTCCAGGTGACCTGGATCTCGCCCTTTGCGGGTCCCGATTTCGTGGCGACCGAGCGGGGAGGTGACGGCGAGATGGGCAGGTCCAGCGGCACATAGGCCTCCTCGCCCCGGACGGGGAGCGTGGAGACGAGGTCGGGGACCACCGGCATGGCGCACGGCCCCGTGAAGACCCCGCCCGAGGGAACGCACCGGACCTCGGGGCTGCCCGCCACGACAAAGGGCACGGGGGGAGCGAGGAGGTTGGCGCCCGTGGCCACCGCCTGCTGCGCGACGCAGACCGCAAAGGTCGCTGCCGTGGCCGCCGCCGCGGCGCCGGTGCCGGCCACGTAACCCGCAAGGGGAGGCACGCCAGGCTCAGTCACCTGGGGAGCGCCGCCCGAGTACACGGGCCACACGAGGCTGTCCCCGTAGAGGGCCGCATAGTTGTACGTCCGCAGGAACGCGTCCGAGGGGCCCGTGAGGGAGCGCACGTAGTTCGTGAGGGGCGCAAGGCAATGCGTTGAGACGCTTGCCGTGAGCCGCCCACCGACGGCGCCCACGACGGCGCCCTGCCAGCACATGCCGTGCAGGAGCGCCCGCGACTCGGGAGCGTTCCAGCAGGCCATCGGGGGCGTGAAGCGGGCACGGGTGCCGTCGCCGGGACGCTGGTGCTCGGCGGTGCCGCCCACCGACGTCGCAAGCCGCACCGCAGAGAGCGAGAGCGTGCCCGTGACCTTCGTGTCCGCAAAGGGATCCGGACCGTTATGGGCCAAGACCTCCGCCTCCATGAGGGTGTCAACGCCCAGGATCTCGCCCGTGAAACCATCAAGGACGGCCGAGCCCGTGTACACCAGGTACTGGTCCCTCGCGGAGACCTCGCTCGACTGCGTCCTCATCATGATGGAGGTAGTGTGAGCGAGGACGATGCGGCCGGGATCGAAGGCCTGGGTGAAGGATACCCAGTGGTTGTGCATGGTGCGCGTGAGGCGCGACACGAGGGCCGAGAAGGCCACCTGATTGTCCTCGGGCGTGGCCTCACCCGGGGGAATCGTGGCTGCAATCACGAAGCTCGCCTTCCCTTCCGTCGCCGGCGCCTGCCAGGGGAAAGAGACCTCGCGGCGCTCGCCCGCGGCGAGCGACCCCACCGAGAGGGTGCCCACGAGAGCACCGTCCACGTGGAGGGTGACCGCGACGCCCGCCACCGTTTCCGTGCCGCCGTTCGCGACAAGGGCGCGGATCGTGGTGGTGGCGCCCGGCGCGAGGAGCTCTGGTCCTTCGAGGGCGCGCACGAACAGGTTGACGGGGTGGGGAACCACGGCGTTGAGCGCGCGCACGGCGTCCACGCGGCCGTGACCGAAGTCGCGGTCCCAGCCCGCCGGTCCCGCCTCCACTGCCGTGTCCTTGAGGAGGCTCACCACCGTTTCAGCCGTGAGGGTGGTGCCGGAACGTTCAATCATGAGGGCCGCAAGGCCCGCCACGTGGGGCGCGGCCATGCTCGTGCCGCTGAGGATCCGCCGGCCCGAGGCCGTGCCCGCCGCCGCGGCGGAGACCTCGTGGCCGGGCGCGGTCACGTCTGGCTTCTGGGCTCCGTCGGGGCCGGGGCCGCGGCTGCTGTAGGGGGCCACGGCACCCCAGTCGGTGACGGCGCCCACCGCCACCACGTCGGGGAGCGCTGCAGGATACCCGATGGTGCCCTCGGGGTGGTCCCCGCCGTTGCCGGCGGAGGCGATGACCACGAGACCGGCCTCGCGGGCGGCCCGCATGGCGGCGGCGAGGGCGCCGTGGGCGCTTCCCGGTTGGCCGCCGAGGCTCATGGAGAGAACCCGGATGTTGTGCGCGTCCCGCTGATCCAGGACCCAGTCGACGGCGGCGACGAGGTGCTCCCAGCGGCCGCTGCCCTGACCGGAGAGGACTTTGCCCACGATGAGGCTCGCGCCGGGTGCAACCCCGGGCGTGCCGCCGCTCACGCCGGCCGTGCCTGCGGCGGTGCTTGCGACGTGGGTGCCGTGGCCGACACGGTTGTCGTCGTAGGGCGCGGCGAGGCCGCTGACGAAGTCCTTCCACGCGACCACCTTGGGGTCCGTGGTGGCGGGGTCGTCGTCCTGATCGTCAAGCATCGCGTGGGCGGCATCGATGCCGGTGTCGAGGATGGCGATGCCCACGCCCCTGCCGGTGGCGCCCGTGGCGGCGCGAGCCTCGGGAGCGCGCATGGCGACGGTGCTCGAGGAGAGGTGGGCGTCGAGGACGCCGTTGTGCTCCACGAGCTGGACCCCCGGCACGGTGGGGAGCAGGTGAACCAGGGAGGCGGTCACGAGGGCGGAGACCACGGGGATGTGCTTCCCCTCGCCCGTGACGAGCGCGCCCAGCTCCTCCAGGCGGGCCGCGCCCTCCGCGGCCTCCTGGAGGGAACCGAAGGTGACGAGAACCTGGACGGGCGCCCCTGGCGAAAGGTCGCGCAAGAGCCGCTCCAAGGGGTCGCCCAGGCCGTCCCCGTCGGCATCCTCGAGGGTCTCGAAGGCGCGCTCGATCACCGCGATCTGCGTCGCGTTCTGCAGCAGCTCCCCGAGGAACGGCGGCAGGAGGGTCATGGTGCTGCGCCCTGGGCCGGGGCCGAGGGCGCGGGCGGGGAGGAAGTCCGGCTGCTCGAAGGGACGGTTCGGGTCGAAGGCGAAGCCGTCCGACAGGGTGAGCAGGGGGCGCTTGCCAGGCGTGTTGGCCGGGAAGCGGGCCAGGTCCTGCTCGTCGAAGACGACCCAATGGGTGAGCGTCGGGCCGGCGCCGAGAGCGAAATCGCTCGATCCCACGTAGGTGGGAGAGGGCAGGTACCCGCGGATGACGCCGAAGGCGGGGAGCTGTTCCCCGAGGGCCTCGGTGAGGCGGTAGGCAGCGCCCTGCAGCTGGGAGAGGCCGCCGAGGATGCCGCCGGCGCCGCCCCTCAAGACCTGGAGCGGCACCTGCGAAAGGGTCCTCGTGGTCTTCGGGAGCACCGGCAGCTCGGGGAGCCCCTCGAGGCCAAGGTTCGGCAAGGCGATGGCCGTGGGCACGTTGTACAGGCTCGATCGATCCTCATCCGCGTGGAAGGGCGTGCCCGGCTTCACGGCCACCTCGTAGTTCGTGAAGCGCGTGTTCACGTCGTACTGGAGGGCTGCCAGGAGGCTGCGGCCCGGCTGACGGTAGATCGTCGGCATCCGCACGGGAATCTCGTATTCCTTCACCGGCATCAGGTTCGCGATGTCCGTCTCGACGCAGTGGAGCACCTCGCTGTAGAGGTGGCCGTCCTTCCGGAGGGAGGCGATGCCGCGAGGCTCGTGAAGGCTCGGCGTGTACCAGGCGCCGGGCGTGAAGGTGTCACCGCAGAGGGTGTTCCAGCTGTTCGCTCCGCGGCGGCTTGCAGGGGTGTTCTGCAGCAGGTCCGCGTCCGCGAGGGCCAAGGCACCGCCGGGGCCCGTGAGGCTCACCGTGAGGTCGTCCCCATACCGGTTGGCGGGGACGGCCCACGCAAGCTTCACGTCCTCCACGTTCTCCCGGTGGGGGTTCACGAGCGGGAGGCTCTTGCCCCCTTCCTGGGACGTGACGCCGATGTAGGTGTCCCAGGAGAGGGTGAAGTTGCGGATGATGAATTCGCTCCCCATGGACTCGAGGAAGGCCTGGAAATCCTGCAGCTCGTCCGTGGGCCGGTGGGGGTCCACGGCGGTGGCCCACGCGGCCACCGTGGTGAGGGACTCCTCGTCCACGAGGGGGAAGAACACGTAGATGGCATGCATCTCGTCGTACCCGATCTGTCGGCCGTCCCCCGACCCGCGGGTGAGGAACTCGAAGGAGTCGCCCGCGCCGCGGACGCGCAGGCCGCCAAAGCGCGTGAGAAGGCTTGAGGAGTGGAGCGTGTCGCCCTCCATGGTGCGGTCCTCATACTCGACCTGGACGGCCGCGTTCAGGTGGCGCGCGCGGAACAGGGGGTCCCCTTCCTCGCCGAGGGCCGCGGCCACGGAGCTGTCGAGGAACCGCAACGCGCTGAGGGCGCGGAAGGCGGGGTTGGGGTTCCCGGCCACCACCTCCTGGAGGCCCTCGGTGAGGGTGAGCACCAGGTCCCGCACCTCGTCGTGGGGCGTGACGATGAGGAGGGCGTCCGTGTTCTGGAAATAGTACTCGCCATCCAAGCGCAGCAGGATGTGCTCCTGGGGCGCGAGGGGCACCGAGTACGTGAACACGCCCACCTTCGGCGTCATGGAGAGGCTGCGGGCGCGGATGGCATCCGCGGTGCGATCGAAGCGCCACGTCACCACTGAGTTCACGCACTCCACGGCGGGAGCCGCCATGGACATGAGCTCCTCCTCGTCCACGCCCATCTCGTGGCCGTGGCGGAGGAGGTTGGCGCCCCAGATCTTGCTCGACCAGCACCCGTTCTCGTAGGGCGGGGTCTCCGAGACGCCAAGGGTGACGCCGGGGTCGACGCCTCCGATGCTCACGCCCAGGCTCTTCCGGAGCTCCGCTTCGAGGCTTGCAAGGTCGAGGCTGCGCGTCTGGGGACGGGGAGCGTTCTCGATGCGGACGCCCCGGAGCCCGTCCTTGGGAAGCCAGGCGCGGCTGCGATCGCTCATCCCGCCTTCAGACCCGTCCTGCGCGGGGACGCCGCCTTGGGGACGGAACCGGTCCACCAGCGAGAGCACTTCCACAGACGTGGGAGGCTTCAGGTCGTCCACGAGGGTGACGGCGGGGGCGCTCTGGAGCGCTGCGACCGCCCCGTCCGCCCAAGCCCGTGCCGCCGGGTCCTGCAGGAGGCCTTTCGCTTGCGCGAGGAGCGTGCGCGTGGCGTTCACCATCTCCGTCCCGTTGAGGGCGGGCGGGAAGCGGGAGGCGGCCCAGTCGAAGCCCGTGACGTTGTCGCCGCCGTGCCCCTGCAGGCCTTGGGCGATGAGGTAGCGGTCCGTGATCTCGCGCTTGGGCTCCTTGACCTTGATGGAGGCGTTCACGTAGCTTGGCAAATCCTCAAGGATGGTCGAGGCGAGGCTCTTCACGGCAGCCCACTGGGCCGTGGTGTTCACGAGGCCGTTCTCCTCCATGATCCAGCCGCCGAGCGTGTCGGGGTTGAGGCCGAGGCGGAGCCCGTTCCGGGCGAGGATGCGGGGGAAGCTCTCCACGTAGGGCATGGGGGCCGTGTCGGGGAGGATGGGCCCGCCAAGGAGACCGAGGAGGGTTTCCAGGATGTCGCCCGCTTGCACGAGGGCTTCGCACCCGTAGGGATCCTCGATCTCCTCCATGCAGGCTGCCACCTTGGTGGTGGCGTTGCCGGTAGCGTTGACGGCGGCCAGGAGGCCGCGGGCGCAGTCCTCCTCCCGGGTGGTGGCGGAGCAGAGGGCCCCGATCTTCCTCACGAGGAGGTCGGGGAGCCCGTTGAGGCTGCTGAGGCCGCAATCGAAGGGCGGCAGGTGGAGCGTGCCGAGGGCAAGGTTGCGCGACCCGAGGAGGGCACACGCAAGCCCCACGGGGTCGAGACCGGCCTCCACCTTGAGCCCGAACTGGTGGTAGGGGCCCTTGCTGCTGCCGTGCACTTCGTAGAGGCGGTAGGCGTAGGAGGTGGCGTCCTTGCGCGTGATGGCCTCGGGGAGCGTGCCCGGGGAGTGCGCCCAGTAGGGGCGGGACCCGGGGGACGGGCTGCCGTCCTCGTCGGCGATGAGGCGGCGGAGGGCCGTGTGCACATCAAGGTCCGTGTCCTTGAGGTTCGCCCGGTCGGCGCCAGGCGGCAACCACGCGGGGTAGTCGCGGTCGAGCAGGCGCGTGGCGCCGTAGGCGTAGGGGTAGTAAGCGGAGACGCCGCGGTTGGGGAAGAGCTGCCCAAACCGCACCTTGCCCACGCCGTTCGTGTGCTCGCCGAGGGTCCGCGGCTTCGAGTAGAGGCCAGTGAGGAAGCCGTCGAAGCTGCCGGCCGGGTTCACGGTGTTCGTGAGGTCGTCGAGGAGGTTCTTGAGCGCGCTCAGCACCAGCTTGAGGGCGGCGCGCTCGATGGCGGCCGACTCGTTCGCCGGGTTGGGGTCGAGCGCTTGGAGGCGGGCTTCGATGAGGCCGGTGACGTTCGCCGGATCCTCGCGGGGGACGCCCGGGGGAAGGGCCCCCGTCTGCCCGGCGGCGAGGTCCGCGAGGGCCTGGGGGAGCCGCTTCAGGAGAGGGATCTTGAGGCCGTCCACGACGAGGTTGGGCTCCAGCGTGAAGTCGTTGAAGACGCCGAAGCCCGGGTCGAAGAGGGTGAGGGCCTGATCCACCGAGGGGGTGCCGTCGCGGTGGCTCACCGTGACCTCCAGACCGGGGTTGTTCCAGAGGAGGCTCGGGAGGGGAACCGTCACGTCGCGGGTGAGCAGCACCTTCCCCGTGAGCGGGTTGCGGAGGGTGACGTCATGGGTGGTGACGAGGGTGACCCCCACGTAGGGACCAAGCGGGGCCTGGGTGGTTGCCGCCGGGATGGTGCGGGAGGTGACTCCCGGGTGGTGGGTGTCCACGATGGGGAGGCTCTTCAGGCGAGCGATGAGGTCGAGGAGATGGTTGACCATGAGGTCCAGCTCCTCGATGAGCGCCCCGGTGGCCACCGCCAGTTCCCCGGACGTGTTCATGACGAGCCCCGGGGCCCCCGTCATGCGGGCCGTGCGGTTGAGGACGTCGTAGGTGTAGGCGGAGCTCGGGGGATCCAGGTACTTCACGGCAAGGCCCGCCGTGAGGTTGAGGGAGTGGCGGACCTCCTGGAGCTGCTGGAGCTCCGTCCGCAGCAGCCGCGCGGACAGGACGTAGTCTGGGAGGTTCTGCACGTCGCACAGGGCGCTGTTGAGCAGGAAGACCCCCGTGCTCGAGGTGGCCTTCTTGGCAAGCCAGGCGGCCTTCGCGTCCGAGAGGGGATGGAGGAGCGGCGCGGCGGCGTTCGCTTGGACGAGGCCGCCCTTCGCGCTGTCAATGGCCATGGCGGTGTCGCGCAGGAAGGCGAGGAAGTCGTCGAGCCGGAGGCAGCCCCTCGGTCGGTAGCTGACGTCCCCCTCCGCAAGCCCGTGGAGCGTCTCCGTGAGGTGGTACGGCTTCGGAAGGAGGGCTTTCACGGTGTCCACGAGGTAGCCCGTGGGGTCGGCGGGGACGCGGGAGGGATCGTTGGCCGTCTCCCGCGCCTTCACGAGGAGGGCCCGCTGGGCTGCGAACAGGTAGTCCGTCTTCAGGAGGTCGAAGAGGTAGTAGTGCTCCGACTCCACGGTGACGCGGTCGGGGCCTGCGACGCTGAGGTCGAGGAGGCCGAGGGCGTCCCGCAGGATGTCGCGGGCGGGCCCGGCGATGCCCGTGGCGTTGGTCACGAGGTTCCGCAGGAGGGCGGCGCTTGCGCCGATGCCTGGCTCGATGTCGATGAGCTTGAGCCCCATGGGGCTCGCGCGGGCGTGGTCCACGGTGCCCCAGTCGGTGAAGAGGGCGCCAGGAATGAGCGGGGCGTCGATGTGGACGCGGACCCGGCCATCCCACTGGAGGATGTCCAGGAGCCCGGGGGGCAGCGTGAGGCCGAGGATCTCCCTCGGATCCTCGACGTCGTCGACGATGCCGGAGAAGTGGGGCGGCACCATCGCGGGGCCCACGGCGCGGGGAATGCTCGTGGGGGTGCGGAGCACGGTGCGCGAAATGCCCGTGGGGCCGCCGCCGCCAAAGAGCCACGCCTCCTCCCCGTCGAAGGCCGCCCCCATGTAGTTCGTCTGCAGGCTCGGCAGGAGCGTCGTGAGCGCCTTCACTTCCCCGTTGGTGGGGTCGACGCGGTACGCGAGGGCGGTGGGGGTCGAGGTGGAGGAGGATCCCGTGTCGCCGCCGAACACGAAGCCGTAGCGTCCGTCATAGACGGCTGCGGCGGCCTTGAAGGCGGCGGGGAAGCCCGTGCCGAAGGTGGCGACGGCGTCCGTGGCGGTGTTGAGGCGCAGGAGGTGGGCGCAGGGCTTTTCGGGGGGCGTCTGGCAGACGCCGCCGCCGGCGATGAACAGGTGGGTTCCGTTGGTGAAGACCGCGGAGCCTTTTGCCGTGAAGGGGAGGTGGTTGGCGCGGAGGGCCGTTCGCCGGTCGCTCACGGGGTCGTAGTGGATGACGGTGCGGTCGTTGAGGATCACGAGGTCCTTCCCGGTCCACGCGAGCTTCGGCATGTACGTGTGGGCGGAGAGGTTGGTGGCCGTCCGGGTGAAGACCTGGGTGGTGAGGTTGTATTTCCAGATCCAGCCGGGGTTGCCCTCTTGCACGAGGAAGACCTCGCGGCCCACCAAGGCGGCGTCTCCGACGATGAGGTTGAAGGGGAGGGTCGCCACCTTCCGCATGCTGCCGTTGGCCTTGGGGTCATACTCCCACACGGTGCGGCAGGCGTAAGCGGAGAAGTCCGGGCAGCCCTGCTGCCACTCGGTGCGTCCGCCAAAGACGAGGAATTTCCGGGTGACGTTGTCGAAGACGACGGCGGACCCGTAGAGGGGCGCCGCCATGGGGCGGGGCTGCTCGAGGGGCGCGATGCCGGGAACCCCCTCGATGGGCACTGTCTTGAAGGCGGTGCGGGCAAGGCCCACGAGGAGGTTGAGCGCGGGGATGGAGTCGTCGGGGGTGAGGTCCCCGAGGAGCGTCTCGATGTCGAGGACGCCATACCCCTGCATGTAGAACGTGTGGTAGGGCGTGCCTGCGACCGTGGGCTTCAGCTCGCCCACGGGGATGGCGATGGAGGCGAGGGCGCCGCGCACGGCCTCAGACTCGCGGATGCCCGCGAGCATGAACATCTCCACGAGGGGAACGACGTTGGCGACGGAGATGAGCGTCGCATCCACCGGGGAGGGCGCGAGGAAATCGGGCTTTGGCGTGAGGGCGGGGCCGGGCCCGAGGCGCGACCAGGGCGCCACGCCGTGGGTGAGATTGCCTGCGCCGATGGTGATGAAGCGCGGATCCGCCGCGAGGCCCGTGATGGTGAAGAGGCGTTCCTCGGGAGCGAGGCCCCCCACGAGGCGCGTGGGGAGGGTGCCTGCGGAAATGACGAGCGGCAGGTGCGGCAGGTTCAGCTTGTCCGCGATCTTATCGATCTCGGGCAGGATCATTTCGGTGAAGGGCGTGGAGGGGAGATCATCGATCTCGATGTGGACCGCCACCGCGAGCCCCTGCAGGACGTAGGAGAGCAGGAGGCTCACGTCGGCGAGCACGTCCTTCGGGAGGTAGTCGGGGAGCGTGATGACGAGGCGCGCCATCTTCGCGTGAGTCCGGTCCTCCAGGTCGATGGACAGGGGGCTTCCATCCATCCAGGGCGCGGGGGAGCCTTGCGCGAGGGCGTGCAGGGGGAACCGCCACCCGTTGCGCGTGTCCTCGCCGCGCTGCCAGGCAGCATGGGCCTTGACGGCCGGAAGGTAGGGAAGCTCCACCTCCACGCCGAAGCCGTCCCCTTCGCGGATCTCGAGCAGAAGCCCCAGCTGCACGTTGGGGAGGCGCACGCGGGTGAGGTTCTCGATGAGATCCTTGAGATCGTAGCAGGTGGCGCCCACGGCGTTGTCGAGCGCGAGGCGGGGCTCCGTGGCCGACCCCCAGTTGGGGGGTAGGCCCACGTCGTTGTGGCTGTAGGCGACGTTGACGCACGACCGTAGGGCTTCGACGGTGGCCACGGGCCCCTCGGTGGCCCAGTCCACGATGTAGGGGGAGACGCTGCCGCCGACGGGCGATGCGAGGAGGGGGATGGCGGCCGCGCGGGGCTTGCCGCCCACGCCGAGCCCGAGCGTGTTCTCCTTCATGCCGAGGGTGAGGAAGCCTCCAGCGATGTCCTCGCCGGGCCGGTCCACGATGAAGCCGGTGGCGGTGGGCTTGGCCACGGGGCTTGGGACAATCTCCAGGGTAAGGAGCGGCTGCTCGGATCCCGTGTGGGCGAAGTCCACCGGGGTGCCCCCCGTGTTCAGGAACATGTCCTGGATGGAAAGCATGATCCGCGTGGGGCCTCCGAACACTCTTGCGTCGTTGAGAGGCTCCACCCACTGGTCGCCCGCCTTGACGCGGACGTCGAGCACCTTCACGCCATGGCCCGTCGCGGGGGGCAGCACCCACAGGCACGGGTTGTACTGGTTGCAGTGCGTGGGGCCGCGGCGGCCCTTTTCCGTTCCAAGCCCGAGATGGCTCTTGACGAAGGCCTCAGCGAGCGCGCCGAGCTTCGTGAGGTCGTTGTTGGCGGAGGCGGCTTCGCGCACCTGGGCCACGGAGGGCGAGGCGAGGAACTCGCTCCAGGTGAGGCGGAGGGTGTTCGAGGCTTCGCGGCGGCAGGAGTTCATCCACGTGGGAGCGTCGCCGCCCCGGCCGCTCATCCACTGTTGGATTGCTTCGGGCCCAGGGTAGGCGATGGTGCAGAAGCGGAGGCCCCAGTCGTCGTTGGCGGTCTCGCCGTGCATGGTGCGCCACACGGGCTCGCGGAAGGCGCCTACGGCGGCGGTGCCCTTCAGAAGGCGGGCATCGAGATACACCACCTGGTTGACGCCGTACTGGCCGAAGCTCTGGAGGACGGCTCCGTCGGTGAGACCATAGAGGTGGGGTGCGAGGAGGACGAAGGAGGAGGTGAGGGAGCCGGCGCTCGTGCCGCTGAGCGGGGCCAGCCGGACCGTGAAGATGGAGCCGTCGGTGAAGTCCGTGCGCGTGGCCGTGACCGGGTCGGCGACGGTGGTTTCCGTGCGCATGTTGGCCCACGTGAGGGGGTGCGCGAAGGCAGAGTGGTCGGAGCTTGGGGAAAAGGCGGGGGTCTGGGTGCCGGAGGCCACGAGGCGGTCGGGGGTGAGGCCCGTTCTCGTGGAGAGGGGGGCCCCTTGCACACCGACGCTCATCGTGAGGTCCGCACACGGCATGTCCGCCGTCGCCGTCTTGACGCGGCAGACGATGATGGCATGGGCGGTGGTGTCTCCGGTAACGTGGCCCAGGTACCCGTTGAAGCTCGCCCGGTCCGTGTCCATGGTGTGGAAGCGGAAGGCGTCGTGGGCGGGGTCGAGCGGCTTGGACCCGCCGCGCTGGATGCCTGCGGCGAGGATGTGGATGGTGGAACCGGGAGTGGTTCCAGGGAAAACGTAGGAGTAACCCGTGAGGCGTTCCAGGGGGTTGGGGTCCGTGGAGGTGTCCTTGCGTCCATCGGCGGGGAAGGTCCAGGCCACGAGGTCGGCGTCACTGAGACCGAGGGGCGGGGTTTGGCCGAGGGCGCTCGGCGGGGTCGTTGTTTGGCCCGCCACCATGTCGCTCGTCACGAGGGTGGGAACAACCATGAGCAGGGCGACGGCAATGGCGCTGAGCGTGGACTTCAAGGTGGAAGGCCTCCCGGCGCAAGCCACGCTATCGCACGTCAAAACGGTTTCGGCCTTTCAACCGACCAGTTTACGCGCCGCCCGCAAGGCGCACCGTCACGGGCGGCCCATGGGGAAGCACCACGAGCGGCTGGCTGTGGCACGAAAAACAGCGGGGGAGAAGCGCAGCAAGGGGCTGCGGGAGATCCTCGAGCGCCCAGTCGCACTGGGCACACCACACGGTGGCGGTGGGCACCTGCGGCTGCCTGCGGGACGCACGCTTGACTATCGTCTCCCTCCCAGTCAGTAAAAGAACGCGTGCGTCTCCTTAATGAACTTTCCCAATCAACATCCGACGCGTTGTCGGGAGAGCATGTACTCTCCGGACGGATAGCGTGTGGGAAGTATGGAATCCCGAGCCGAACGGGTAAAAAGGCGTGTGAGCTGTTATCAGCCCGCAGTGGCGCCCGCGCCGTTGTTCTCGAGAAGAAGCTCGAGATAGCTGCGGGGCTCGAACTTGGCGAGGTTGAAGCGCTTGAACAGGCGCTGCGCCTCGAGCTTCGCGAGCGGCATATCGGCCTGCTTGTTCACGGAGCGGACCGCCTGCAGGAACCAGCCGAGGCCCTCGACATGGTCGAGGTGGAGCTCGAAGCCGTTCAGCACGTAGGTGCGGCGCTGCTTGACCACCTGCTTGATCTGGTTGAAGCCGAGCGCCACGAGGAAGTCGTGGGCCTGGCCGCCGGACACCTTCAGGGTGGTTTCGAGCTGGCTCTTGGACTCCGGGTCCTTGAGGCCGCCGCGGTGCGTGATCACGGACCCCTGGGGCGTGACGCGGATGCGGAGCGCCTCCTCGCCGGGCGTGAAGGGCTTGCTCGAGTGAACGTAGTAGTGGTCGGTCATGGGCTTGAGGGGCTGGACGCCGCGGAGCGCCTCCAGCTGGCGCTGCACTTCAGGCACCTCTTCCTGGGACAGGACCGCCTTCATCCGGAATTCGAGCACGAGGCCCCAGAGGACCGTGGAGTTCATAAGGATTATTGCCCCACTTCCAAGGGCTGCATGGAGCCCGCCACGCTCATCTTCGACGGCGACTGCGGCTTTTGCACGAGGGCCGCCCGCTTCGTGGAAAAGCGCGACCCCCGGGGTCGCCTCACGGTGCTTGCCGCCGCGTCCCCCGAGGCCGCCGCCCGGCTCGACGCCGCAGGGCTCACGGAGACGGCCGCCGACACCATCGTGCTCTTCGAGGGCCCGCGAGTGAGCTTACGGTCCACGGCGGCCCTGCGCGTCGCGAGGCGCCTCCGCTGGCCCTGGCCGCTCCTCGCGGCCCTCCTCGTGGTCCCCCGCCCCCTCCGCGACGCGGTGTACCGGCTCGTGGCGCGGCACCGCCACCGGCTCTCGGGTCAGGGAAGCTCGTGCTCGAGATAGGGGAGCACGAAGCCGCGGGCGAGGCGCTGCTCCTTCACGAGGAGCGCCTGGTTGAGTTCCGCCGCCTCCCGCCAGGGCCGCAGCCACCCGCCGGGGGGCCGCTCGGCCACGTCCTTCGCGGTGCAGCCAAGGTGCTCCGCCCACAGGCTACACCGGAGCCCCCGGACGGCGCCTGTGGCGGGGGTGAGGCCATCGGTGCCGTCGAAGACCACGGCGTTGAGGTCGAGGTTGCACTTGTTCTGCAGGCCGAACTCGTAAGCGGATTCGAGGGAGATGCCATCAAGGTTGGCCGAACCCACGGTGGCCCACCGGTCGTCCACCACTGATGCCTTGCTGTGCACGTAGATGGGCGTGGGAGGCTGGGGGCTGCCGCGCATGCTCGCGAGGGTGAAGACGCCCACGCGGCCCCGCACGTCGGGGTGGAGGAGTTCACGCACGCGGCGGTTCTGCCAAGAGATGTAGGTGGGAACGTCCACCGTGGTGTTCAGCACGAGGATGGCCTCGAGGTCGGGATTCTTGCGGAGGGCCTTCAGGAGGGCCTCGGTGATGGCGCCGCTCGTGAAATACTGCGTCTCGATGTAGACGAACTGCTCAGCCGCGGCGAAGGCCCGCTCGTAGGCCTCGAGGATGCCGAACTCGCCACCCTCGCGGCGCGGCAGCTGGGAGGGCGGCACCGTGCGGACAATCTGGACCGCGTGCCGCCCAACGGGGCCAGGCCGCGTGGGCTCCGGCATGGGGTCGTGGTCCTGGCGGCAATTCCACAGCTCCGCCACGAAGGCGCCCACGTCCCCGGCAGCGGGGCCACGCAGGCGGATGGAGACATCGTGGAGGGGCGGCCGGCCCGGCGCGCGGCGGAGCTCCTCGGCGTGGTGCGCTCGCGTGTCCCAGTAGCGTTGCTCGAAAGGCTGGCCGATGAGGAAGGCCTCTTCCCCGTCCACGACCACGGCCTTGGCGTGGAGGGTGTGGAGGGGAAGCGGATAGGTCTGGATGCGGATGTTGTGGGCCCCATCCCTTGCCTTTGCGAAGAAGGTGGGGAGCGTCGTGGAGGAGTCGCGGAGCACGGGCGTCTCGCGGATGAGGACGCGCACGTCCACGCCGCGCGCATCGGCGTCGAGGAGCGCATCCACGAGGCGCCTCCCGTTCGCAGGACCCTCCTCGAAGGTGGTTTCGAAATCGGGCTCGAACATGAACTGGGTGAGGTACACGCTCCGCTGAGCACGGTCCACGGCCTCGGTGAGGGCGGCGAAGGCGGCCTCCCCGTCCACGAGGAAGGCGACGTCGTTCCCCATGGAGAGGCACGTGGGCTCGGCCTCCCCGACCGTCACGAGCCACCCGTAGGCGTAGGCCCGCGGAACGGTGAGGTCCGGCATGGCCTGCACCTCGGCGCCCACGCTCGGGACCTTCTCGGTGGCGGCGAGGAAGCGGATGCCGGCCGCGTCATGGATGGTGACCTGGAGGTCGGGGCGCGTCACGAGGAAGCGCGTGTAGGCCTCGGGGGGATAGCGCACGTCGTAGCGACCCTCCGGGTCCGTGAAGGCGGTTCCGAGGAGGTCGTCCGGGCCCATGAGGTTGCGGTTGTGCACGGATACCAGGAGCCCTGCGAGGGGCCGCCCCGTCTCATCGAGGACCCGGCCGGAGGTGCCGACGTTCTGCGTCACAGCGCGGGGATCGGCTCCTCTCGGCGCTTAAGGGCGTCGCCTACCGGCCAGCCTGGCCGCCTCAGAAGCGTTCGCCCGTGATGCGCTCGTAGAGCTTCACGTACAGGTCCGTGACCTGGCGCGTGACGTCCTCGGGAAGGGCGGGAATCGGGGGCTCCGTCTCCTTGGTGGCGCCGGCCTTGCGGGCAGCCATGAGCTCGGCGTGGTAGCCGGTCTTGCGGTAGTGCTGGCGCACGAACTCCTTGCTCACGTCCACGATGTTGCCCTTCGCGTACTCGGCGGCGTCCCACCAGCGGTCCTCGTCGGGAGTGCCGAAGGTGTCGAGGAGCATGATCTGGCGCTTCTCGTTGAAGCCGAACTCCTTCTTGCCGTCCACGTGGATGAGGCCGCGCTTCGAGACTTCGCGCTCGATAATCGCATCCACCTGGAGGACGATGCGCTTGAGCCGCTGGAACTCCAGGGGGGTGAGCTTGCTGATGGCAAGGGCCTCGCCTTCGGAAAGCTCACGGTCCACGGGCTCGAGCTTCGTCGTGAACTCGACAAAGGGGCGGGGAAGCTTCGTGCCCACGGGAGGCACCTCGTCGGTGGTGAACCCGAGGTCCTTCGCGCGGATGACGCCCGCCTTCAGGCGGTCGTGGAGGGAGCCCGCGACGTAGTGGCGGCAAATGACCTCGAGCGGGATGAGGTGGCCCGTGCTCGTGGAGGAGAGGCGGTTGTAGTCGCGGATGACCTCCACCTTCCTCACGCGCATGTCCTCGGGCCCGGTGCGGCGGATGAAGTGCGTGGGGACGCCCAGCTCCTTTTCCACCTTGTTGAACCAGTACTCGCTGATGCGGTTGAGGGTCTCGCCCTTCTTCGGCACCTGGGTGGGGATGATCTTGTCGAACACGCTGATGTTGTTCGTGAAGTGGAACTCGAGCTCGCCGGGGCCGGCGTCGTAGACCTGCTTGACCTTGCCCGTGTAGAGGAGCTTGCCGCGAGTCATGGGGGGCACTTGGGGGTGAGAAAGCGGAGGGGGGTTTGAAGGTTTGGGGCCGCAAACCTTGCGAACGCTCATAAAGCGATTGATATATTTTCGAGCGTGAGCAAGCGAATAACCCCGCAAGAGGTCGCAAGCAGCGCCTTGGCCCTGTTACCCGTGATTCTGGGCGGGGGCACGGCGGCCGTGGTTGAAGTCATCCGGCAGTATGGTTGGGCCGTTCAGGTCCACGGGAGTGTTGCAGCAGCAAGCATGATCATCGCGGGCTTTGGATCTCTAATTGTGTACCTCCGGACGAGAAACGCCCAGCCCGTCAATCCCAACCGCCGCATCGAGGTCAACCTGGGGCTCTGGGCACAACGGCTCACCTGGGCCGGCCTAGGGTGCGTCGGCCTCACAACCCTCGCAGACGTCCTCGCGGGCCCTGGGGCGGACGGCCCCATCCTGCTCGGCATCAGCGCGCTCTACCTCTTGACGGTGGTGTGCCTGAGCCTCGCGGTGAGCAACGCCGCAATCTCCCACGTACTCGCCAGCCGGGAGGAGAACGCGGCGTGACACCGAGACCGCCTCCCTAATCGATCGGGATCGAAACCCTCACGTTGAGGGCCCCATTCTACGCTCGCATGACACGGCGCGGCCGCCTCATCACGCTCGAAGGCATCGACGGGTCGGGGAAGACGACGCTCAGCAAGCGCCTTGCGGAGGCCTTGCGTAAGGACGGCCGGGACGTGGAGTGGGCGGTGGAGCCCACGAAGTCGTGGCTTGGGGAGTCGGTGCGCCGCGGCATGCAGGAGCGCATTCCCGACCTCGCGGAGGCCTTCCTCTTCCTGGCGGACCACGCGGCCCACGTGGAGCGCGTGGAGGCCACCCTCGCCTCGGGCACGAGCATCGTGTGCGACCGCTGGGCCGACTCCTGCTTCGCCTACCAGGGCGCCGTTCTCAGGGCCACGCTCGGGGCGCGGGGCATCGACAGCCTCCGCTGGCTCGAGGCCATCCAGGCTCCCTTCAACCGCAACCCGGACCTCACGCTCCTCCTCGACCTCCCGGTGCCCACGGCGCTCGAGCGCCTGAAATCCCGAGGGAGCCTCGAGAAGTTCGAGCATGCGGACTTCCTTGAGGTGGTGCGCGGCAACTATCTCACCCTCGCGGCGGAGCGGGGGTATTACCGCGTGGTGCCTGCGGACCGGGACGCCGAGGCCGTTTACCAGGAGTGCCTGGAGGCGGCGCGGGCGGTGTTGCCTCCCTAGCGCGGAGGCGACGGAGGGCGCGGAGCCTAGGAATACGCGGAGCTGGTAGGGGCGCGGGGGACGCGGAGACAGTTTTAGGATCCGCGGAGGGACGGAGGGGCCGCGTTGGCGGTTGCGAGGACCTGAGTCGAGGGCGAAAAGGAGCTGTGGAGCAGCAGAGGACATCACAAGGGGCATGACGACCCCAACGAGGACCTTTACACCACTGTAAAATCCCCTGTTTTGGCGGCACAGCGTGAGCGCAAGGGGAACCGCGCCTCCGCCCCCTCCGCGGATTCTCAAAAAGGCCTCCGCGTCCCCCGTGCCTCTACCCGCTCCGCGTATTCCTAGGCCTCCGCCCCTCCACCACTCCGCAGCACGAGACGGCCCACACCGTCCAGCACGAGAGGCCCCAGCAACGCCCCCACGCCGTCATCGGAACCATTATCCGGGGTAGCCCCAATCCCCGTTGGAATGGTGTCGGAAACCGTCCGCAAGCTGCTGCTTCCTGGCGGCATCGCCGCGGCCTCCCTCGGCCTCGTGGCGGCCTTCTACGGCTACACCGGCGACCGCACCTACGATATCACGTACTTTTACCTGGTCGTCTTCGGCGGCGTCCTCATGGTGGGCGGCGTCATGACGAGCGCCTATGGGCGGGCCATGGCGCCGCGCGGCCGCGCCGCGAAGCCCGGCGCCAAGAAGCCCGAGCCCGCCGCCGCCAAGGCCAAGGAGAAGCCCGCCAAGCAGGCGGAGGCCCCCACGGTGTCCGTCCCCGTGAAAGCCAAGAAGGGGCCCCAGCCGGAGCGCTTCGTGCTGCTTTGCCCCCAGTGCGACACGAAGTTCGAGGCGGAGGGCGTCCGGCCCCTCACGGCCACCTGCCCCACCTGCGCGTTGCAGGCGCCCATCCCTTGAGGGAGTCGATAGGTTAAATCGATGGGAGGGGGTACTCGGCCCGAACGGCCGTGCCTCTCTACTATCCCTCCTACCGCTTCTTCATTCCCCGCTTCTGGAAGCGCTACAAGTGGGAGCGCCGCCTCTACGACCGGGCCTTCCACGCGTCGCTCGCGCTCCACCTCACGCACAAGGGGTGCATGGACGGGGCGCTCTCGGACTTCCTCGTGCGCCGCGCCTACGGCCCCGGCGCGGTGGACTCCCTGTTCATCGATCCGACGGAGACGGCGGAGGTGCTGCGGAAGCTCTCGGAGGTGCCGGGCCGCGCCCGCGACCTCGTGGTGAGCGACCTCAGCTTCCAGAAGGGGCAGGATGCCGAGATAGCGGAATCCCTCCGCGCCCTGGAGGAGGGCGGTTGGCGCATCCAGTGGCGCGACCACCACCACAAGCAGTGGGAGGGCGCGAACCTCGATGCGCTAGAGGCGCACGCGCGCCTCACCGTGGACTTCGCCTCGGCGGAGTGCGGCGCGAGCCTCGTGCAGAAGGCGCTCCTCCCGAACGACGAGCAGGCCAAGGCCCTCGCGGAGGTTGTGCGCGACCACGACCTGTGGCTCCGGAAGGACCCGAGGAGCGCGATGCTCGCAGACGCCTTCTACGAGATGGGCGGCTACAAGTTCCAGAAGGCCCTCGAAGAGAACCCGTCCCCCGAGAACCCGGTCTTCCTGGAGGCCGCGAAGAAGGCCCGTGCCCGCAAGGAGAAGCTGCTGGAGCTCGGCCTCCGGAAGGCGAAGCTCCACCGCGAGGGCGGCGCCACCGTTGCCATCCTCTACGGCTACTTCCCCACCAATGAGCTGCTGCACGGCCTCTACGACCGGCAGGGCGCCGACATCGGGATCCTCATCAAGCCCACGGGGTCCATGAGCCTCCGCTCCCGCAAGGGCATGGAGTGCTGCCACCTGGTCGCGCAGCAGTTCGGCGGCGGCGGCCACCCCAACGCGAGCGGCGGCAAGCTCAACGTAAGCGGCCTCGGGTTCCCCTCCTACTGGATGCGGCGCGAGAGCCACCCGGAGGCGCAGCGGCTTGTTCAGACGGCGCTGCAGGTGGCCTCGGCCCACTTGCGGGCGGCGCCTGAGAAGAAGGCTTGAGCTTCAGGGCTCCGGCGCGCCACCTTTAGATCACAAAGGGGCGAAGGATACCCCAAAGAGCACGAAGAGAGGTTGCGCTCGCTCCGGGGGTGTGGGCAGCTTAGGAAACGCGAAGAGGCGAAGGAGCGATGGCCAGCGAAGGCCCGCCGCCTTGCCCCGAGATGCCCGCTCTAGGGGCAGCTTCGCCCTTCGTGGCCCTTCGCCGCCTCGCCCCTTCGCGTGTCCTACGCTGCCCGCACCGAGCAGCACGAGCAAGCCCCCTTTGTGTCCTCTGAGGTATCCTCTGGTCCCTTTGTGATCCCCTTCGGAACCCACACCTACTCCGATCCGGAGCCCTCGACAACCGGAGCATCCACCGGAGTATAATGCTGCAAGTAGTCCTCCCGCCAGAAGTTCACAACGGCCACGAACAGGCTGAGCACGAGGGGCCCCACGATGAAGCCCACGAAGCCGAACGCGACGAGACCGCCGAGGACGCCGATCAAAGCCACTGCCGGGTGCATCTCGGCGCGCTTCCCGATGAGGCGGGGCTTGAGGACGTTGTCGATGTTGCTCACGACGACAGCGCACCACACGAGAAGCGCCACGGCCTGCCAGGTGTGGCCGAGGGCGAAGAGGTAGAGGACGGCGGGGGCCCAGATGATGAAGGCGCCGATGAAGGGGATGATGCTCGCGAGCACCATGAGGAAGCCCCAGAAGAAGGCGTGGGGGACGCCGAGCACGAGGAAGGCGAGGGTGCCGAGAGCGCCTTGCGCGACACCGGCGGCCACCTGGCCGTAGAAGACGGCATCCACCGTGCGGCTCATCTCGGTGAAGAGGTGCTTGCCATGGGTCTCGGTGAGCGGGAGGGAGGAGCGCACGTAGGCGAGGAAGCGTTCTCCGTCCACCATGCCGTAGAACAGGGTGAAGGCGAGGATGAAGAGGCCCACGAAGAGGTTGCCGAGGAAGGTGAGGATTCCCGGCACTTGCGCTCCAAGCCACGCCTGGGCTCGTGGCACCGCCTCCGAGATGAGGTCGGAGGCCGTCCCCGGCGCGGGCGCGTTGAGCCCCACAAGGCCGTAGAGCCGCCCAAGCATGAGGTCCAGGGTGGCACCCACGGATTCCGCGGTCGTGTTCCCGGCGAGCGCGTTCACGCCTGCCACAATCTCGTAGCCCATGTACGCAAGCGGCAGGAGGACCATGAGGAGAACCGCGAGGAGGAGCAGGGTGGCGGCGAGGCCAGGGCGTTTCGTGCGGTCGCGCAGGCGGCGGTAGACGGGGTGGAGGAAGTAGGCCCCGAGCAGGCCGAGAATGACGTAGGAGAGGAAGGGGAGGACCACGAGGGCTGCCGCAACCCCGAGGACGAGAAGGAGCCCGAGGACGAAGCCGCGGTTCGGGGGGCGGTCGACGGGGGTGGCCATACGGTGCGCGCAAGCGCGGGGAAGGCCATAAGGTTGGCGCAAACCCGGACGTGGGGGCGCCTAATGCGCGGGTTCCTTGGCGATGAGGACCGACACGTGGGCGCGGTGGGACACTTCGCGGCTCACGCTCCCGAGCACGAGCTCGCCGAGGGCGCTTCGACCGCGGCAGCCCATGGCGATGAGGTCGCATCCCCTGGCTTCGGCGTGGGCCACGATGACCTCGGCGGCGTCGCCGAAGTCCACCGTGAGCGACACGCTCGGGTCGGCAAGGGCCGGCTGCACGTCGCGGAGCGTTTCGGTGAGGGCGCGGCGCTCCTCCTCGGGGATGCCGCGGTAGGCCGCGGGGAGCACGTGGAGGAGGTCCACGGGGACGCCGAAGGCGCGGCCGAACTCGAGGGCGTGGAGCGCCGCTTGCGCGCTCAGGGGGGAGTCGTCCACGGCGGCGACGATGCGGTCGAGGGGCGGGTCGGTGCGGGCCACGAGGAGGTCGGTGTCGATGCGGTGCCGTGCGGCGTCGGCCACGCTTCCGAGGAGGAGCCGCCCGAGGGGTCCACGGCCTTCCGAGCCGACGATGGCGAAGTCTGCGCGGACCTCGCGGACGAAGTCGGCGAGCACCATGGTCGGGGGGCCTTCCCGGAGCACCGTCTCGACGTGGCCGGGGATGTCGCCGAATTCCCGCCGCGCCTCCTCGAGCAGCAGGCGTCCCCGTTCCTCCTCGTAGCGCACGAGGTCGGCCACGGGGACGGGACCGGCAAGGCCGCCTCCAGTCTGCATGATGAGGGAGGGGGAGGCGGCCGCGTGGAGGATCCACACCTGGGTGTCGGGGTGGGTGGCGAGGGCGCGGCCCCAGGCGAGGGCGTGCTTCGCGCTTTCGGAGGCGTCCACGGCCACGACGATGCGGCGGAAGGGGAGCGAAGCGGCGGAGGGGGACGGCTCGCCCGGCATAGGGATCGGATCTAGTTGCGCCCTCCACCTATGCATACGTTCCGGCAAACACGGGGCTTGCCCGGCCGCTCGTTGATGGGACCGCCCGAGGGGGTGGTGGAGGGGCGTTCATGAACCCTTATATCATTCCGTGATAGCAGCGGGACCCATGGCTGGAATTCCCCGTTTCCTGCCGGGGGCCGACGAGGCCCTGCGGCACCCTCACCGGCGCGCGCTCCTGGAGGCGGTGCGCGCCAACCCCGGCGCCCCGAGAGCCACGCTCGCCCGACTGGTGGGGCTTGCGCCCACCACGGTGGCGCACCATCTTGCCGCCCTCACGGAGGTGGGGCTCGTGGTGCCCGTGCGGGGCGCGCGGGGCGTGGAGCACTACCTGAACGGTGCCGTGCCCCCCTCGGCGCGCAGGCCCACCCCCCTCCCGGGGGCGACCGCGGCCCGCCTGCTTTCAGGCCTCCGGGAGGCGGGCGCCATGAGCCTCGCGGATCTCGCGAGAGCCGCCGGCGTGTCGGAGAAGGCCGCCTACTGGCATCTTGCGCGGCTGGAGCGCGCGCGGCTCGTGGCCGCCGAGGTGGAGGGACGCGCGAAGCGCTACCGCTTGCCCGGCGACCCGTAGTCGCGGTCCTGCATGATGCGGCTCGCGACGGGCCCGCGCTGCTCCTGGTACTTGCTCTGGCGGCCCGGGGACCCGTAGGGGCGCTCGGCGGGGCTCTGCATGCGGTGGAGCACGATCTGGCTCACGCGCATGCGGGGGTGGAGCGCCACGGGGACGTTGCCGAGGTTGCTGAGCTCGAGCGTGATGTGTCCCTTGAAGCCGGGGTCCACGAGACCGGCGGTGGCGTGGATGACAATGGCGAGGCGCCCGAGGCTGCTGCGGCCCTCCACCATGGCCACGAGGTCATCCGGAATCTCCACGCGCTCAAGCGTCGTGCCGAGGGCAAACTCCCGAGGGTGCAGGATGAAAACCCCATCGTCCGCCACCGTGATCTTCTCGGTGTAGCCGTCAGGAACCTCGCGGGGGTCGATGTAGGGGATGTGGGGCGTGCGGAAGACGAGGAACTCGTGGCCAAGACGCAGGTCGATGCTTGCGGGCTGGATCTGGAGGTCGGGGTCCTCGAGGGGGCCCACCTTGAGGTCGCCCTTGCTCAGCCGCTCGCGGATGTCCCGGTCGCTCAGGATCATGGGAGTCGCTGCAAGAACAAGGGGTGTGGGAAAAAGGGTTGCGGCCCCCGGAGGACCGGGGGCGTCGGAGGGATGAGCCCTCCCTTCGGAGGCACTCAGCCTTGACCGAGGGCGTCTTCCAAGCGGCGTTGGACTTCCATTAGGGCGTTGATCTTGCGCTCGAACCGCGCGTTTGCGGCGGTGAGGTCCTTGATCTCGCGCTCGCGGTTGTGCAGCTCCTCCTGGAATTGGCGTTCGACGCGTTCGAGGGAGGCGGTCTTCTCCTGGAAGGCGGATTGGAGCTTGATGTAGCGCTCGTTGAGCTCGCGGTTTTCCGCGAGGGAGTGCTCGAGGTCCATGCGCATGGCGGCCATGGCCTGCTCGAGGCGGTGGAAGTCCTTGTCGCGGCGCTGCTTGTCCGAGGTGTGCTCGAGGCGCATGCGGGCCACTTCGGCGGCGCGGCGCATGTTTTCCTCGCGGACGAGGGCGAGGCGGTTTTCGAGGGCGAGGATCTCGCCGTCGAAGTCCTTCTCGACGTTCTCGAGCTCGGCGTTGAGGATGGCCGCCATTTCCATGCGGAAGGCTTCGAGGCGTCCGCGGAGGCGGGGCGCGAGGTCGGCCTCGCCGCCGTCACTGGCGGAGTAGGGGGA
>DATMKA010000313.1:0-2652 GCA_035553595.1 Thermoplasmatota archaeon | reverse complement strand
TCCCTGCACGGGCGCGGAGGAAGGCTGCCAGATCGGCGACCTGTTCCGCATCCTCGGCAAGGCCCACATGCTCGACATCCTCGCGATGTTCATCCACGAAAACCAGGGCCCCCTCCGCTTCGTGGACATCCAGAACCGCCTCGGCCTCAGCCCCAACACCCTCAGCGAGCGGCTGAAGGAGCTTGTGGAGGCCGGCCTCCTCACCCGTACCGCCTACAACGAGATCCCGCCCCGCGTGGACTACGACGCCACCACCAAGGCCCACGAGCTCGAGCCCGTGTTCCACACCCTCGCCGAGTGGGCCCGCCGCCACACCCTCAAGGCCCAGGCCGAGCCCGACAAGGCCACGGCCTAGGCACCCCACGCCTTTTTGGGGACCGCCCGCCATCCCCGGCCCGTGGAGCCGCCGGACGGGTGGCAGCGGATCCTCCGCGCCTTCGAGAACCAGCGCAATTTCTGCCGCGCGACGAGCCCCCTCATGGAGGCCCTCATGGACGAGGCCGCCCGCGGGGTCATGCCCCTCGCCGCCGAGGAGGACCCCTGGCCCGAGTACGCGCCCTTCGCGGAAGCGCTCGCGGGGGCGTGGGCAGAGCGCCGCTTCCTCTCCCCCGTGGAGCCGAGCCTCCTCGTGGGCGCCACCCTGCACCGCGCCGTCCTCCTGAACATGCCCGAAGCGAAGGCGCTCGCGCCCTTCTACCCGAGCGTCGGCGGCCACTACGCGCCAGCCGACCGCGACGGGCTGCGGAGCGCCTTCCAGGGGTTCTGGCGCGAGGCGTCCCCGGACACGCGCCGTTTCCTCCGCGAGGGCAAGCTCCAGACGAACGAGATTTCCCGCGCGCCCGCCTGGCTCTTCCCGGCGGCGGCGCTGCATGTCTGGTTCGGGGCGAGCCTCCGCCTTCTTGACCTCGGAACAAGCGCGGGCCTCAACCTCGCCGCCGACCGCCTCGCCTGGCGATGGACCACGCCCCAGGGAATCCTGGAAACAGAAGCGGCGGGCACCGTCATCGAGCAGCGCGTCGAGGGCGTCCTCCCCTTTCCGGGCGAGGGCCGCCTCGTGCTCCCTGCCGTGGAGGCGCGCCTCGGGATCGACCTGCGGCCCGTGAACGTAAGGGACCCCGCGCAGCGCCTCCTGCTGCGCTCCTGCGTGTGGGCCGATGAGACCGTGCGCCTCGCGCGGCTGGATGCCGCCATGTCGGCCTTCACCGCCTTCGAAGGGCCAGAGGCGCCCCGGCTCGTGGCCGGGGACATGGCGGACGAGGTGGCGCGGCTCCCGTTCCCGCAGCCCCGCTCGCGGCCTTCCGTGGTGCTCGCCTTCAACACCGTCGCCACCACCTACCTCCCGGAGGAGGCCTATGGGCGCCTCGCGTCAAATTTGGCGGCCCGGTTCCGCGCGCTCCCGCCGGGCGAGGCGGGCCTCTGGGTGGAGCTGGAGGGCCCGCGCATGAAGGACACGCGCGGCCCCGAGGACGAGCGCTTCCTGCGCCTCACAGCGCACACCCTCGCCCCGGACGGGACGTGGGTGCATCACGCGCTCGGCCACGCGGAACCGCACCCGCGCACGTGGCGGCTCAACCCCGAGGGCTGGGAGAGCCTCCGGGCGGCCCTCGCACGCTCCCTGCTTTAGCGGGCCCTGCACCCCGACCGCGCAGGTCGCCCTCAACACGATGGGATTCGTGGGCTCCCGCTCTCCGCCCCCTCTGCGGTTCCAAGAGGGGTCTCTGCGTTCCCTGTGCCTCTTAGTCCTCTGTGTATACCGTAGATCGCCGAGGCTCGGTGCCCCAAGGCCTTGCCTGGGCCTTACTCGACCTGCCCCGGCGCGGCCTCGCGCGTCGCCGCATCCAACGCATCGACGCGCGCCCGGATCGTGACCTTCCGGTCGTAGAGAGTCTCGAAGTAGGGCGTGAGCCCCAGGAACACGACGACGTGGCTCGGGTTCTCGGTGCCGAGCTCCTCGAGCGCGAGGGGCCGTCCCGCGCCCGCGAGGACGCGCCGCGCCACGCCCATGAGGTCGCGCCGCGTGAGGGCGTGGGGGCCTGCCTTGCCCGCGCGGTAGGTGATGGCGGCGCCGGTGACGGCGTCCACGTACAGGAGGGATTTCCCTGAGGCGGTGGGGATGGGCTCGTCGCTGGCCATGGCGCTTGCGGCGCTTGCGGCAACCGTGCTCCAGACGTCCGTGAGGAACCCGCGGAGGGCGTCGCGGCCCGCGCCAGCCTCAGAGAAGGCGGGGTCCAGGAGGGGGGCGCCCTTCACGTCGGAGGCTTCGAGAATGAGGCGGACGAGGGCTTGCCCGTGGCGGCCCACGAGGGCGTCCGTCATGCCGGGAACCTCGGCGAGCTCCCGCAGGGTGCCGGGCTGCGCGCGGAGAAGGCCGTCGAGGGCGGCGTTGGTGAGAATCTGGTGGGGCGGCACGCCTGCGGCCATGGCCTCTCGCCATCGCCAGCGGCGCAACTGCTCGGAGAGGACCTGGACGTCCATGGGCAGCCTCGGTGGGCCACCCATGGACGCCGGGGGCTTTATGCCTTGTCGGTTAGGCCGTGGGTTCCTCGTCCGTTCCGGCGGCCTCCGCGAGGGGCGGAAGCTCGAGGAGGGCGGCGAGGTCGCCGCGGAGGGCGGGGCCCGTGACGAGGGTGCCGACGATGCCGATGCCGATGC
>DATMKA010000312.1:0-4386 GCA_035553595.1 Thermoplasmatota archaeon | reverse complement strand
CTACGCCGCCTACGCCGCCTACGCCGCCTACGCCGCCTACGCCGCGAAGGCTGGCGCTCCCGCGTCCTCCCCCTCGCGCCCTGCGCCGCAGGCGCGGGCGAAGCTCATGGAGGCCGTGCACGGGCTCCTGGGGCCCATGTTGGGGGTGGCCTGACGGTGCCGGTTCCGTGCGCGCCGGGTTGCCCGAATTTCGTTCCGGCGGCCTGTCCCTCCTGCAAGGTGGACTTGCGGAAGGAGGAGCACGCGCACGGGTGCGAGGTGCCTCAGTACGTCCCGGGAGCGTGGCCGAAGTGAGTCCCGCGGCGTTGACGTTCCCGTGCCCGACGTGTGGGGCGGGGAACCGTTTCCCGATGGATGCGACGGCGACGTTCCGCTGTTGGGATTGCGGTATTCGACAGGGACTCCCGCGCCAGGCTGGCGCGGTGTTGCACGCTCGCCCTATCGGGAGGGCGTGATTCATGGTCATCGGGTCCGGGGAAAGTGCATCCCAACAACATTCCCCCCGAGTTCGCCGCAGTATCGCGGCCTGCCCTGGACCCCTGACAAATCCCCGGGCTACGCGGGAGGCTGCATCCCGCCGCGGCGCCCGGGGGCTTCTCGACCTTGGCCCACGCGGCCCGCGGGCTTGCCCTGCCCCCATCAGGGCGGGCCCCGTGGCCGTGACGGGGCCCTTTGCCCGGTGCGATTCCGGGGAGGTCGTGTGCATCGTGGAGGCTTAGGCGTGGCGGACTTGCGGCGTTTCAAGGCGTGGATTCTCACCCAATCGGATATTCGCTCGACGGTGACGGCGGAGGAGTACCCGCGGCGCCTGCGGAACCAGGTGGCGAAGGAGATTGAGCCCCTGACGCTTGACGCGCTCACCGAGGAGGACGCTATTCTGTACCTTGCGGAGGGGCGGTCCGAGCACGAGTGGACGTTCAGCCAGTACAACAACCGGGCGAAGGCGCTCAATGCGTGGTTCCGCTTCCGGGACGGTCGCAAGGATAACCCGCTGCGCCTGCTCCCGGAGGAGTTCGAGGAGTACCGCGCGCTCGACGCGGCGCAGGTGGAGCGGATCAAGGCCGTGTTGCCGCACTTGCCCGCGGAGGAGGCGGGGCCCGTGGCGTGGCTTCTCGGGACGGGCCTTCGCCCGGGCGAGTCGGTGAAGGTGGAGGACGGGGAGGTGGACCTGGACGCGCGCACGTCCGACGGGCGCGTGGTGGGGACCGTCCTCGTGCGGAAGCCCGGGAAGCGGGGGAAGCGGCGCCGCGTGATGATCGCGGAGTGGGCGCTGCCTCACCTTCGGCGGTACCGGGAGGCTCGCCCGCGCCCGCTCCCCACGCAGGAGGACCGCGGGGCCTTCTGGCTGGCGTCGCATAACGGGAAGGTGGCCCGGATGCAGCCTGGGAGCCTCACGCGCATCCTGCGCCGTGTGGGGGCCTCCGTGGGCGTGGAGGTGAACGCGCAGATCGCGCGGCACACCTGGGCGACCCTCGCGGCCCAGGAGGGGGCCTCCGTGCTGTTCATTCAGCGCCAGTTAGGGCACACGACGCCGAAGCACACGGCGCGGTACGCGGAGGTCCGCGATCAGGACATTATTGACGGCCTCTCCCGCCTTCGCGCTTTCAAGTCTCACGAACCCCAGGAGGAAATTCTGTGAAGCGCGACCCGAAAAAAACAGGTGAAACCCCGTCCCGCTTGTTAAGCAAGGATAGGGGATATCAGTGGGACCGTCCAGATTTGAACTGGAGTCAACTGCACCCCAAGCAGCAAGGATACCAAGCTACCCCACGGTCCCAGAAGACGTGGCTTGGGGCTACCCTCCTAACGAGCATGCCCTATTTAATGATTCGCAAGGAGGGTGCGGGGCCGGGGCTTCAGATGGCGGTGATGAGTTCGCCGACGGCGCGGCCGAGGTCGGTGGGTTCGAGGCGGACGTGGATGCCGCGGTTTTTGGGCTTCTCGAAGGTGGCGCTGACGAGGCCTTTCTTGAGGAGCCATTCGGCGGCCCAGGGGACCTGGTCGTTTGCGTTTACGCGGCGGCGGGGGTTGAGGACGAGCAGGAAAAGGTCCAGCACCTCGTGAGGTTGCTCCCATACTTCCTCGAGGTAGCGCCCAACGGACTCCATGGCCTATTGTAGGCTGACCCTATTCATAGGGCTGCGCACAGGGGGAGAGCGGAAGTGTCGAAGCCCTGTTCATGTGGCTTTTAGGCTCGGTTTTCCTGTGTAAACGCGCTATCGGCGGGGCGGCACCGGGGACGTGAAGCGCGTGGACGGGAGACGGCGTTTCGGGAGCTATCGCTATCAGGAAAAGGGGTGAGAAAAAGAGGGGGTGCCGCCCTTGCGGGCGGCGGCCGGAGGAGCTATCGTCCAGGCGGTGCCGAGCGGTTAGGCGTAGGGCGCCGCGTCGTTGATGAGGTCCACGTTGGTGACCAGCATCCGGCGGCAGCAGTACCGCTCGAGCCCGAGGTCGTCCATGACCTTCTGGGGGTTCTCGCCGGCG
Organism: Thermoplasmatota archaeon; assembly: GCA_035553595.1. GTDB lineage: Archaea > Thermoplasmatota > SW-10-69-26 > JACQPN01 > JAJPHT01 > DATMKA01. The sequence continues at coordinate 1,902 of DATMKA010000312.1, read as the reverse complement.
CGGGTGCGTTCGAGGAACGGCTCGTAGGAGCTCGCGACGACCTTGCCGCACGAGAAGCAACGGATGGGGATCATCATCTGGACATCACCTTAACGGTAGGACTTCTGCTTCTTCTTGCGGGCACCCTTGCCAAGCTGGTGCTTGGGTTCCTTGTGACGGGTGTCGTTCACAAGGAGGGTGCGGTCGAAGCCGAGGTAGTTGCTCTTGAGGTTCTCGTCCCCGGTGAACTCCACGAGGGCGCGGGCCACGGCGGTGCGGGCCGCGTTGGCCTGGCCCATGATGCCGCCGCCCTGGAGGGCGACGTCGATGTCGACCTTGTCGGCGGTGGCGCCGGCGAGGACGAGGGGCTCACGGATCATCAGCCGAGCGAGCTCGGGCTGGTAGATCTCGAGGGGAACGTTGTTGATGCGGACCTTACCCGTGCCCTTGGTGATGGAGGCGCGGGCGACCGCGGTCTTGCGCTTGCCGCTGACGTTGACAACCTTGCTCATTCCATCACCTTCAGAACTTGGCACCGAGGTACTTGGAGATCTCGCCGACCGTCACGTAGCGGACGGTGCGGGTCGAGGCCTTCTCGAGCGTGGTGAGGGGCTCGTTGGCGAGCTCCTCGGGGACGCCGATCCAGACCTTGAGGTTCTTGTACGCGGCGCGGCCGCGGGGGAACCGGTGGCCCACCATGCCGCGCACGGTGCGCTTCACAATCATGTGAGGCGTGCGGGGGTAGAAGGGACCCTTGCGGTTGGTACCGACGTCGCGCTTGAAGTCGAAGTTTTCGAGGACGGAGTCGCGGGTGCCGGTGATGATCACCTTTTCCGCGTTCACGATGTGGATTTCCTCGCCGTTGAGGAGGCGCTTGGCAACCTGGGAGGCCATGCGCCCGAGAACGAGGTTCTCGCCGTTGATCACAGTGGCCATTTTAATCACCCGAGAATGCGGACCTTCTGGCCCTTGGGGTTGCGTTCAGCGAGCTCGCGGATGGTGAGGCATTCGCCACCGGCGGCCTTCACCTTGGCGCGGGCGGACTCCGAGAAGGAGTAGGCCGCGACGGTCATCTTCCGCGTCACGGTGCCCGCCGCGAGGAGCTTGCCGGGGACGAGGGCGATTTCGCCGTCGCCGAGGTAGCGCTCCACGCGGGAGAGGTTGACTTCGACACGCCGCTTGGTCGGCTTCTCGAGCCGCTTCGCGATGTCTCGCCAGATGGGGGCCTCGTTGGTCCAGGACATTTTCTTGAGGTCCAGGACCAGGTCCACGAGGACCGGGTTGGTTTTCTTGTCGACGTTTGTCATCTGACTCCTCCGACATCTCTACCGGGGAAGCTCCCCGGAAAGCTGTTCAGGTCCCCTTGCCCGGAGGCAGGGGGAGCCCTGAGGGTAGCACCCCGATATGAGGCCTGTTATAAATAGCCATCGTTGGAGGGCTCTCCGAACTACGGGCCGAAGGCCCACGTTCGGGCGAGAGAAGGACTGTCACGGAAACCTCTCGCGGTTAATTCAAAGGCGTTATAGGGTCCCGGGCAATAGCACGGTCGGGAACCATGCCGAAGGCTCGCGCGCTCCTCCCTGCCCTATTGCTCTCCGCCGCCGTCCTCACGGGCTGCATGAGCCTGGACGACTACCTGAACAAGGTGGGGACGGTCCACCTGTATGCCGTAGGTAACGAGCGGACGGGAGACCTGAAGGACTTCCGGACCCTCGAGATTGTGTTCGAAGGCTTCGCCGTCCGCGACCTGACCTTTGGTGCCTCGGACACGCCTCTATACAAGGAGGTCGGGACCACGGTGGACCTCGCGAACACGGGAGGCGTTGCCCAGATTTACGAGGCCAAGTATGCGACCGGCCGCTGGAACATGACGTCCATGACGGTGAAGGTGAAGAACGCGGTGCTGAAGGACGGCACCAAGAT
>DATMKA010000311.1:0-8319 GCA_035553595.1 Thermoplasmatota archaeon | reverse complement strand
GCCCGCTTCGGCTTCCCCGAAGTGACCCTCGGCCTCATCCCCAGCTGGGGATGAGGCCGAGGGTCACTTCGGGGAAGCCGAAGCGGGCGCGGTCGGAGGAGATGCGGATGTCGCAGGCGAGGGCGAGCTCGAGGCCGCCGCCGAGGGTGAGGTTGTTGATGGCGGCGATGGTGGGGGCGCGGAAGTTCTCGAGCTTGCTGAAGGTCTCGTGGCCGAGGCTCACGATCTCAGCGGCGCCGCCGGGGCCGGCGGAGGCGACTTCCTTGATGTCGGCGCCGGCGCAGAAGGCGTTGCTGCCGGAGGCCGTGATGATGAGGGCGCGGACGTTCTTCTGTGTGGTTAGCTCGTCGAGGGCCTGGCTGATCTCCTTCAGCATGGCGGGGCTCAGCGCGTTCACGGGGGGGTGGGAGAGCGTGAGAATCGCGGTGTGCTCGTCGACCTTCAGCTTGATGTTCTTGTACTCGGTCATTTTGAATCTCTCCTTGGGACGGGGATTGAGGGGAAGTTGGAGGGTTTAAGGGATTTGGGTACCGGGAATTTACTCCTCGGTGGCCGTGTAGTCGTAGAACCCGCGGCCGCTCTTCTTGCCGAGGCGGCCCGCGTGGTAGAGCTGGTCCATGATGAGGGGCTTGCGCTGCGTCTCGGAGACGCCCATGTCCTTCATGTTCTTCGCGACGTGGTAGATGACGTCGATGCCCACCATGTCCGCAAGCTCGAAGGGACCCATGGGCCACCCGGCGCCGGCCTTCATGGCCTTGTCGATGTCGCGGGCGCTCGCGATGCCCTCCTCCAGGATGTTGGCCGCCTCGGGGAAGACGCGGCCGAGGATGCGGTTCACGACGAAGCCGGGGCACTCCTTGACTTTGATGGGCTGCATGGGGAAGCGGTGGTTGCGCAGCTCCTCGAGGAACTGGATGGTCTCCTCCACGATGCCGGGGTTCGTGTCGAGGGCGGGGATGACCTCGATAAGGGGCAGCGTGTAGGGGGGGTTGAAGAAGTGCATGCCGAGGAAGCGCTGGCGCCGGGAGGGGCTCACGGCGGAGCTCAGCTCGGTGATGGGGAGGGCGCTCGTGTTGGTGGCGAAAATCACGTGGCGGGGGACGACGTTGTCGAGCTCCTTGAAGATGGCCTTCTTGAGGTCCATGCGCTCGACGGCGGCCTCGATGACGAGGTCCACGTCCTGGAAGTCGTCGTAGCTTGTGGTGCCCTTGATGTTCGCGCGGATGCGGGCGGCGCGCTCGCGGGTGTAGGTGGCCTTTTTGGCCTCGCGGATGGCGGCCTTCTGCTCCTCGGTGAGGGTGATGCCGTTGCCGTCCTCGATGCGGCGGATCTCGGCCTCGGCCTTTCCTTCGTGGAAGGTGACGAGGTCGTTGAGGATGCCGTCGATGGTCTTGAGGCCGCGCTGCACGGCCTCCTCGTTGATGTCCTTGATGACGACCTTCTTGCCGTTGAGGGCCATCACTTCGGCGATGGCGGAGCCCATCGCGCCGGCACCAATGATTCCGACTTTCTCGATAAAAGCCACTTGAACCCCTCGTGTGTCGCTCGGGATGGGCTTGGCTTGTTAAAAAGGTGTCGGATAGTGTGGCCCACAATGGGCCTGCACCACGCATCGGCCAGCCTTTGGACGAATTTTCGTGAAAAGCGGGGAACGCTGCGGCCCCGCGAGAAAGCGGCCAAGGGCCCGAGGTGCCGCCTGGAGATCGCTCTCAGGACGAAGGCGGTCGGGGAGGGTTAACCCCAACGGGGGCGGACGTACCCTGGGGAGTCCAGAGGGGGCGGAGGCCCCCTTTGGCCGGGGAGAGTACAGAGAGGGGGAGGAACCCCCTCTCTGTCACGCAGCAGCGGGCGCGAGAGCGCACGCGCGGAGTGTCCCGGATCTTACCGATACCGGCTCATCTCGGTCTCTTCGGTGTGGACCTCGGTGGCCTTGATCACGTGCTCGAAGTAATAGTCAAGGGCCTCTTCCACGGCCTCGCTCATTTTCTTGTTTCTGAGGAGCTTGAGCGCGTGGAGCTTCAGGTGGTAGCTGACGTCGATCTTCACGCGAAGCTCCTTGACTTCTCCATCGGACATGGCTACCACCGGGTTCTCGGCACGGGTTTTTAAGAACGTTATCGTTCGAACGGCGAAACGGGCGCTATCGCGCCTGCGGGGGAGGCGCTGAGGGGGCCTCGCCCTTTTCCGCGGTTGGTTACAACGATGGCGTCCAAGTAATTACCTTCACGCCAGGTTGTCAGTGTGGCGCACCGTCGGTGTGGCAGGAGAGCTTGGCCGTTCGGTTACTTGTCTGCTCGGTGCAGAACCTTGGGTGCGCCCCCGGGGATGGGGTCGCTTTCCGAAGGTGATTGCCCTTTGAACCGATTGCGTGCGACCTTTGTTGCTGCGGCCTTCCTGCTGATGGCTGCGGCCCCCTTGCTTGTTCCGGAGGCCCGGGTCGAGGCCCAGGCCTCCAATTCCTATCTGAAGTTCGGCATGGATTGGGGCTCCATCCGGGCCCAGCGTGAGTATGGTGCTCCGCCCGACTATGGCATGGTGTGGGTGGGCGCTTGGAACCGGGGCTCCGGGTGGAACTCGGTGGACTACGCGCTCGACGTGATGAAGAAGGAGGGCGTGACGCCCGTCATCCAGTGGTACTACTGGGGCGACGACATCTCTCCCTCCTGCGTCGAGAACGGCTGCAACGGCAAGTCCAAGGCCGAGTGGTACGACATGGCCCGCAAGCTCGCCTCCACCCTGCAGACGAAGTTCGCGGGGATCCCCGTGCTCGTGACGGTGGAGAACGAGTTCAACAAGGGCGGCATCGAGACGACGCAGTACGCCCCCACCTTCGACCGCTACATGAAGGAGCACATGGACCTCCTCCACGCCGTTCCCGGCGTGCAGACCGTGGTGGGCTTCGGCGCCTGGTACACCCAGGCCTACAGCCGCTTCCCCCTCTCCATCGCGAACGCGGACTACCTCGGCTTCCAGACGATGCGCGGCAGCACCCGCGACACGGAAGCGAACTACCGCGACGCGCCCGAGGCCATCCTGAAGACGAGCCAGTACCTCTACACGAACTTCGGGAAGCCCACGATTCTCTATGACCTCGCCCTCTCGAGCTACCCCGAGCCCGAGTGGCAGCGCATCCAGAACGAGACCCTTGCCGCCGTCTTCGCGCGCCTCGCCGACTACCGCGCCGTGGGCCTCACCGCCATTGTGTACCGCGGCCTCGGCGACTCCCCCAACATGGATCTCGCGAACTACTTCGGCATGGCGGAGCGCCACTGGGGCCTCCGCCGGGCGGATGCGAGCGAGAAGCCCTCCCTCAAGACGTGGGTTCAGAGCGTGCGCGCCCACCGCGAAGGCGCCGGGCTCCCGCCCGCGCCCCTGCCCGCTCTCGTCCGCACCGAGGCCTCCCTCACGCAGACGGCCGTCGAGATCGGCGGCAAGCTGACGGGCACCCTCACGGTGGAGAACAAAGGCGGTCAGGCCATCACCATGAAGTGGCTGGCCTTTGCCGCGCGTCCCCCGGGCGGCACCAACGCCTACGGTCCCTACAAGGACTTCGGCGGCGTCGGCAACGTCGCGCTCAACCCGGGCGAGAAGAAGACCTTCAGCTTCACCCGCACCTTCACCTCGAGCGACGCCACGGGCACCTGGTGGGCCTACGCGGCCGTCCAGTACCCCGACGGCCACTGGGAGGACCAAGGCCCTACGACGTACTTCACCGTCACGCCCTACGTGGCCCCCGCGAGGGTTGTGCCCACCGTGACCGTGTCTCCCGCCGTGCTCTACCCCGGCGACAATGCCACCGTGACGGTCGAGCTCAAGAACACCGGCGGCCGCCCAGCCAACCTCTCCTCGGTGCAGCTGCTCGTGCAGAAGCTCGGTCTCCCCGAGGCCGTCCTCGCGGAGCTTGGCGGTATGACCCTCGCGCCCGGCGAGGTCCGCACCTGGGCCTTCACCCGCGCGATGGGCGTGAACGACACCTACGGCGACTGGGCCGCGAGCCTCCGCCTCAACCACGTGAACGGCACCCTCCAGTCCTCCCCCGCGGCCGGTTTCCTCCTGGACGACCGCGAGGAGCGCGTGGGCGCCGGCACCACGGCCTCCCCCAACCCGGTTCGCCAGGGCGACACCCTCACGGTCCGGGTGCGCCTCGAGAACCTCGACTACGGCCGCGTGTCCCTCGCCGAGGTTGTGCTCTACGCGGGACCCGCTGGTGGCACCCTCTCGGAGGTCGCCCGCTTCCCCGCGCTCTCCCTCGCGAAGGGCGAGGTGCGCACCCTCTCCGCGACGCGCACGATGACCCGCGCCGACGCCCTCGGCGAGTGGGTCACCGAGGCGCGCCTCGTTCGCGGCGACGGCTCCGTCACCGTGCACGCCGGGGCGGGCTTCCGCGTGGACCCCATGCCCGCGAAGATTGTGGTTTCGAGCAGCCTCGCCGGCACCGAAGTGATGCAGACGAAGAGCCTCACCGCCACGGTCACCGTGTGCAACGTGGGCGGCACGGGCATCACCCTCCAGCGTGCGGTGATGGCCGCAAGGCCCCCCGGCGGCACGAAGGCCGGCGGCCCCTACCTCGACTTCGGTGCGGCCACCTCCGTGAGCCTGCAGCCTGACGAGTGCAAGAGCTACCCCTTCACGCGCACCTTCAGCAGCACCGACGCGGTAGGCGACTGGTTCGCCTACGGCACCATCCAGTACCAGGACGGACGCTGGATGGACCAGGACGGCACCCACGCCTTCAAGGTGACGGCGGCCCCCAAGCCCTGGTCGGCGATGCAGGAGGCCGAGGCCTTCCCCACGAAGACCGCGGGCGGACGCGGCAGTGAAGCGGCGGCAAGCGGCGGCGCCCACTGGAACCTGTGGTCCAACGGCCACATCCAGTCGAGCTACAACGTCCCCGCGGGCGCCACGTACACGCTCGACGTGGTCGCGAAGGGCTCCGTGGCTGGCGGCGTGTGGCCCCAGATGCAGGTGACCGTTGACGGCAAGGTGGTGTGGACGGGTTACGTGACCTCGTCCAACTATCTCACCTACTCCCTGAAGCTGCCCCTCTCCACGGGCAGCCACACGGTGCGGGTGGCCTACCTCAACGACGCCGTCATCAACGGCCAGGACCGCAACCTCCTCGTGGACAAGGTGACGATCACCGCCCCCACGAGCTAACCCCGAGCGCCTGCCTCCCTGGCGGAGGCAGGCCTTCTTTTTCTTTTCTCCCCTTTTCGGCTTCTTCTCCAGATTATCGACGATCGTGGACAATTTGTTCCCGGTGCTTCCCCGATCGTCGTCCCTTCCAGGCAAACGTACTTCAACGGTGGGTTCCGTGGGGGTTTGATCAACGCGTCCCGGGGGCCGCTCCTGCACGGCGGTCCCGGGCCCCACTTTCTCCAGGAGCCCCCATGTCCCAGCTGAAGCTCTGCCTCCACACCCAGACCCCTTACCTGCGTTTCCTCGACGAGAACGCGCCCCCCGGGTGGGCGCCCGCGCTCTCCGAGCTCGCGGAGGGCGTGGATTATGAGAAGAGCCCCGGCGGCGTGACGCGCATGATGCATGGCCTTCTCCACCGGCTTCTCGCGAAGGGCCGCCTCCGCGACGCCACCTGGATGAGCCTCGCACGGGGCGGCCCCTCCCGCTACGCCCTCGCGCCGCGCCTTGGCGTGGAGCACGTGCAGCTTGCCGCGAAAACCCTCATTCCCTACGCCGCCGCCAAGGGCGCCCTTTGGGACGAGGTGCACGGGACCCTGGGGCGCCCCGCGCTTCCCGAGCACCGCGTCGCCCGCGGCCTCGAAGCGCTCTCCATTGCGATGGCGCGCCGCGCTCTCGCGCTCCACAAGGAGGAGCCCTTCGACGTGTTCTACGTCCACGACTTTCAGCTCACGCCCCTCGCCCAGTTCCTTCCGGCGGGCGTCCCGCGCGTCTTCCGCTGGCACATCCCCGTCCCCGAAACGCCCACGCCCCTCCTGGCTGGCGCGGTGAAGGGGCTCAACCGCTATGACGCCGTCATCGTGAGCACCCAAGCCTACGCCGCCCGCCTGCAAGCGCTCGGCGTCACCGTCCCCATCCACCCGTTGTATCCTTACGTGGACGAGTCGCGCAAGCGTGTCGTGACCGCCGAGGACGTGCATGCCTTCAACGCGCGGTGGGGCCTCGACCCGGGGGACCCCGTGTTCCTCCTCGTGGCTCGGTTGGACCCCATCAAGAGCCAGGATGTGGCGCTGCGTGCCATGGCCCGCCTCGCCGCCGTGGCCCCCCGGGCCCGCCTCCTCGTGGTGGGCGGCGGCGGCTTCTCTGGCGATCGCAAAGCGGGTCTCGGCATGGTCGCCTTCAGCGATTGGGAAGCCTCCTTGCGCGACCTTGCGCGCCGCCTCGGGATCGAGCGTTCCGTCGTGTTCACAGGGAACCTGCCAGACGGCGAGCTGGACGTTGCCTACACGCGCGCTCGCGCCCTCCTCCTGCCGTCCCGCCTCGAAGGCTTCGGCCTCACCGCCATCGAAGGCTGGCTCTACGGGCGGCCCGTGGTCGTGAGCCGTGGCGCAGGGGTGAGCGAGCTCGTGCGGGAGGGCCGCAACGGCTTCACCCACGCGCCCGGCGACGAGGAGGTCCTCGCCGACCACCTGCTCTTTCTAGCGGAGAACCCGGAGGTGGCGCGCCACCTGGGCCGGGAGGGCCGCGCCACGGCGCAAGCCTGCCACCTCGGCCCCGGGACGGAGGCCGTCTGGCGCGTCCTCGAGGGGGCCGTCCGTGGTGCCGAGCGCGCCCGCGGCCCCGTGGGGCTCCCCCGGAGGGAACCCCTGTGAGTCTGCCCCGCGCCCTCCTCACTGACCTGGATCGCACCCTTACCGACCCGACCCTCGCGCTCGATGCGCGGGTGATTCCCCGCATCGAAGCCCTGGAACGCCAGGGGATCGCGGTGGCCATCGTCACCGGCCGCCCCCTCCATCACGTCGCGAAGGAGGGCCTCCTCGGGGTGTGCAGCGGCGTGGTCGCTGAGAACGGCGCCATCCTCGCCCTTCCGCGGCGCCAGGAAATCCTGGTGTTCGGGGAAGCCTTCCGGAACGAGGCTCAGGCTGCCCTCGGCCCCGTGGGAGGGCTCCTCCGGTGGGAGCGCGTTCTCGGAACCGGTCCCCTCCGGCTCGAGCCTTTTGTTCGTGCTCGCCTTGCGGCGACGGGCTTCCCGGCCCGCATCGTCCGGAACGCGAACGAGATTATGGTCCTGCCTCCCGGCATCGACAAGGGAAGCGGCGCCCGCGCCCTCCTTGCGCGGCTCGGCATCCGCCCGGAGGACGCGGTGGCCATCGGGGACGGCGCCAACGATGTCGCCCTCTTCGAGGCGGTAGGCCGGAGCGCCGCCGTCGCGAACGCCGAGCTCCCCGCCTGGGAAGGGGCCACCCTGCGCCTCCACGGCGCCTACGCGGACGGCTTCCTTGAGCTCACGGCCCTCCTCGCGCCGGAGGCCCCCGCGTGAGCTTCCCGACGCCGGCCATGGCCGAGTGGGTCGCGGCCGCCCTCGGCGTCCCCTTCCCCGTGGCGGTGGCGTTCCTCCTGGTCACCCTCCCCGCCGCGGGCTACGTTGCGGGGAGCCTCCTGGAGCTCGCCCTCCTCACGGGGCTTCCAGCCCTCGCCAGGCGCTCCGCCACCCGGTTCGATGACGTGGTGGCGGGAGCCGTCCGCGGGCCCGTGAAGGCCTGCGTATTCCTCGTGTCTGTGCTCGCCGCTCTCCTTACCGCGCCCATCCCCGACGCGGTCCGGCGGGGCGTGGAGGTGACGCTCCTCGTGGTTCTCACGCTCGCGGGCCTCGTGGTGACCGCACGGCTCATCGCGGGCCTCGTCGCCACCTACGGGGGGCGCGCGGGCCTCGCGGGCTCCACGGGGGAAGCCGTGCGGCGCGTGGCCCACCTCGCGGTCTACCTGGTGGGTCTCGTGGTGGTCCTCGACTTCCAGGGGGTTCCCATCGGTCCCCTCCTCACCACCCTCGGCCTCGCGGGCCTCGCGCTTGCCTTCGCGCTGCAGGACACGCTCTCCAACTTTTTCGGTGGTGTCTACCTGCAGGCCGACCACGACCTCGACCTGGGCCATTTCGTGCGCATCGAGGACCTCAACGTGGAGGGCGTCGTGGTGGAGGTGGGGTGGCGCACCACGAAGATCCGGACGCTCCAGAACAACCTCGTGGTGATCCCCAACAGCCGGGTGGCGGCGAGCGTCGTCACCGACTTCGACCTCCCCGAGCCCCGCCTCATGCTTCAGGTGCGCGTGCCCGTGGCGCGGGGGACCGATCCGCGGCGCCTCGAAACCCTTCTCGTGGAGGAGGGCGCGGCGGCGGCGGCCGCC
>DATMKA010000310.1:0-2656 GCA_035553595.1 Thermoplasmatota archaeon | reverse complement strand
GTCGGGACCGCACGCTAAGCCGGTGAGGGCAGGCTTTGGTCATAAAGCGGTGGGGACCCACCCCCGCCTAATTGCCACCAATCAACCCAACCATAAGACATGTCCTTGAAATCGTGAAAATGGGAGAAAAATGCGGGCGCGGACAAAAGGAGGGTGGAAAAACAGGAGCCACCGCAGCACGCGCGCGGACGGCTACGGGGGAGTCCAAGGGCAGCGCCGCTTCGCCGGCATCCAACGAAAGAGGGTGGAAAAGGAGGCGAAACCCACCGCAGCACGCGCAACCGGCGGGGGAGCCCAGAGGGGGCAGAGCCCCCTTTGGCCGGGGAGAGTACAGAGAGGGGGTGGAACCCCCTCTCTGTCACGCAGCAGCGGGCGCGAGAGCGCACGCGCGGAGTATCCCGGTTAGTACTCTTTCACGTAGTAGGGGTCGAGGGCCGTCATGCGCTTCTCCCAGTCCTGGGGGTGGAGGGCGCGGAGGGCCACGGCGACGTTGGTGGCGAGGACGTTGCCGTCCTGGGGCGTGAAGCAGAAGCCGACGATTTCCTTGCCGTCGGCGCTCACGTTCAGGGAGGGCATGCAGACGACGCCCTGGGCGAGGATGCGGCCGAAGGGGCCGTGCTCGCGGGCGAAGCTGAAGACCTCGTTGGTGCTGGTCTTCTCGGTGTAGCCGAGGAACTTCCAGCCCTTGATGCGGTTCTTCACTTCCTCCTTCGTGGTGGGTTCCTTCACGCGGATGTTGAAGTGGATGGTGTGCATGTAGGGCGTGTTCAGCTTCATGGCGGAGCTGAAGATGTTGAGGTTCTGGCCGAGGGTGGTCTGGTAGAGGTCGGCCACGTCGGTCGCGTGGTGCGTGCCGAGGGCTTCCTTGTGCTTGTCCACCTGGGGGGCCTGGATGAACTTGGTGTCGCCGACGTCGCCCGCGCGGCGGATGGCGATGAAGCGGCCCTCGGTGAGGTTGTTGGTTTCGCCGTTGAAGGCGAGGGCCTTGATGAGGACGCTGATGTTGTGGGTGTTGCAGCTCACGACGTGGATGAACTTGTTGGACTCGAAGTTCACGCCGCGGTCGTTGATGCCGAGGGCGTACTTGACGCCGAAGCCGTCCTCGGAGCCCTGGGCGGCGAAGACGCGGGTGCCGTCGTTGAGATGCTCGTAGAGGTTGGCCTTGTTCTCGAGGCCGGAGTCCTCGGGGGTGCAGTCGAGCACGACCTTGGCGGCCTTGAGGGCGTCGTTCCAGGAGTAGTCGGGCTTGAGGCCGATCTTCTCGAACTCGGCGCGCTTGTCGTCAGCCACGGCGAGCTTGGCGCCCAGCTTCTGGAGGGCCTTCACCATCGGGCGGTCCGTGGCCCGGGGGCTGTGCTTGTAGAATGTGACTTCATCGATGCCGAACTCCGCGCGGTGCTTCGCGAGGAGGCCGATGAGCGGTTCGCCGATGGTTCCCGTACCGACCACGTGCACGACGTTGCGGGCCATGAGACAGACACCTACTCCGGCGAAAAGCGGGCCCCCACTTAAAGGCGGCGCCTGCCGTGAGAGGAGGCATTGACAGGCGTTCACACAGGCGCCGGCAGGGGGCGGCTTTCCAGTTGGGGCCGCAGAATCCGCCGGTATTATCAGGGGGCGTCACGTAATCCGAGGCTGAAGGCAGGTGAGCATGCGCCCGACCCGTTCCTGCAGCGTGATTCCGGGCGTGCTCGCGCTTGCCGCGCTCCTGCTGGTGGCCTCGGTCGGCGTGCCTGTCGCGGAGGCGGCCTCGCCCTACAAGGTCACCGTGAGCCCCAGCACCGTGTACGTGGGGGAATCGACGCGGCTTCTCGTATGGGTGTGGGGAACGGCCACGGGGAACCCCCTTGCGGGGAAGAACGTGACGATCCTCCAGGGAGGAAACAATCTCGGGTCGAAGGTGACCGATGGGGAAGGCCGGGCGGCGTTCCTTGTGTTCGTCGGGAGCGACGCGCCGCTCCGTGTCCTCGTCGAGGAGCAGGAGTCCGCGGTGCTTCAGCCCGCGGTGGGGCTTGCCCTCAACCTCGATGCGTCGGAGTATGAGCCGAAGCGCCTCGCGACGGCGAGCGTCGCGCAGCGCGGCAGCGGTGCCGCCCTCGCGGGCGTAACCCTGCGCCTCGGGTCCACGGTCCTTGGGGAGACGTACTCGGACGGGACGCTCGTGTTCGCCGTCCCCGCATCGCCTGGCAAGTACGTCCTCACTGCCGAGAAGGAAGGCTACCCTTCGACCTCCACCGCGCTGGTGGTCGCGCCCCCGCCGGGCGCGCCCCAGTTCACGTTCTCGAACCTCCGCGTCATCGACGAGAAGGGCCGCGAAGTCCGCTCCGCACCCGTGGGGAGCGCCCTCAGCATTCTCGCGGACGTCGCCAACACAGGCACGGCCACGGGAGAGGTTTCGGCGCGCCTCCGCATCAACGGCAACGTCCTCGACACCGCCGCCGTCCACCTCGCCCCCGGGGAGCGGACCACCGTGGCCTTCGAGCGCGAGTTTCCCCGCGCGGGCGCCTACACGGTGGGCATCAATGACGTCCCCACGAGGACGCTCCTCGTGGGGGGCGAGCCCGCTACCCCGACCCCGGTGGCGCCGACGACGCCCGAGCCCACGCCCGTGTTCCGCTACGGCCCCCGCCCCACGAGCCCTATCAGCGTCACGGAC
>DATMKA010000309.1:0-7217 GCA_035553595.1 Thermoplasmatota archaeon | reverse complement strand
CCCCGACCTCCCCGCGGGCGACTCCATGGGCGCCCCCCTCAGCGAGGACGACCTCGCGAGCCTGCGCGCCTTCGCCCGCTCGGTGAGCCACCTCTACGGCAGCAAGGCCTTGTCGAGGTACTTCTCGATCTCGGCCTTGCTGCCGTAGAGGTGGCTCACCGAGCGGGCGAAGGCGCGCAGGCTCGCGAGGTCGTCCTCGCTGAGGGGGGCGCCCATGGAGTCGCCCGCGGGGAGGTCGGGGCGGGCCTTCAGGATGGCCTCGCGGGTGCCGTGGGCGCTCACGAGGGCGGCAAGCTCTTCGGGGCGCTCCACCTTGTCCACGATCTCGGGAGCGTGGAGGGCGTACCACTCGCGCAGGCGCTCCGTGAGGAGGTTGCTCGCCTCAAGGAGGTCGTCGATGGTTTCGACGGCCATCACGACGTGCTTGTCGCGGCCGCCGCTTGCCTCCTTCACGGCGAGCTTGCCGAGGGCGACGGCGGCGTCGTGGAGGAGGGTGACGGGGAAGTTGTAATCTTGGCCGCGGGGCGCGGCGGGAACGGGCATGTCGCGGGCGCTGCGGGCGCCGGGGAGCGCGAGGAGGCGCTCTTCGCACACGGTGATGGGGCCTTCGCCCGCGAGCTCGCGCTCCTCGGGCAGGACCTCCCCGTCCTGCATCGCCTTCAGCTTCTCGGCGAGGGCACGGGGGTCCCTGGGGAAGAGGAGCTGGTTGGTCACGCGCCCATTCTCCAGGCGGAACGTGCCGAACCACTCCGTGATAAGGAAGGAGGTCATTGGCGGCGGATAGCGCGGATCAGCGGATAAAGGCTTTGGGCCGGGTTTCGGCCTCCCGGGCCTGTGGCGGAGCGCCTACCGGCCCCCGCCGGAAGGGGCCCGGACGCCCGCCCTCGCGGGAGCCTTGGGGGGCTGCGCCGGCGGGACCTCGACCGCCGTGGCCGCGCCGGCCGCCATCACCACGACGGTCCCGGCCGCCATGTCGCCGAGCCGCTGGTCCATCTCCGTCCACTCGACGCAGAGGAGGTCGAGGAGGAAGAACAGGACACCCAGGAAACCCGCCTCGTACAGGAGGCGGAGGAGGTTCCGCGTGAAGCACGCCATGAAGGAGGCGCGGCCCCCGCCCACGGCCTCCACGCGGATGCCGAGGGCCTTCTTGCCGGGCGTCTGGCCGCGCCACGTCTCGAACGCGGTGAAGTACACGAGCGTAACGGGCAGGATGAGGAGGAGGACCGGGAGCACGAAGCCCACGAGGTCGCGGGCGGTGGCGCCCTCGACGGCATCCTCCGGGATGCGGAAGTAAACGACGACGCCGAAGAGGAGGACCACCACGGCGAAGTCGAGGCCGCAGGCCGCCACGCGCCGCCACAGGGGGGCGGGGTCCGGGAGGCTCGTCCCCGAGCGGTAGGGAATCATGGCACCAGCTCCGCGAGCCGGCTCCCCTTGTGTCCCCCCCGGGAGAGGGCCGCGACGACGACCTTCGCGGTCACGTTCGCGTCCCCCGCGAGGAGGCGGGTGGCGCGGCCCGCCGTGGCCTCCCGGTAGGCCTGCGCGAGGAAGTCCACGTCGCGCTGCAGGTCGGGGGACCCGCCGCGGACCACGATGCGGCCCCCCGAGGGCCCGTTGCCCTGGCGGAGGGAGTCCACGGCGAGGTAGCTCATGCGGACGCTGCGGTTGAAATCGCCATCCCGGAGGGCGAGGTTGCTGAGCGCGATTGCGGCCACGGCGCGCTCCACGGGGGCCGGGGACTGGAGGGTGCGGTAGTGGTTCCACACCTTGCGGGAGTCCCGGATCTCCAGGGGCTTCGCGGGGTACTCGGGGCCCGCCTCGGGAAGCGCGTCGAGGCCGCGGCGGTGGAACAGGAGGAGAAGCCCCAGGTTAAGGGCCATGGCCATGGCCCCCGCGAGGAACACCATGTCGAAGACGCCCGCGCCGCCGAAGCTCAGCACGTCCGTGGCGGGCGCGTCACGGAAGACGGCCTGGATGGTGGGGAAGTGGAGGACGTCCGCGCCGAGGAGGGCTCCGAGGGAGCCCGAGGCGTAGGCGACGGGCACGCCCTTGATGGGGTCCTTGAAGCAGACCACGAGGGCGTAGGCGAGGGCCACGAGCGGGGGCAGGAAGAAGTAGGGGAACTGGCTGAGCACGCCCTTCCCGGGCACCACCTCGGTCACGAGCGGGAGGTGCGTGACGTAGGCCACGAGGGCGATGCCGCCTGCGGCGCGGAGCAGGGGGAGCTTGCGCACGTAGGCCCAGTACCCCACCAGGAAGAGGGGGATGAGGGCGCCGCCCAGGTTGAAGGTGAGGTAGGAGTCGCCGATGGGAAGGGGGGTGGGCACGTTCACGACCCAGCCCGCCACGGAGCCCACGCAGAGAATGGCCACCTCCTGGGTGGTGAAGCCGAAGGCGCGGAACACGTCGGTGCGGCGCCGGTAGAACAGGTAGATGGCGCCGAGGCTCGTGAGAGCGAGGAGGAAGCCCCACGGGATGTCGCTCCAGCTGAAGGTTTCCTGAGCGGCTCCGAGAAAGGGACTGCTCACGCTCCAGCACCTCCGGCAACGGCACCCGGAGGTACCCTTTGGCGCTTAAAAGGGTATCGCGGCCGCGGGAGGCCCCGATGGCTTAAAAAGGAACCGGGGGGTTTCCGCCCTCCATGATCGTCCGCCGCTGGGTCTTCGAGGTGAACGCTCCCGGGGACGAGTTCTGCCACCACATGAAGGAGGCCCTCCAACGGAAGGGGCTCCTCGTGGGCGAGGCCAAGGTGTACGACTTCAGCGTGCGCGGCTTCGGCGCCCGCGGCTACGTGAAGCTCACGCACCACGAGCGCGGCATCGAGGCCCAGGTGAAGGTGAAGGGCGTCTTCGGCGACGTGCCCGCCCTCGAAGCCGCCCTGCTCGATGCAGGCCGCCACGCCCAGACCGAGCTGCTGTTCCCCCGGTGACCCCATGCTCACGTGCCCCGTCTGCCAGGGAGAAGTCCCCGAAGTGCTCGGCGCGCCCGAGCAGCGGTGCCCCCACTGCCGCGCCGTCCTCCTCGCCTCGGGCGGCGTCGCGACCCCCGTCTCCGCCGAGGAGAATGAGCCCCTGGGGCCCACGGAAGCGGACGCCGCGGGCGCCCTCCGCCAAGGGTTCGGCGTGTGGCTGCAGAACCTCGGCGCCTTCACCGCCTTCTGGCTCGTGCCCGCCCTCGTGACGGCCGCGACGACCCTCATCGGGTACGCGCTTGGCCTGGGAGAGATCACGGGCGACACCGGGGAAGATTGGCGCTTCTACGCCGTCAGCATCCCCCTCGGGTTCCTCGACTTCGTGACGTCCCTGTTCTTCGTCGGCGGCGTGGCGGGCATGGTGGCGGAGGCAAAGGACCGCGGGTACGCGAGCCTCGCCCACGGGTACCGCACCCTCGCGCAGCACGGCGACCGCCTCTTCACCATGGCCGTCCTCGTGGGCGGGCTCATGCTGCTCGCCCTCGCGCTCATCCTGCTCCCGGCGGCTTACTTCACCTACGGCGAGCCCACCACGGGCGTCGGCATCCTGCTCCTGCTGTTCCTCATCGTCGCCGACATCCCAGGCTTCCTCATCCTCTACTGGTTCCTGTTCGCGATCCCCATCGCAGCACTCCACCCCGAGTGGCCCCCGGGCCGCGCCTTCCGCGAGTCCCGCGCCTTCGCGCAGCGCAACCGCACCATCGGGTTCACCTTCGCCCTCGTGCTCCTCCTCATCGGGACGGCAGTCGTGAGCTACCTCCTCACCCGCACCCTCAACCTGGGGCTCCAGTTCAGCGGCGGCACCGGCCTTCCCGGCCCCATGCTGGAGGCGCTCACCGCCTTTGTCGCCGCCCTCCTCGCGAGCGTTCTCCCCGTCCTCATCAGCGTCCACTACCTCGGGAGCGTCGCGGTGCCCGCGGCCCCGCCCTCGCCGGCGGAGGCAATGGTGGCGGCAGCGGAGGCCCCGGAGCCGGCGCCGACGCGGCGGCGCGTCCGGTGCCCCAACTGCGACACGCCCATCCTCTACGAGTCCACGGGACGGCCCGTGCTCGTGACCTGCCCCACCTGTGGACGGCAGGGGACGCTGCGGTGAACGACACGGAGGCGTTTCTCCTGGGCTCGGCCTGGCGGTGCCCAAAGATCACAAAGGGGCGAAGGATACCTCAATGAGCACAAAGGGAGGAGGACGGCATCCCGAGGACGGGCAACGTCAGGCTGCGGAGCGGCGATGGGGCGGAGGAACGCGGAGAATCCGTAATGTGGGAACGTCTCCGCTGCTCCGCTGCCCTGCTGCTCCGCGTTGATCTTGGGGCCAGGCCCACAGGTCGCGGCGCAGCGATGCTGGACGACCCGAAGGTCGCCCGCCTCCACCTCGCTTCGCCCGGTGCGATGCAGCGGAGGGAGGGTTACAAGGAAACCGGTAGAGGTGGAAGCGCTCCGGTGCGCGGGGCCGGAGCGGGAGCGGCGCGCCCAAGGAGGCCAGCAAAGTCCACCCGTTCCCCCTCGTCGTCGGGCGCGAGCACGGCCTTGAGGGGCGACCCGGCCCGCGTCTTCGCGAGGCCGTAAATCTCCATGCGGAGCGTGCCCTTGCCGAGGCCCAGGTGCTCGACCTCCCACTCGCCGTTGCGATGCGTCACGGTCTTGCGGTCGAGATAGGCACCCTGCCCGTGGACCTCGGCCTCGAGGATGGCGCTGCCGCCGGGGTCGCGGAGGCGGGCGCGGAACTCGCCGAGCTCGCCGCGGAGGCTCAGGTAGGTGGTGAGGGACTTGTAGGGGCCCTCGATGCGGAACGCGTCCCCGTCGTCGAGGGCGGGGAAGGTGGCCTGGTAGATTTCGAGGGGAACCTGGACGTAGAAGTCGCTCGTGTAGCGGCGACCGAACTCCTTGAGCTCCACCGTGACGACGGCCTCGCCGTTCGTGGGCTCATACAGGGTGAGCTCCGTGAACCACTTGGTGACGGGGCTGTAGGTGTAGCGCGCAAAGAGCTGCCCGTAGCTGAAGGCCTCGATGCGGAAGCCCTGGTGCTTCGGGATGCCGGGGAGGGTGATTTCGACGTCGCCCACCACGTCCGCGAGGGCGGGGTACCCGAGCATGGTGTACTCCCACTTCTTGCCCACGGCAAGCGGGAACTGGAAGAGCTTCCACTCCTCGCCCGCGATGACAGGGTTCTTGTCGGCACGCGTGACGTTGCCGGCGAAGGGGAGGCCGAAGAAGCCGCTCGTGCTGTTCGTGCCGAGCACGAAGAAGTCCCGCGTCTCCTCCGACACGACGAGCGCGACGTGGAGGTGCTTGCCGGACTTGAAGGTGGCCTTGTAGCCCCACCAGTTGTGCTTCTCCCAGTCCGTGGGCTCCACGCTGCCCATGCTCGAGGAGCGCGGGGTCCAATCGAACATCTTCTGGGGCGCCGCGAGACACCCTGCGGAGAGCATCGCAGCGGCCACGAGAAGGGCGGCGAGGACGGGGCGCGGCAAGGTGTTCATTCCCCCTTGCTACGCCTTCTCTCGGGGAGGGCTCTTAGGCTTTGTTCAATCTCCCATGGGGAGGTCGCCCGGTGGCGGATCGTCGGCAACTCGATCCGAGGCATTGCTTGGGCGGGCGCTCAGGAGGGTAAATAGGTTCTAGTGACGACCGTCGAATGGTGGACGGGTCATGGTGGGGCGGGGAGCCGGGCGAGCCCGTTCGGTTCACGGCCGGGCGAACAGGATGGCGCTCCCGCTCACGCTAACGCTCCTGTGGAACGTCCAACGGCATCCGTGAGCGTGAACGGGAGCGAGAGCGTTCGCCGGGCCAGCGACCCCAACGCTCACGCTAACGCTCACGCTAACGCCGAACGTTCAACGTCTCACGTGAACGGGAGCGTGAACGGGAGCGTGAACGGGAGCGTGAACGGGAGCGTGAACGGGAGCGTGAACGGGAGCGTGAACGGGAGCGTGAACGTGCCCCGCCTCAGGGGTTCTCCGAGCCCGAGGCTGCCCCGGAAGGGGCTGCCGGGGCCGGCTCCGCGCTGGCAGCGGCCACAGGGGCAGCCCCCTCGCCCGCGTTGAAGGTGGAGAGCTTTTTGTTGCCCTTCTTGTCGGTCTCAGGAAGCTTGATGCCCACCTTGTCGGCGAGGAAGCGGCGGATGTCCTCCGGGTCCTTGGCGGCGATGCCGAAGTACTCGGGGAAGCGCTCGGTCGTGGTGATGAGGTAGCTGCGCTCGTGCTGGCGCTTCCGCACAAGCCCGAGCTCCTTGAGCTCCGCGATGTGGTCGTACACCTTCGCGCCCACCATCTCCTGCAGGTCGGACTGGAGGACGGGCTGGTGGTACGCGATGAGGGCGAGGGTACGCAGGAGCTTGGGAGCGATCTCCATGGGCGCGAGCTTCGTGACGTTGCCCGCGTACTCACGCCGCACCTGCATGGCCCACTTGAGGCCCGCCTGACCCACCTCGAGGGAGGTGTCGCGCTCCGCGTACTCCTTCCGGAGCGCCTGCACCGCCTGGGTGACCTCCTTCTTCGAGAGGCCGGTGGAGTCCGCGATCTCCTCCACGAGGAGGGGCTTGCCGGCGCTGAAGAGGGCCGCCTCCACGACGAGGCGGGGGTTCAAGCCGGGCGCCATCTTCGGCTGCGGGGCGGCGGTTTCCTCAGGCGTTTCGACAGGAGCGGCGTGCATGGCGGATCACGGTGAACGTCAGTTGGCGGAAGCGCCCTCGCCAGGCTTCGGGGCGGGCGCGGCAGCGGCGCCGTCGCCGTCATGGTGGGGCGCGGGGTTGAGGTTGCGCACGTAGATGGGCCCATAGGGGAAGTTGTCCTGCCACACGCGCACCTTGGCGGCGCGGGCGAGGAAGAGGACGCTCACGAGAGTCTTCACGACCTCCTCGCGCGTCTTCCCATGCTGCAGGTCCTTGATCGGGATGGGAGCGCCGTTGAGGGAAGCGATGCGGCGCCAAACCTCCTGAATCTCGGCCTCCTGGTCCTCCTTGTGGGCGGCACCCTCGGCGCGGGTCTGTCGCAGCTGGCGGCGCAGCGTGGACTCGGCCTCGCGCTTCGCGTTGAGCTCGCGGCGGAGCTCGGCCTCGGCACGCGCCTCCTCGAGGGCCTCCACGAGCTCGAACAGGGTGACCTTGCGGTCGCCCTTGTGGCGAATCTTCTCGTCGAGGGGCACGGTGTCCGTGCGCAGGATCGTGTGCGTGAACTGGATGTCCGCCTCGTTGTCCGTCCAGTCGCCATCCGGCAGGAAGCCCCAGGGGTCCTCCTCGGGCGGGGGC
>DATMKA010000308.1:0-15147 GCA_035553595.1 Thermoplasmatota archaeon | reverse complement strand
ACCTACCCCCACGTGGTCACGCTCCACCGCCTCGACTCGCCCGCCGCCCACTACAGCGCCCGAGAGATTGTGGTCCCGCGCTTCGACCCCGTGGGTCCCGAGGCCGTCACGATCAAGGCCCTCCGCGGCGTGGACAACCTGTTCCCCGTTCTCGTGCAAAACCGCGGCAACATCCCCGGCGTCCTCGCTCCCGCCGCCGTCACGCCCCCCGGCACCACGGCCCGCTTCGAGCCCGCAAGCACCTACCTCGCCACGCTCCAGACCATGGAGCTGAACGCGGTCGTCCGCACGGGCACCGTCGCCGCCGGCACCTACACGGGCACCCTCACGTACGCCAACACCGCCGCCCTTACCCTGGAGGTGCTCGAGGCCGAGGCGTCGCTGTCGGCCACGCGCCTCGTGGTGCGGCCCGGCGAAACCCGCAACTTCACCGTCACCCTGTGGAACAACGGCAGCGTCCCCCTCGAGGACGTGAGCCTGCAGGGCACCTGGCAGACCACGGGCCTTACGCCCTTCAGCGTCTCGCCCGCGAGCTCCCGCACCGTGACCGTCACCGTGACCGTCCCCCTGGGGATGCCGCCCAACGTGTACGCGCGCCCGCTCCTCCTCCGCCATGACGGGAGCAACGTGGCCCGCCTCCCGGTGGAGATCGCCGTCCCCGAGGTGCGCACCCTCGGTATCTCGGCCACGGCGGCCAACCGCACCGTGAACCGCCAGATGTATGACGTCACGCCGGTAGTCCTCACGAACACGGGCAACATCCCCCTCCAGTGGCGCGCCACCCTCACGGGGGCGGCCCTCGACTTCGTGGACCTCATCAGCTTCCCCGACCCCTACTACGGCACCTCCGTCCGCTTCACGCCCGGCACCGCGTACTACCTGTCGCCCGGCGAGAGCAAGGGCATGTACCTGTACACCTTCGTGCCGGCCTCCCAGGCGCCCGCCACGCTCACGGGCAGCATCCGCTTCGACATCGTCGAGGAGGGACTCAGCGGCGCCGGCAGCGTGCGCACCGACCTCCGCCTCACGGTGCGCGACGTGAGCAGCGCCGAGGAGACGCTCCAGTTCGTCGTGGACGAGGGCACCACCAAGAACGTGCCCCTCACCTTCGCGAACGGGGTGGCCCCGACGACGCTCACCTTCGGCGTCCGGAACGACCTCCCCAACCCCAAGACGCTCAGCCGCGGCAACCTCAACCTGCCCGGCCACAGCGTGGCCCTCCCCACGGGCACCCAGCAGGTGAACTACCCCATCACGGTGGCCAACCGCGGCGGCCCCTCCACCACCCGCGGCCTCTTCGCGGTGAGTGATGGCACCGTCACGGGGTACATCCCCGCCTCCTTCACCATCCCCGCGCGGGTCCAGCTCCAGTTCCCGGCCGACCCCGTCACGGTGTTCGTGCCCCGCGGCGGCAACGAGACTCACCACGTCTCCGTGTTCAACGACGGCAACATCCACGCCAACATCGACGTGGTGCTCCGCCCTGCCGGGCCCACGGGAGCCCTCCACCTCGTGACGGACCGCCTGGGCGTGAGCCCCGGCCAGACCGGCCGGGTGGCGCTGCGCATCACGCCCCCCACGGATGCTCCCGTGAACTTCACGAGCCGCCTCGACTTCGAGACGGTGAGCGGCACCTTCTTCGGCAACCTCACGGTGCTCACCGACCTCGGCGCCCTCGGCGCCGTCGTGGTGAGCCCCCGCGGGGACGGCCACTTCACGACCCTGCAGGGCGCCATCAACTCCCTCCGGTTCGGTGGCCGCATCGTCGTGTACAACGGCACCTACAACGAGGACCTCGTGCTCAACAAGCCCGTGATCCTGCAGGCCCGCGACGGGCCCGCCCACACGATCCTCCGCGGCACCTCCTCCAATCCGACGGTGCGGGTCGCGGCGGCCCACGCCACCCTGGAAGGCTTCACCGTGCAGGCTCCCGGCTTCTGCTACTGGTGGGGATGCTTCGACTACACCGCCGTGTACGTGGACGCCTACCAGGGCTACTTCACCCTCGCCAACAGCACGGTGACCGGCAGCTCGACCTACCTGATGGAGCTCGGGTACCAGGGCCACCACCACGTGATCACGAACACGACGCTGCGCGGCCCCAACACGGGTATTTACGCCTACTACGTGTCGGACTCCCAGTTCACGAAGCTCAAGCTCGAGAACTTCAACGTCGCCCTCCAGTTCTACTACGGCGCCCGCAACCTCATCGCCGACAACGAGGGCATCAACCTGCGCACGGGCGTGGAGATCACCGGCATGACGGCCTACACCCTGGAGCGGAACACCTTCACGGGCCGGGGCGCCGCCACCAACCAGGGCCGCGGTCTCGACCTCCGCCAGTCCGCGGACTTCACCCTCGCCGACAACCGCCTCCAGGCCTTCGGTGAGGCCGGCGTCCGCCTCCAGACGAGCGAGCGCGGCACCCTGCGGCGCAACCGCCTGCAGAACAACCGCCTCGGCCTCGACCTGGCGGACTCCAACGATAACCGGTACTACCGCCACACCTTCGACAGCACGAACACCATCAACGGCATCCCCATCCTCTACATCGCGGATGCCAACTTCACCGCGCGCCTCAACCGCGTGGCGAGCTTCGTGCTCGTGGTGGGCAGCAACAATATCACCCTCGGTAACGTGACCGTCACGGACCAGACGGAGCGCCTCCTCATCCTGGACTCCCAGGACGTGACGCTCGCCACCATCCGGACCGAAGCGGCCCGCATGCACGTCCGCATCGTGAACAGCCGCAACGTGGACGTGCAGGACGTGACCGCCGGCCAGCTCACCGCCTATGTGGCGGGCAGCCACCGCGTGAGCGTCCGCAACGCCGCCTTTCGGGCGGCAACCACGGGCAACGACTGTAACAGCAACTTCCACTGGGGCGTGGACGAGCGCATCTTCCCCCTCTACGTGGACGGGTCCAATGACTTCCGTCTGCAGGACTCCTCCGTGGGCCCCTCCTGGTGCGGCATGGTCCACACGGGCGGCGCCCGCCTCCGCGTGGAGAACGTGCGATTCACCAACATCACGGGCTACTACATCGACAACATGGACGCCCTGAAGGTGACGGGCGGCAAGGCGGCAAGCCACAGCGCGCGCATCGCCAACTCCACCTTCACGGGCCCCGGCGGCCTCAACCTCGAGGCCACCACGCGGGCCACCGTGGATGGAAACCGCTTCACGAACAACGTGAAGGCCTTCCGCGTCCACGACGCGGGGATCGGGCGCACGGACTTCGACCTCGACTACGTCGAGCACACCGTGTACACCAACAACCTCATCGACGGAAAGCAGGTCGTGTACCTGCGCGGCGTCTCGGGAAGCACCACCCCCGTGGTGCTCCGCGGCAACGCGGGCTTCCTGTACCTCGTCCGCAGCGACAACATCGTGGTGGAGGGCCTCACCCTGTCGGGCTCCGCCCCCGCCCTCGGCCTCTTCGGCACCAACAAGGTGCGCATCACGGACCTCCGCTACGGCGCCACGGACCGCACCCTCCGCGTGGTCCTCCACAACGCGGTGAACACCACCTTCGAGAACACCACGCTCGTGGACACGCGCTTCACCGCCCTCAGCTCGGCCGACCTCGACGTGCGGAACGTGAGCCTCCGCGGCCGCAACCAGGACTACACCTTCGAGGTGCACACGAGCCCGCGCCTCGAGATCACGAACGCGACCTTCACCCACGAACGCAACAGCGGAAGCGCCGTCCTGCTGCGCCTCTCCGACCACGCCCGCCTCACGGACGTGGCGGTGTCCGGCATCCCCCACTCCTACACGGCCCTCACGGGCCTCCGCCTCGAGGGGAGCTCCCACGGGCAGTTCCACAACCTGAGCACGCGGAACGTGTACCGGGGCGCGGGCCTCCACACCGCCTACGTGGAGTGGCCCACCTACCGGGCGAGCCTCAACAACCGGTTCGTGGCCAGCCACCTCACCGGCACCGACGCGGCCCTCGACCTCGGCACCGAGGCGCACTGCGTGTGGGACTGGTGGAGCTACGTGTGCTACGAGACGGCGAACACCCTCGTGGAAGCCACCACCCTCACGGGTCCGGGAACGGGCGTCCTCGTGGGAGTAGCGCGCAACAGCACCTTCCTTGACGCGACCATGCAGAACGTGGACCTGGCCTTCCGCTTCAACAACGCCGACCACGACAACTCCTACGACCTCCACGTGGAGGACTCCACGGCCAACGGCCACCCCATCGTGTACGTCAACCGCGGCCGCGACCAGACGCACAACGTGAACGGCCCCGTCGGGTACCTCGGCGTCTGGGCGAGCGAACGCACGAACGTCCTCGGAGCGGTGCTCCAGCGGAGCGGCCGCGAGGCGGTCTTCCGCAGCAACGTGAACGTCACCCTTTCGGGCCTCACCGCCAACGTGACCGGGGAGGAGCCTGCCACCCTGAACTTCCGCGGAAACGTCGACACCATCCTCGACTCGAGCGGCGGCCCCAAGCTCATCGTGAAGGTGCGCGAGGACACCCGCTGGACGGGCAGTAACCTCACCCTAACCACGGAAACGTACCGGAACGCCCTGGAGCTCTACCAGTCCACGGAGCCGGCGCTCGTGGACTCCACGGTCCGCTCGACCTACCGCCACAGCAGCTCCGCCATCCACGTTTACGGCACCCCCGGCTTCCACCTCTCCAACACGGCGGTGAACGTCACCGGGAACGCCATGGGCGTGCAGCTCTACAGCAGCCACGACGCCGACCTCGACCGCAACCGCTTCGAGGGCGACGGGCGGAGCCTCCACCTGTCGAACACCTTCCGCGCCACCCTCACGAACAACACCTTCGTGGGCAAGGGCCAACCCTTGGAGATCTCCGAAGCCTCCAGCTGGCGGCCCGAGTACGACTGGTACGACCAGTACCTCGACCACCGTATCGACGGCACGAACAAGGTGAACGGCGGCGCCTTCCGCTACCTCTTCCAGACCACGGACTCCGAGTACTTCGGCAGCATCGGGTACGTGTTCGCCCTGGGCGCCCGCAACGTCACTCTCCGGGACGGCGCCCTCCTCGGCGGCGGCCAGATCCGCTCCTCGAACTACGTGAACCTCACGAACCTCGGCGTCACCTCCGGCCAGGCCCTCCTCCTGGTGGACACGTCCACCAACGTCCGCCTCCAGGGCACCCGCGCCGGCGGCGACGGCCTCCGCCTCCAAGCCATTCGCGCCGACAACCTCCGCGTGGAAGGCGTGAGCCTCGGCTGTCCCACGCCGCCCGACCCGTGGACCAGCTACATCGGCCTTGAGATTGACTCCAGCAGCAACGTCGTCGTGGGCAACAACACCGTGCGCGGCTGCGCCACCGGCATCGACTACGACGGCCGCAGCTTCTTCGACTGGAACTGCTGGTGCACCCGGCCCGCGAGGGACGGCGCCCAGTTCCTCGGGAACGACGTGAAGGCCACGGCCCACGCCCTCCAGGTGCAGGGCGGCCGCAACCACCGCATCACGGACAACCACTTCGTGGGCCGCGTGTACCTCCCGAGCGACGGCAGCAACCTCGACGGGTACCGCGTCCTCCGGAACGTCTTCGAGAACCCCGCGGGCAACGCCCTCGAGGTCTCGAGCGCCCGGTCGGGTTTCCGTGCCGAGAACAACACCTTCCGCAACGCGACCGTGGGCTTCCACATCCGGGACTCCACGGGCGTCCCCCTCCGGAACAACACCTTCCACAACCTCACGAACGGGTTCTACTTCGCGCGGAACCAGAACCTCGTGCTGCGCCACAACGCCTTCACGGCGGTGCGGCTCGCGGTGAACATGGAGGAGTTCCAGTACTCCTGGAACCGCCACTACCTCGTCCACGACATCGACGCCACGAACCGGGTGGATGGGAACTCCATCCTCATCCAGGCGAACCAGGCGAGCGTCACGCTCACGGGCCCCTACGGCCAGGTTGTGCTCATCGACGTGCCCACGGTCACCTTCTCGGGCTTCACCCTCGCGGGCGATGCGAGCGGTCTCGTCCTCAGCGGCGTCCGCAGCCTCACCGTCACGGGCTCCACCATCGGGTCCGGCATGGGTCCCGACGCGCACTACCGCCTCGATAACGCCCTGGCCCTCGTGGTGGAGTCCTCCACCCTGCGCGGCATCCGCCTCGAGGCCCACGGCGCCGACGTGGTACGTCTTGCGAACTCGACCCTCAACGCCACGGGCCAGACGCTCTATCTCGCCAACCCCGGCACCGTGACCTTGGAGAACGTGAGCCTGCGCTCCGCCACCCTCAACGCCCAGATCTACAATGCCGAGGGCGCCGTGACGGTGGCCAACTCCACCTTCACCACCACCTCCACCAACACCCAGCACCTCAACGTGGCCTACGCCGCGGGCCAGGTGCGGATCACGAGCAACACCTTCACGGGCGGCCTCTACGGTGTGCTCCTCAGCGGCTACACCGGGCCGGCGAGCCGCAGCCTCATCGCCGACAACACCTTCCTGGGCGTCCGGAACGCGATGTATCTCGTGTACACGAAGCCCGCGGACCTCCTCCGCAACACGGTGGACGGCGCGGCCCTTGTCGTCCACCTGTACGGCACCCAGGACACGGTGGTGAACGACACGGTGGCCACCACCTCCGAGCGCTTCTTCCGCATCGAGGAGGCCTACCTGTCGGCCGGCATCTACGCGCGGCCCTACTTCCCCACGGCGGCCCGCAACACCCTCAACGGCCGCCCCGCCGTCGTCATCCGCGGCGAGGGAGCCACCTACACCTCGCCCGTGGCGCAAGCCTACGTCGTGGGCGCCGTGAACGTGACCCTCTCGGAGGTCCGCGGCCCCCTGTACGTGCTGGAGTCGAGCTTCGTTGAGGTGCAGCGCCTCGCGGCCGGCACCGATCCCGTGTACCTCGTCTCCTCGCGCAACGTGACGCTGCGGAACGCCGTCATCCCCGGCGGCCTCGGCCTCGGGTACACCGAGGGCGCCGTCATCGAGAACGCCGCCCTCAACGGCAGCGACCCCTTCCGCATCGAGCCGAGCTTCGACCCCTACTACCTCCGCTACTACACCCACACCTTGACGAACGTCACCGTGGGCGGAGCGCCCCTCGCTTACGCCGTGAACCGCGCCGACTACGCGGTGGACGGCTTCGGCCGCGCCTTCCTCGCGGGCGTGGGCAACGCCACCCTGCGCAACGGCGCCGGGACGGGCGGGGCCGCCATCTTCGCCACCGACGTGGACAACCTCCTCGTTGAGGGCGTTCGCTTCCGGGACGTGCAGGGCACCGCCCTCCAGATCACGAACGGTGGGTCGGCCACCCTGCGTGACATCCGCATCGACGGCACCACCCAGTGGGGCATCCGCGTGGAGGACATGGCCCGCCTCGACCTCCAGAACTTTGTCGTGAACCGCAGCTACTACCAGGCATTGTACGCGGAGAACGTCGGCAACTTCACCGTGGCCCACGGCCGCCTCACCAACACCACCTACACCACCGTCGAGGTGGAGTACGTGGGCCACACGGGCGGCGAGGGCTTCCACCATGTCCGCGTGGAGAACTCCACCTACCAGTACGCCTTCGCGGCGGAGGAGTTCACGGGCGCCATCCACAACAACACCTTCCGCGGCGGCCGCTACGGGCAGGTGGACCTCGACTATGGCGTCCTGCAGTTCCACGACAACCTCCTCCGGGACGGGCCGCACTCCAACTACCAGTACCTGGCGTACATGTACTCGGTGCGCGGCAACATGACGCGCAATCTGTTCGAGGCCGTCCACCCCGACCTCTACTCCTACGGCCTGTACCTGTACTATGCCGACGGCCTCGAGTTCGGGCACAACACCGTGCGCGGCGTGGATTCCGAGGCGCTCAGCGTCTACCGCGGCGCCCTCGACCTCCACCACAACGACCTCTGGGTGACCGATCCCGACGAGGAGAACGCCCTCGAGCTGTACTACGCCACGGGGGCCCGCGTGTGGGCCAACAACGTGCGCGGCCTCGCCTACGTGTACGACTGGCAGAGCCCGCCCTTTGCCCTGTTCGAACGCAACTACTGGCACGAGTACCGGGGCACCGACTCGAACGCCGACGGTTACGGCGACACGCCCTTCGCTGTAAACGGCAACACGGTCGCCGACCCCACGCCCAAGATGACGCCCTACGCGCTCACCACCTACCGGGCGCAGGCCGTGGAGCTCACGCCCGTGCCGAGCCTCTTCGAGGGCCTCCTGTGGGGCCTCGTGGCGGGCGCGCTCGAGGTGGCTGCGGCCGTCCTCGACCTCCTGTTCCCCTCGGCTAGCGCCGCCCCCACGGGTCCTGCGGACGGCATCCTGTGGCTCAACGCCACGGCTGACGCCCGGTTCGGCGCCGGCTTCGTGGCCGACGACCACGCCACCTGGGCCACCCGCGCCGCTCTCCGGGAGACGGCGGGACCCGCCGCCACGGGCGCCTTCACCGGCCCCGGCGCCGCGGAAGCCCTGTACCATGCCGCCCTCGCGGGCCACGACCCCGCGCAGGTGGCCACCGCCCTCGCCACGCTCCGCAACACCACCAGCGGCCAATACGGCACGACGGCGGCGGACACGGCCTTTGCGCTGCTCGCCCTCAAGGCGCTCAACACGAGCGCGGCCGACCCCCGCGTGACGGGCAGCCTCGACTGGCTGCGGGCCGCGCAGCGGGCGGACGGCGGCGTCGGCCTCCGGGAGGCCACGGACCGCGCCCATGCCTTGGACACCGCCGTGACCGCCCTCGCCTTCCAGGCGTGGGGCCGCGGCGCCGAGGCGGGCAAGGCCCTCCGGTGGCTCCAGGCCCACGAGGACCGCAATGGACTCTGGGGCTTCCCCCGCGCCACCCTCTACGCCCACGCCGCCCTCCTCGCCGAGGGCGCGCGGAACCCGGTGCGCGAGAGCCTCCTCTCGAACTTCACCACCCTGAACGGTTACGAGGCCGGCCTCGCGGCCCGCCTCCTCGGCGGCGCGGAACGCCTCGACCACGCCCGCGCCCTCCTCGTGCGCGGCGCGGCCGGCCACCGCAACAGCGAGCCCCTCGCCACCACGGCGGAAGCCGTCCGCCTCCTCACGGAAGTGGACCTCCCCCAGCGCATCCCCGGCGCCCGCGCCTACGTGGCGAACGCCACGGCCGGCCGCACGACGGCGGAGCAGCTCGCAAAGATCCGCATCACGGGCGCGTGTCCCGCCGCCGGTTGCCCCGACGTGGCGGCCGGCGTGGGCGTCGCCCCCGGTTGGCCTGCGGACGCGGGCCACCAGGCCGAAGCCCTCCTGACGCTCCACCGCGCCGGCCCCCTCGACGAGGAGACGCGGGAGCAGGGTGCGGCGCGCCTCGCGGCCTTCCAGACCCTCGCCACGGGCAGCTTCGGCACCCCCTGGGCCACGGCCCGGGCCGCCCTTGCCCTCCACGAGCTCGGCCTGCGCGCCGAGGCCGAGGAGGCCGCCCTCCAGCACCTCCTGGGCCGCCAGGGCGACGACGGCAGCCTCGACGGTGACCTCCGCGCAACGGGCGCCTTCCTCGAGGCGCTCTCCGCGCGCGGCAACGCCTCCGAGGCCAGCGCGCAGCAGGCCGCCTACGCCTGGATCGCGTCCCAGCAGGGCAGCCACGGCGCCTGGACCGATGCGGAGGGCCGCGCGAGCGCTCCCCTCACGGCCCTTGCCCTAAGGGCGCTCTTCACGGTGGCGGTGCCCGCCCTCCGCGGCCCCGACGTGGCCGTGGGAGCGGCAAGCCTCGATGGCACGCTCCGCCAGGGTGTCCCCGTGAACGTGACGGTGCCCCTCACGAACGTGGGCCCCGACGCGCTCCTGGGCGCCAACGTGACGGTCCGCGTGGGCACGGCCGCGAACGGCACCCTCCTGTACGCGGGCGCCCTCGGGCCCCTCGCCCCCGGTGAGGCCGCCGCCATCACGTTCCCGTGGACCCCGGCCCGGGGCAACCAGGCCCTCGTGACCCGCGTCACGGGCCAGAACCCCCGCGACCTCAACACCGTGAACGACCTCGGCGAAACCCGCTTCGTGGTGCCGGGCTACGGCGTGAGCCTTACGGCCGACCGCCTCGCGAACCTCACCACCCGCACGACCCCCGCGGGCTTCGCCCTGACGGTGGAGAACGTTGGCGACCTCGCCGACACCTTCACCTTCACGGGCGCGCCCAACGCGGCCGGCTGGACCGTGGGCTTCGCCCCCGCGAGCCTGGCCCTTGCTCCCGGCGCGAACGGCACCGTCCACGCCACGGTGCAGGCCCCCGGCACGGCCGAGGATGGCGCCTCCGCGCGCGTCCTCGTGACCGCCGCGAGCGCAGGGGACGCCACCACGGTGGACACCCTCACGCTCGAGGCCCGCGTCCCCGACAGCGTGCCCCCAGTGATCACGAGCTATGTGTTCCCCACGGGCACCGTGCTCGGCGCCGGGCCCGCCCTCGTGACGCTCCGCTTCAACGAGCCCCTCGACGCCGCCTTCACGCCCGCCGTGACCTTCCAGGGCCCCGGCAACGCCACCCTCGCGCCCACCGCGGTGACGGCCCACCCCACGGACGCCGCCGCCTTCAACGTGCAGGTGACCTTCGAGGCCACGGACGCGAACGGCCCCTGGCGGCTCGCGGTGGCGGGCGCCCGCGACCTGTCGGGCAACGAGATGAACGCCACCACCGGCGGCGCCTTCACTCTCGACACCGCACCGCCCACCACCACCCTCACCCTGAGCCCCGACACCCTGTGGGCGAAGGGGGACGTGACGGTGACCTTCCACGGGGTGGACAACACGTCGAGCGTCGCCCGCACCGTGTACCGCCTCAACGCGGGCCGCAACACCACCGCCACCGGGCCCCTCACCCTCACGGCGGAGGGCGTCCACACGCTGCGCTACTTCAGCGTGGACGCCGCCGGCAACACCGAGACGGTGAAGGAAAGCACCGTCCGGATCGACCGCACGCTCCCCACGGGAAGCGTCTTCGAGCCGCGGGCAGGCGCCCTCGTCCGCAGCCGCATCAGCCTCCGCGGTGAAGCCAGCGACCTCCTGAGCGGTATCGCCCAGGTGCAGGTGGAGGTGCGGAACGGCACCAACGCCACGGTCCTCACCCTCCCCGCCACGCTCAGCGGCAGCCCCACGAGCGTCGGATGGGCCACCACCCTGAACACCACCCTCCTCGGGGACGGCAACCACACCTACGTGGTGCGCTTCACGGACCAGGCCGGAAACGAGGCCGTGGCCCCCGCCCGCCTCCTGCGGGTGGACAACACGCCGCCCACCCTCACGGTGTTCGTGGCGCCCGACCCGAGCAACGGCCTCACCACCCTCACGGTGACCTCCAGTGAAGCCCTCGCGGCCACCCCCGTCCTCCGGGTGCGGCCCGCGGGCGGCGCGAACCACACGGTGGGTCTCGCGCTGCGCGGCAGCAACCTGTGGGTAGGCACCTTCACGGTGACCACCACGCGCCTCCACTACGCGAACGTGACGGGCACGGACCCCGCCGGCAACAGCAACCTCACGGTGAAGACCTTCGTGGGCGACGTGCGGCCCCCCGACGGGCCCTTCATCACGCCCCTGCCGGGCGAGGCCCTCAACGTCACGGCCTTCCCCGTGAGCTTCCGCTACCTGGAGAACGTCACGGCCAGCTTCCAGGTGGACGGGCGCGCCGCCGCCTTCGAGCGCAACGGCACGGCCTACCCCACCTACGCCTACACGCTCGCGAACCTCACCCAGGGCTGGCACAGCGTGGCCGGTACGGCGCGGGACGTGGCGGGCAACTACCGCATCGACACGAGCTACTACCTCGTGGACACGGAGCGCCCCCGCATCAGCGGCGTCACCAACATCAGCGAAGTCCCCGCGGGCCGCATCGCCACCGTTTTCGCCACGGTGCACGACAACTTCGGCCTGCGCGAGGTCTTCGCCGAGGTGACGCTTGCGGACGGCACCGTCCTGCGCTACCCCATGGCGCGCAGCATCGAGGACCTCCGCTTCGGCAACGTCGGTCCCCTCCCCGCGAACCAGAGCATGACCTTCCGCGTGGTCGCCATCGACCTCGCGCGCAACCGCAACGTGAGCCACACGCAGACGATCTTCGTCCCCGACCTCACGCCGCCCACGGTCCGCATCCTCCACCCCATCCTGTGGGACGTGGAAGGCCTGCAGCCCGTGAACGTGACCGTCGGCGACAACGAGCAGCTCCGCACCGTGGTCCTCGCCATCGACGGCGTCCCCATCCACACGGAGACCCTCGCGCCCGGCACCCGCTTCGCGCGCTTCAACTGGACCTGGGACACCTTCGCCTTCGCGGCCGGCTGGCACGTCCTCAGCGTGAACGCCACGGACGGCTCGGGCAACCGCCACGTGGAGCGCCGCGACTTCCGCGTCGTGAACCCGCCCGTGCTCGCAGTCACCCACAGCCCCGAGGTCCCGCGCCCCGGTGACGCCATCACCTTCACGCTCAACGTGACGGAGGGCCGCCTCTGGTACCGCGGCCTCACCTTCACGTACCGCGTGAACGGCGGCGACCCCGTGACCCAGCGCTTCGTGGTGCACCCCGCCATCGACCAGGTGGGCCCCGGAAACTACACCGTGACCGTGCCCGGCCTCCTGCCCGCGGACACCCTCGCCTGGGTGGCCGAGGTGGAGGACTGGTACCATCTCCCCGCGCGCGCAACGGGCAGCCTCGACGTGACGCCCCGGCTTGAGGGCGGCAACATCACGGACATCCTCCGCACGGCCCGCGCCCTCTTCCCCACGAACGCGAGCCAGAGCCTGCCCGCCAACGAGAGCTACGCCGACATCCTGGAGGCCGGTGCCTCCGTGAGCGGCGCCTGGCTCTACGCGGGCATGAACCTGAGCGGCGACCTCACGAAGGCCGGTGCCCTGTACATCGTGGACTTCGACGTGGCCACGCCCCTCAACCCCCTCGACGGCGTCGCGGACTTCAACCTCACCGCGAGCTTCGTCTGGAACGGCACCGAGCGCGACTGGACCGTCCGCTTCCACGACAACCGCACGAAGACGGAGCTGCCCGCGCCCACCCTGCGCGAGCACTACGGCAACCGCAGCCTCGCCTTCGAGGTGAACCTTGCCGCGCTCCGCGTGAGCCTCGGCCTCCCGAGTGACCTCAACGTGAGCTTCCGTACCGTGGGCTCGGGCGACAACACGCCCTTCCACGCCCTCGACATCGTGGACCCCGCCGTGAGCTTCACGCCCGCGGCGACCGCAACGAGCGGCGCGAGCTTCCCCGTGACGGCCACCCTCACGGATGCGAGCGGCATCGCGAGCGCCCTCCTCACGGTGACCCGCGACGATGCGCCCACCCTCACCGTCCCCATGGTGCGGGCCAGCGGCGACACGTGGACGTCCACCGTGCCCGCCCAAGCCCCCGGCAACCTCACGCTCGTCGTGAGCGCCGTGGACGGCGCGGGCCGCAGCGGCACGAGCCCCGCCCGCCTCGTGACGGTGACGGATGCCACCGCGCCCACCCTCGCGAACCTCACCCTCACCGCCACGACCCTCCGGGCGGGCGTGGACACGGTGACGGTGCGCGTGGACGTGACGGACAACCTCGGCGTGGGCGGCGTCACCGCCACCCTGTTCGGGCAGCAGACGCCCCTCTCCTGGCTCGGCGGCAACCGCTTCGAGGCCACCCTCGGGCCCTACGGCACGGCCGCCACCGGCACCCTCGCGGTGACGGCGGCGGACGTGAGCGGCCTCACCGCGGCCCTCACCCGCGAGGTGCGCGTCCTCGACGGCCAGCCCCCGGCGGTCACGAACGTGACCCTGGTGTCCCAGCTCAACGTTGGCGAGCCCCTCACGGTGACCGCGGACGTCGTGGACGCGAGCGCCGTCACGGTGCATCTCGCCCTCACGAAGGGGACCACCACCACGACCGTCCCCGCCACCAACGCGGGCTCCCGCTACACCATGGCTGCGGGAAGCATTCCCATCGGCAACTACACCTACCGCGTGGTGGCCGTGGATGCCGACGGCAACCGTGCCGAGAGCGACCCCGTCCCCCTCCGCGTGCTCGACCTGGACCTGCCCCAGGTGGTGGACGTGACCGTCCCCGCCACGGCGACGGCCGGCGCCGCCACCCCCGTGACGGCGGTGTTCCGCGACGGGTCCGGCGTGAGCCGCGCCACCCTCCAGTGGTCGGGCCCCGCGGGCGCCACCGGCACCCTCGCCCTCACCCTGGCAACGGGAGCCGCTGGCGAGAACCAGACGTTCACGGGCAGCCTCGTCCTCCCCGCCCTCGGGCTCTACGCCGTGACCCTCACGGCCGAGGACCCCGCGGGCGCGAGCACCACCACGGCCCCCGTGACGGTGGAGGCCACCGACGGCAGCGCCCCCACGATCACCGTGGTGAGCCCCGCAAGCGGCGCCATCACCGGGGACCGCCCCACCGTGAGCGTGACCTACAGCGACGAGTCCGGCATCAACGCGTCGAGCTTCCTCCTGATGGTGGACGGCGCCGCCGTGACGGGCGCGGTCGCGACGGCCACGGGCGCCACCTGGACGCCCGCAACGGCCCTCGCCACGGGCCTCCACACGGTGCAGGCGCGCGTCGCCGACACCCTCGGCCACGAGGCCACCGTGAGCTGGACCTTCACCGTGGACGGCACGCCGCCCACGCTAACGGTCGTGAGCCCCCTCAACGGCGCGCACCTCACGGAGCGCCGCCCCACGGTGAGCTTCGCCTACACCGACCTCCTCGGCATCGACCCCGCCTCCGTGACCCTCACGGTGGACGGCGTCGCCCGCCCCGCCGAGGTCACTCCCGCGGCGGCCACCTGGACGCCCCTGGTGGACCTCGCGAGCGGCCTCCACATGGTGCACGCGACGGCGGCGGACCTGAACGGCAACGTGGCCCACCTCGAGTGGGCGTTCACGATTGACGGGTCGCCCCCCACCCTCGCGGTGGAGCAGCCGGTCCCCGGCAGCGAAACCCACAGCCGCCGCCCCATGATTGCCTTCACGTACACGGACACCGAGGGCGTGGACGAGAGCAGCGTCACCCTCACCGTGGACGGCGTCCCCGTCCCCGTGGTGGCCACGCGCACCCGCGCCCAGGGCGCCCCGCCCACGGACCTCGGGTACGGCGTGCACACGGTGGTCGCGACGGCGAGGGACGTGAACGGCAACCTCGGCACCCTCACGTGGACCTTCACGGTGCTCGCCCCCGCCTCCAGCGTGGGCCCGGCCCCCGGGAAGGAC
>DATMKA010000307.1:0-3027 GCA_035553595.1 Thermoplasmatota archaeon | reverse complement strand
GTGCCGCCGAAGGCGTCACCGATGGCTTCCGCGGCGCGCATGCCGACCATGGCCGCGGGCATCATGGTGGGGGCGCTCGAGAGGACGCCGCTCATGGCGATGCCCATGATGGGGCTGAACTTGGCGCCGGCGGCCACGCGGGTGGCCTCGTAGCCGTAGTTCGCCTCCACCTTCACGTTGAGCTTGTCGCCCGTGAGGGGCGTCATCTTGGCGTCGCGCCAGATGCCCTGGTCGATGCTGCCGAGGATCTCGTCCACGAGGGCGTCGACCTTGAGGGGCGTGGTGGCTTCGAGCTTGAGGGGGACGTAGGTGCCCTGTTCGAGCCAGAGGGTGGAGCGGCTCACTTCCTCGTCGAAGTCGAAGCCGTTCACGACGGTCTTGCCGCCCTGGCTGAGGCGCTTGACGTCGGCCTTCGTCGTGAGGGTGGTCACGAGCTTGAGGCCCTGGAAAGCGCCGGCGGAGACGACCACGGGGCCCTTCTCGGCCACCGTCATCTTGTACACCATGGAGGTCGTGAAGGAGCCATCGGAGTTGGGGATGCCGAGGGAGTAGCTGTCCACGGCGCCCATCACGGTGAAGACGTCGTTGAGCTCGAGGTCCTGGGCGAAGAGGCGGGTGAGGAAGTCCACGATCTTCTGCTGCTCGGGGTTCTCGATCTGGGGGCGGGCGCTCGCGGGCACGAACTCCTTGGAGCTCGCGGCCACGTTCTCGCTCACGGGGAAGGTGAGGCCGCTTTCCTTGTACACCTCTTCGAGGCGGCAGTTGTCGGCGCGGGCCTTGCCGGCGCAGCTGAACTCGGCGCTCTCGGCGAGGGGGCCGGTGGCCCAGCCCGTGACGTGGGGGTGGGCGCTCATGCGGCCGCCGTTCCACTGGGCGGCGGCGGGCTCGTTCTCCTTGAACCAGAGGGTGCCCGTGCCGGTGGATTCGGCCTCGAGGCGCTGGAGGCTGAAGCCGCCGCTGTTGGTCTTGCCGTCCATGGTGCCCTTCGCGTCCACGAGGAGGAGGTCGCGGGCGTCGGCGGGGACGGAGGCGGTGGCGGTGAGGGCGACGGGGATGCCGTCGGCGCTCGCGGTGCCGGCCTTCCAGCCCATGGTGCCGGTGAGGGGGATGGCGAGGCGGAAGAGGAGGCTGTCGAGGTTGACCTCGCCCATTTCGCTCGGGACCTTGAGGTCCTTCACGCCGAACTCTTCCACGACGTTGTAGTTGAACTTGTAAGCGGCCTCGGAGCCGGCGTCCACCTTGAAGCCGAGGGGGACGACGCCGAACTTGTAGCCGTCGAAGGTCTTGGGGGCGCGCTCATAGACCGTCTGGCCGAGGAGCTTGAGGGTGACGGCCGTGAAGGGGTCCACGTCCGCGACCTCGTGGGGCTTGCCGGGCTCTAGACCGGGGAGGGTCTTGGTCTGGGCGGCGCCGTTCTTGTCCGTGTACTCGAGCGTGTAGTCGCCGGGCGCGAGGACGCGCACGACGAGGCTCGACTTGATGAGGTTCTTGAGCGTCGACTCGGGGTCGGTGCTCGACTCCATGGCCTTCGCGACCTCCGGCGTGAGCGTCACCGTGTACTGGCGGCTCACGTGGGTGGTCGCAGCCGGCTGCTGGTCCGCCTCGGGGGTGCCGTCGAGGCAGCCCGCGAGGGCGGTACCGAGGAGAGCGACTGTTACCGCAAGGGCGACCGTGCGGTGGGAAGCGTGGGACATCTCGAAATCCACCTTAGGCAGTCACCAGGACTATCGCTATATAAGGTTCCCGTTTGTGGGTTTTGTTGGATTTGAAGCTGTCGGAGTCCCGGCTGGGTCCTTGGTTAACCTTATCCCCCATACGGTCGCTCGCGGGGCCCATGACGGTGGTGGGCGACCTGGCGCGGGCCGAGTGGCGCGCGCGCAAACGCACCTACGTGGTGCTCCTCACCCTCCTCGCCGCCACCTCCGCCACCTACTTCCTCGTGCTCGCCCTCGTGGGCGGCCTCGAGGACCGCATCGGGAACGAGCTGTCCAACACGCTCGCCGGGGACGTGCGGCTCACCGAGGGCCGCAGCGGACTCGGCGATGGCACCATCCTCCCCGACGCGCGGGACCGCATCGCCGGCCTCGCCTACGCCGCCCCCGGGTCACGCTTCTCGCCCCGGTTGGAGACGGAAGCGCTATTCCTGCACGGGCAAGATTTCACCAACGTTTTCGAGGAGGAGAGCGCCACCCGGGGCGCGGGGCTTCTCGTGGGGATCGATCCCCAGGCCGACGAGGCCGTGGCGCCCATCCGGCCCTACCTCGTGGGAGGCGTGGACCTGCTGCACGCGCCCGCGAACCTCCGCGCGCCCACGGGGGAGCGGCTCGTGCCCCTCGTGGTGGGGACCGCCTTCCTCGAGTCCACGAACGTGACCCTCGCCCCCGAGGGGCGCTTCGCGTGGGAGGCCGTGTACAACATCACGGTGGGACGCTTCGAGAACGGGCTTCCCGTCACCGTGAAGGGCATCGTCGTCGGCACCTATGCGACGGGCTTCAACACCATCGACCGCTTCGTGATCTACGCTCCTCGCGGTGACGTCGCCTACCTCCTGGGGTTCCACCCGGGGGAGCCGCCCGCGAACGTGATCCTCGTGGAGACTGCGCACCCCGAGGCCGTCTCCAAGGCCGCGGGCCGCTACAATCTGACGGCGAAGACGCCGGACGTGTTCCGCCGCGACAACCTGGGGCCCGTCTTCGCCGCCGTGGGCACCTTTGCCTGGATCCTGGTCCTCGTCCTCTCCATCATGGCCACCGGGTGGATTGCCCACACTCTCGGCCACCACGTGACGTCGGACCTCCGCAAGATCGCGACCCTGCGCGCCATCGGCATCCCGGAGGTCACCTTCGTGAAGATGTACCTCCTCCTGGGCGCGGCCCTCGGGCTTCTCGGAGGCCTCGCAGGCGTTGGCCTCGGGGCCCTCCTCGCCTTCGTCACGGCCCAGGTGACCTCGATGCCGGGTGTTCTCCCCGGCAACATCCCCTTCACGCCCCACGCCTCCCTCCTGGAGGCCCTTGGCCTCATCGCGCT
>DATMKA010000306.1:0-3250 GCA_035553595.1 Thermoplasmatota archaeon | reverse complement strand
GCCCAAGGCAACACCGCGTGGGTCCAGTGGGCCGCCGCCACCGAGGAGTACCTCGCGCGCGCCGAGGCCGCCGCGAAGGCCGCCCGTGACCCCGCCGAGGCCGAGCGCATCGCCCGCGAGGTCGAAACGAGCGTCCTCGCCGTGGCCTACGCCTAAGCCTTGACCGCCGGCCGGGGCACGGGCCCCGGCCGCGCGATCCAGACAACGCCCATTAAATACCGCAACTGTTTTTCCGGCGGCTAGGTGTCGACCTTGCCCGAGAACTCCCCCACGTCGCCCACGGCGGAGGCGCCCTACCGCCCCGCGCCCCTCCGGGAGGAGATCCCCTCCGTTCTCGCCATGGCCACGCTCTTCATCGTGAGCCTCGCGCTCGCCCTCGCCATCGCCCCCGCCTACAGCAGCCAGGGCGTGCAGGCCTTCGAGAACCCGGAGGACCCCTGGAACTCCGTGATCTACCTCGGCATCGTCGTGGTCTTCACCTTCATCATCCTGCTCATCGCGAAACTGAAGCTGAAGAAGGTCATCCAGTTCATCATCCTCGGTGCCGTCTTCAGCACCATCATCTACGTGTTCCAACCCCTCATGAACGAGTACCTGCCCCACGTGCAGGACGTGGCGCTCGGAGGGTACGCCTGGTCCACCTATGGCCTCATCGCGGCCGCCCTCGGCCTCGTGCTCGTGGCGACCCTGTACTTCTACCCCGAGTGGTACGTGGTGGATGCCGTCGGCATCGTGGTGAGCGCGGGGGCGGCGGCCATCTTCGGCATCAGCTTCGGCCTCTTCCCGAGCCTGCTGCTCCTTGTGGGCTTCGCGGTCTACGACGCCATCGCCGTCTACCGCACGAAGCACATGCTCGACCTCGCGGACAACGTGCTCGACCTGCGCCTCCCCATCATGTTCGTGGTGCCAAAGAGCCGTGGGTACAGCTTCCTCCACGACAACAAGCGCGAAATCCGCAAGGAGGCCGAGGGGAAGGTCGAGAAAAGGCCCCGCGAAGCCATGTTCATGGGCCTCGGCGACGTCGTGATCCCCGGCGTCCTCGTCATCTCGAGCTTCGTGAACCTCAACCCTGCGACCTCCACGCTGGACCCCGCCCTCCTGACGGGCGCTCCCGACGTGCTCGGCTTCTCGCCCTGGGGCTTCGTGGCGGCCTGCACCTTCGTCGGCACCCTCGCGGGGTATGCGCTCCTCATGAGTTTCGTGCTTCGCGGCAACCCCCAGGCGGGGCTCCCGAGCCTCAACGGTGGCGCGATCATCGGCTTCCTCGCCGCGGTCATCCCCCTCTACGGCATCGCCCCCCTCCTCCCCTGAGGTGAGCCCGGATGAGCGACGCGCCCCTCGTCATCGGCGTGGACCTCGCCGCGAACCCCGAGAACCCCTCCTGGGCGTGCCTCCTGCGGGGCCGCCGCGTCGAGGCCCTGAAGCCGCTGCGGCTGGACGACGAGCTTGTCCAGTTGTGCTACCGGCAGACTCCCGAGCTCGTGGCCCTCGACGCGCCGCTCACGCCGCCCCTCGGCCTCACGGGGTCCTACAGCAGCCGCCTCGCCGAGAAGGAGCTGCGCGCCGCTGGCTTTCCCGCGCTGCCCCCAAGTCGCATCCCCACGCTCACCTTCCGCGGCATGCGCCTCGCCTTCCGGCTGCAGCGCCACCGCGTCATCGAGGTGTTCCCGCGCGCCACCCTCATGCGCCTCGGCCACACCTACGGCGGCCCTAAGGGGGAAGCGTCGGAGCTTGCCGCCTGCCGCGCCCTCCTGGAGAGGCACCTCGAGGGTGTTCCTCCTGTGGCCTCGGACCACGAGGTGGACGCGCTCGCGGCGGCCCTGACGGCCGCGCTCCACCTGGAGGGGCGCACCGAGGCCCTCGGCTCCTCGGGCGAGGGACAAGTGTGGGTTCCTACGCTTGGCGAAGTCGGCTAACGCTCATTATCGACAAACGTACGAATGAACATCGTCCGGTTTTTGGCATCAATTTGGGATTGTATCCAATAATGACAAAATGGGCCGGATGAACGTCAGCTCCAGCCCCAAAAGGCAGGACCTTGTCCGATTTGTCACTTGGGTGAGTACCGAGAATATATCTCCCCGGAAGGACAGGATAGGGTTTCTACTGCCACCGGGGGTGGCTTGATCGTGTTGCCCGAAACCGATGAGACCGTTGCCATGGACGAGCCCCGCGCGCTCAAAGTCCGCATCCCAGTCAGCCTCCATGTGAAACTGTACAGCCTCCGCCTCATGACGGGAACGAGCATCAGCGAGACCGTTGCCGCGGCCCTCGCGCACCACTTCGACCACGCCACCGTCCGCCCCCTCCAGGGCTCCTGAGGTGATTGCCATGATGATCAACGAAGCCAAACCAATCGGTGAGAACGACCTGAGAGAACTCCGCGTGAAGATACCGGGCGACCTGTACCGGAAACTCCACGCCACTCGCGTCATCAAGGGTGAAGCCATCCGCGACATCGTCGAACGCGCCCTCCTCGAATACTTCCGCGCCCGCGCCGAAGCCCAGCGTGGCCACGGCGTCCCCACCGCCACCGCTCCCACGCACCCCGAACCCAACTTCGTGCTGAGCCACGACTAAGCCTCCCAGCCAACGGCGCCTGCCTCCCCTCACCTCCTGCGCAGCTGTCTTGCGGCAGCCGCGACCGGCGCCTTCCGTCTCTCTTCTTCGTTTCCTCCCTCCACCCCGGTCGTCAACCCTTTTACCCTGACCCATCGTTGCCCGGCCCATGATGAAGGCCCTCACGTTCCACGCCCACGGCGGCCCCGACGTCCTCCGCTACGAGGAGGTTCCCGTCCCCACGCCCGGACCCGGCGAGGTCCGCATCCGCGTGAAGGCCGTGGCCCTCAACCGCCTCGACCTCTTCGTGCGCGAAGGGTGGCCCGGCCTCAAGCTGGAGATGCCCCACATCGGCGGCTGCGACGCCGCCGGCATCGTGGACGCCCTCGGACCCAACGTGCAAGGCCCCGCCGTGGGCACCCGCGTCGTCGTGGACGCAAGCCTCGGGTGCGGCCGCTGCCGCGAGTGCGAGCGCGACGAGCGCAGCCTCTGCGCCGAGTTCCGCGTCTGGGGCGAGCACACGCGAGGCGGCGCCGCCGAGTACGCCATCGTCCCGGCGGACCACCTGCTCCCCATCCCCGACCGCGTGAGCTTCGAGGAGGCGGCGGCCGCAGGCCTCGTCTACACCACGGCGTGGCGCATGCTCATCACGCGAGCGCAACTGCGCGCGGGCGAGACCGTCCTCATCGTG
>DATMKA010000305.1:0-5760 GCA_035553595.1 Thermoplasmatota archaeon | reverse complement strand
GTTCAGGGGCAGGCGCGACCGGCGCGGGGGCAGGCCGGGAGCGCACCGGGAGGGGAGCGGGCGGCTCCTCGTGGGCCGCCAGGTCGTCGGAGTTGTAGTGGAGCACGTCCACGGAGCGGCCGCCGTGCTGGGTTTCGCGGGGGCGCACCTCCACGAAGGCGGGCACGGCGAGGGTGGGGTGGCTCACGATGGCCACACCCACGGGAATGCGCTGGATCTCGTCCTCGATGTCGGCCGTGAGCCCTTCGACGGAGGCGCTGATGGCCTTCAGGTCGTTTGGGTTCGTGACCTTGAGAATGATCTGGGTGTTGCACTGCGAGAGGACGTTCTTGTCGATCTTCGCGGGGCGCTGACTGATGATGGTGAGGCCCATGCCGAACTTGCGGCCCTCGGAGGCCACGGTGCGGATGCTGTCGCCGCTCATTGCGGCCCCCGCCACGGAGCGCTCGGGGCAGAAGTTATGCGCCTCCTCCACGACGAGCATGAAGGGCGGGATCTTGTTCACCTTGCGGGCTTCGAAGAGGCCCTTGATGAGCTTCGCCACCACGATTTCCTGCACGTCGGGGGAGACGCCCTTGAGGCAGACCACGGTGACCTTGCCCTTCTTCACGAGGTTCGGGAGGGGCGTCCCCTTCTCGTCGAAGAGGTCGAGGGAGAGGAGGAATTCGAGGCCGGAGGCGAGGTTCCACTTGGCGTTCGACTGGTGGTTCTTCACCTGGACGATGATGTCCTCGAGGGTGTAGCGCTCGGCGGACTCCTGGAGCGTCTTCACGCACTGGTGGAGGATGCCCATCTGGGCGTTCGTGATCTTGCTCCCCAGCAGGTCCACGATGTCCTGGGCCTTCAGGTTGAGGCCCGCGACCTTGAGGGGCATCGCGTCCGCGTTCACCTTGGGGTCGGGGCTGTACTTCATGATGCGGTCCGCGAAACCGCGGGGCTTCAGGTGGAAGCGGCGGAGCCCCGGGAAGTCGTCCGAGTTCAGGTTCGGGTGCGCGAGGGAGTCGTGCTCGCCGTGGGGGTCGATGACCACGATGGGCACGTCGCGCTTCATGAGCTCCTCCATGAGGACGCCCACCACGTAGGACTTGCCCGAGCCCGTCTTCGCAAGCACCGACACGTGCTTCTGGACGAGCGTGTTGATGTCGAGGGTGACGGGGATGTCGTAGCCCTTGATGAAGCCGATGTAGGCGCCCTCGTCCTTGCCGCCGCGCAGGCCGAAGACCTCCATGATGAGGGCCTCGTCGGCGCGGTAGACCGGGATGCCGGCGCGGAAGGGGGTCTTCGTGGACTGGAGGATCCCGCGGGGGTCGCGGTAGCCCACCACCTTCGCCTTCGCGGTGAGGCGGTCCTCGATGACCTGGTCGACGCCGTGGCTCATCGCCGTGGCTTCGTCGAAGGAAAGGGACGTCTCGCGGACCACGTCCATGACCTGGGCGAGGACCCATCCCTCGCGGTCATGCTGCACCTTGATGTAATCGGTGCGTTTCAGGGTGGGGTCGCTCACGGCGAACTTGAATTCCGTGATCCCCACGTTCCCGTAAATCACGCCGACGTGGTCCATACTAGTGCATCCAGGAGGCGGAACGCGTGCCTAT
Organism: Thermoplasmatota archaeon; assembly: GCA_035553595.1. Lineage (GTDB taxonomy): Archaea > Thermoplasmatota > SW-10-69-26 > JACQPN01 > JAJPHT01 > DATMKA01. The sequence continues at coordinate 4,165 of DATMKA010000305.1, read as the reverse complement.
GGGTAATAAGCGTGTTGGATTGCTCCCGCGCTGCCATCACGAGGCCGCCAAGGCTTGCGGTCCCGCTGCAGCTTCCGATGGGTCACCGCCCCCGTCAGGGCTGCCTGCGTGACGCATCCGGGTTCGACCGAGCGCTCGGGGACGGCGAGGGCGGCGCCTTGGCCGCGGAGCCCTCCGCGCCCGGACGGAGCAGGAGCGCGCCGAGGGCCGCAACCACGAGCGCAGCCACCGCCCACACCACAGGTGCCGCCGGGTCGAGGGGAGGCGGCGCAACGCTCCCGAGCGCCCGTTCCTGGAGCGGGATGCCAACGAGCCCCCAAGCGCTTGCGACCCGAGTCGCGGAGGTGGCAGTCGCGCGCAAGGCTCCTCTCGTTTCTCCCGATGGCTGCGTTGGCATCCCTTCTGCCGTGGCTGAGACAGGGTTCCCTGAAGGCCCGTGTGCGCGAGGCAGCCCCCCATCCGGCGGGGTTCCCGTGGCCGCGAAGCATCCCATCTCGGCGCGGAACGGCAAAGGGACGTCGTGGGCCGGGTTATTTCAATCTGCCTTTTCGAGTTCGTCTCGATAGCGGAAGCGGGCTCGGCAACTGTCGGAGGGCGCCGATTCCGGATCTTGTTCCGGAATCCTCAAGCGCGCGATATCGAGACGGTGAAGCATGGCGAACACGTCCACAAGCAAGTCCGCGCGCAAGCAAATCTCCCGCCACGTCTCCCGCCACATGCACAAGGGCATGCCCCAGAAGCAGGCCGTGGCGGCCGCCTACAGCGAGGCCCGCCGCTCCGGCAAGAAGGTGGGTGGCACCACGAAGGCCCGCTCCACGAAGGCGAAGACCTCCGGTCAGGTGCGCAAGAACCGCAGCCAGGGCGCGAAGAAGGCCGCGAAGACCCGCGCCGCCCGCGGCACCTTCACGAAGTCCGCCACGGCGAAGAAGGCGAACAGCCGCGTCCGCCAGACCACGAAGGGGAAGGCCAAGGGAGCGAAGAAGGCCGCCGCCACCCGCCGCAAGTCCTCCACGACGCGCAAGAGCAGCAGCTCCCGCAAGGCGAGCAGCGGCAAGTCCCGCAGCAAGTAACCCTCTCTTCTGCCGCTGCCCGCCCGGGCGGCGGCCCAAAGGCTTTTTCTAAGGGCACCGGGATGGCCCCGCGATCATCATGTCTCCCCTTCCCACTCCCGGCCCCGGCACGGGCGGCGGCCTCCCCGTCAGCTCCCCCCAGCAGATGGCGGCCGCCGAGGCCCGGGCGCAGCACATGCAGCAGCAGTTCAAGCTCCGCATGCAGATCGCGGAGAACCTGCAGCGCATCAAGCACAAGCTCATCGTGATGAGCGGCAAGGGCGGCGTGGGCAAGTCCACGGTGGCCGTGAACCTCGCCGCCTCCCTCCACGCCCAGGGCCACAAGGTGGGCCTCCTCGACCTTGATCTCACGAACCCCAACGTCCCCATCATGCTCTCCCTGGAGGACGCGCTTCCCGGCGGCGACACCGAGGGCGGCATCCTCCCCGTCGAGGTGAAGGACGGCTTCAAGGTCATGAGCACGGGCTTCCTGACGAAGGGCCAGAAGACGGCCATCATCTGGCGCGGCCCCATCAAGATGAACATGATCCACCAGCTTCTCGGCAACGTGAAGTGGGGGGACCTCGACTACCTCGTCATCGACCTGCCGCCAGGCACCTCGGACGAGCCGCTCAGCATCGCGCAGCTTCTCCGTGACGCGGACGGCGTCGTTGTCGTGACCACGCCCCAGGCCGTCTCCGTGCTCGACGTCAAGAAGAGCATCCAGTTCGCCCAGACCATGGACCTCAAGGTTCTCGGTGTGGTGGAGAACATGGGCACCTTCTGCTGCCCCCACTGCAAGCAGGAGACCGACATCTTCGGCCGCGGCGGCGGCGAGGAGATCAGCAAGGAGTACGGCGTGAAGCTCCTCGGCCAGATCCCCCTCGACCCCCGCGTCGTGATGGCCGGCAACCAGGGCGTCCCCTACGTGTGGCGCGAGAAGGACATCCCCGCGGCGAAGGCCTTTGAAGGCATCATCGCGAACGTGAAGGGCCAGATTCAGAATAAGTGATGCCGGGGGCGCCCGGCGCCCCACCTAGCTCCGCTTCGGTTCCTGGTCCACGGAGTAGATGCGGCCCGTGTCGTTGTCGTACACGAGGCCGAGGACGTTGAGGTCCTTCGGGAGGTAGGGGTGCTTCCGCAGGATTTGGACGCTGCGCCACACGTTCTCCTCGACGTCGGCAAAGCCGCCGAGCCAGCGCTGGAAGTCGGGGCGCATGACCTCGTGCAGGGGCACGCCCGCGTTCTCGGCGATGCTGCGGGCGATGCGGAACTCGCCGCGGCCCACGAGGGTCATGCCGCACTTCGTGTGGCCCATGACGGCGATGTTGCGCACGCCGAGCAGGTGGACGGCCACAATCAGGCTGCGGAGGGTGCCGTCGTCGAGCAGGTTCCCGGCGTTGCGGATGATCTTCGCATCACCGTGCTGGAGACCCAGCACCTTCTCGACGTTGTAGCGCGTGTCCATGCAGGCCACGACGGCGAGGGACTTCGCGGGGGGCGCCGCGAGTTCGCGGTCGGTGTGCTTCCACTCGGTTGCAACGAAGCGGTCGTTCCCTTCAAGAAGCTCATCGAGCAGGGCCATGGCGCCCCGAGAGGCGGGACCCCACTTCAGCCTTTCCAGGCCCCGGGCTATCCGGTCGAGTTCCGGTAGCAGACGAGAGTGCTATTGTTCCCGTTCTGTGGGCTGCACTCGTAGCCCGGCACAACGTCGTAGTCCTCGCAGCGGTAACCGTCGGGATTCCGGGCGCAGTAGGCAGCATGCTCCGCCGCCTCGCGCTCCGCGTTCATGGCATCCCGCTGCGCCGTGAAGAGCTGGACCACCACGGGGACCATGGTGATGGTAAGCATCAGCATGAGGAAAGTCCCGAAAACTGCCGAGACGGCCACGTCATCGCGCGGCGTGATGCGCCTCCTGAGCCCTTCCCTGCGACGGGACGAGACTGTGGCAGTCTTTTGACTGGTCATGGGGGTAGCTCAGATTTCGTAAGACCCTCCTAAAAACCTAGTGGCCACGGGGCTTTTCTCTCTTCCAAACCCGTTCAGGCGACTTGGCCCCGAAGGGGCAGGGGAAGAATGGCCCCGGGGGACCGGCGGGTTTAGAAGATCCGCTTCCCGAGGGCCGAGCAGGCGAGCCCCACCGCGAGCTCTGCCGTGCGGTTGCGCTCATCGAGCAGGGGGTTCACTTCCACGATGTCCATGGAGGCGAACTTGGGGGACTCGCTCACCATCTCCATGGCGAGATGGGCCTCGCGGTAGGTGAGGCCACCAGGCACGGGGGTACCCACACCGGGCGCATCATCGGGGTCCACCGAGTCCACGTCGAGGCTCACGTGGAGATAGTCCACGCCCGCGGTTGCGATCTCGATGGCGCGCTGCATCGCGCGCTCCATGCCCATCTCGTCGATGTGGCGCATGGTGAACACGGTGACGCCCGCCTTCTTCATGAGCTGCGTCTCAGCGGGGTCGAGGTCGCGGATGCCCACGAGCACCACGTTCGTGGGGTGGGCCTTCGGGGATACCCGCGCGATGTTCACGAGGCGGTCGTCGCCGAGGCCGCAGATGGCCGCGAGGGGCATCCCGTGGATGTTGCCCGTCTCGCTCGTGTCCGTCGTGTTGAAGTCACCATGGGCATCCACCCAGATGATGCCGGTGCGGCCGCCGCCCCGGGCGCGGGCGAGACCTCCCACGGAACCCATCGAGATGCTGTGGTCGCCCCCGAGGACGAGGGGGAACTGGCCCGCCTGCACCACCTTCTCGACGCGGCGGGAGAGCGTGTCGCACACCTGGATGATTTCGTCCGCGTAGAGGAGGCTCGTGTTCTTTGCAATCTTCGTCTCCACGGTGGGGGAGTACACGTTACCGAGGTCCTCCACCGTGTGCCCCAGGCGCTCGAGGCGGGGCTGAAGCCGGGCCACACGGAGGGCCGAGGGGCCCATGTCGGTGCCACGGCGGGAGGCGCCCAGGTCCATGGGGGCGCCGATGATGCGGACATCCATATCAGATCGCCTTCACGATCCCTCCCTTGTCTATTTGACGATGGCGGTTAGGCGCGCCCACCGGCCACCGGACACCGGCCAGGGACGCTGCCCGGGCCCCGTCCCCTTACCAAATCC
>DATMKA010000304.1:0-5393 GCA_035553595.1 Thermoplasmatota archaeon | reverse complement strand
GGGAAGCGCCGCGCCTCGAAGCGGGGCGGGTCCTGCACGAGGACGAGGCCTGTGGTGCGGTGGTAGTACTTGTCGCCGATCTGCCACACGAACTGGGGGAAGAGGCCGCTCATGCGGCGCACGTAGGATTCCAGGAAGGGGGCGAGGTCGAAGTTGGCGGCAAGCGCGCCGGGGTCGGTGGTGGCGTGGAAGGCCACGCCCGTGGGGAGGGGCCCGGCCGCCTCGGGGTCGCTTGCAAAGACGCTCTCGGGGCCTTCGCTCTCGATGTAAAGGCGGTCCTGGGGGACGAACCCCACCTTGGACTGGGGGATCTGCATGAGGGCGGTGCGGCTCACGAACTCCATGCCGCGGCCGGTGCGGTTCACGTCGTGCATCCATCGCTTGAGGCGGTCGTGCAGCTCCTTGGAGAGGCTCAGCACGCGGGATTCCTCGCGCATGTCGAGGGCCGCCCCCTTGGCCTTGGCGCGGTCCTCGAGAACCGGGCTCAGCGTGAGGGGGTGGATGGCGCGGTAGGTGATCGCGGTCACGCTTCGGGGAGCGCAGGCTGCGGGGAAAAGCGTTCCGGGTTCAACCGATCAGGGGCGCCGCCGGCCGTAGCTGCTGAGGAGGGGCGGGGTGCGGCGGAGGCGGCGGCGCTCGCCAAGGCTGCGCACGAGGAACTTGAGGGCGCTCGAGTAGCGCGCAAGGAGGAGGAGTCCCAGGGCAAGCTGGAAGGCACAGAGGAGGATGACGACGGTGAGGAGGGCTCCCACGAGGGCGTCCAGGTTTGCCGCGAGAGCGACCCCGGCAACAACGATGCCGACGCCGCTTGCGACCACGGAGGCGAGGGCGGCTCCCGCTGTGAACTGCTCGCGCCGGCCGACGTCTACCATACAGGCACGGCACGGGAGAGCCCCGTTAAGTAGGCTTCGATGGTTCAACGAAGCCGTGCCTTGGTCAGGGCGTCGGCGTGCTTGTTGAGCGAGCGGGGAATCCACAGGATGGTGCTGCCGGTGGCTTCGAGGAGGCTCTGGGCCTTCTCGCAGAGGGGTTTCAGGATGCCGGGGCGGCATTCCCACTCGCCGGTCACGCAGCGTTTCACGTTCATGCTGTCCGTGTGGACGATGCCCACGAGGCCGTGGGCCTTGAGGAACTTCAGGGCCTTGATGACGGCCACGTACTCGGCGACGTTGTTGGTGGCGCCGCGGTTGAGGGCGGCGCGGCCGCGCTCCTCATGGAGAACGGCGCCGTCGGGCGTCATCACCACGAAGGCGTAGCGGGCTTCCACGCCCTTGTCCGCTGAGCCGTCGGCGAAAACGTGGACCTCGCTCCGGGGCACGGGCAGGGGAAAATCGTCCCGCTCGTCCGGCAGGGGCACGAAGGCATAGCTCACGGGGCATCACCTCTTGCGAGGGACACCCTGGAAAACGGGTGGCTGCCGATGGGGGGATTAGCGCAGGCGTTGAGTGCCGGGGGAATGTCGGGGAGTCCCTCCTGACGGTCCTGCCTAGTTCTGTCACTTCGTGCGGCTATGAAGATTCCGGTTCAAACCTCCGTACGAGCCCGCAAGCCGTCAGGGTGACGGGCCGTCACCGGTGAGTGTGCCCGTGGTGGTGCCCGTGGGCGTGGGCGTCATCGACATCCGTGTAGGTCACCTGCGCGAGGCGGGTGTCCTTGTGGGTGCGGAGGCGGTCCGTGAACTCGCGGATGCGGTTGCCGTTTCCTTGGAGGATGAAGACCTCCACGCAGTGGGTCTCGGTGTGCGCGTGGACCATGCTCTTCACGATCTCCGTGTACTCGTGCCGCACCTCGGCGACGCGGCGCTCACTCCCTTCGGGGTAGACGAGGGTGAGGGTGGCGCTGCGCTTGCCGCGGGGGCCCTCGGTCTGGGTTTCCTTGGTGATGAATTCGCGAAGGGCGGCCCGCAGGAGCTCGGAGCGGCCCGCAAAGCCGCGCGCGGCGATGAGGGCATCCATCTGGTCCACGAGGGCATCCGGAAGGGAGGCGCTGATGATGGTCACAGGAACCTTGTGAACAATCCTCCGGTTGCTCATAATCCTTGCCAGCCGCCGGACGACCGCTAATAATGCCGGGGGCGGAAGTTGTTAAGATTCCCCCCTTCGCGCCGCTGGAAGCTTAATAACTCCTGGCATAGCCTTATTATCAGCCTCGGGATCGCTCGCCCATGCGCCGCGGCCTCGTTGCCCTTCTCCTTGTTGCCCTCCTCACGCCTGCCTTTGCGGGGTGCGCTACGCCTGAGCAGACGGAGAAGGCGGACGTTGTCGCCACCTTCTACCCCCTCCGCTTCTTCGCGGCCCGCGTGGCCGGCGAGAATCTCACGGTGGCAAGCCTCATCCCGGACGGCGTGGAGCCCCACGACTGGGAACCCCGGCCCCGTGACGTGGCCGTTCTCGGTGGCGCGAAGGTGTTCGTGTACAACGGCGCCGGCTTCGAGCCTTGGGTAGGCGGCCTCCTCGAGAAGAGCGAGAACCCCAACCTGAAGGTCGTGGATGCCTCCGCCCACGCCGAGCCCGTCGCCCTTGAGGCCGAGGCGGAAGAGGAGGAGAACGCGCCGCACGAGGAGGAGCACGGTCACGGTCACGGCCACGAGGAGGGGGAAGGCGAACTCGACCCTCACTTCTGGCTTGATCCCGTGCGCTCCCAGGCCGTGGTGCGCGCCATCGCGCAGGCGCTCCGCGACGCGGACCCCGCCAACGCCGCCGCCTACCAGGCCCGCGCCGAGCGCCTCCAGGAGGACCTCCAGGCCCTCGACGTGAGCTACCGGGACGGCCTCGCCGGGTGCACGAAGCGCGAGATCCTCGCCACCCACGATGCCTTCAGCTACCTCTCCCGCCGCTACAACTTCACCGTCCACAGCCTCAGCGGTGTCTCCCCCGAGGCCCAGCCGAGCGCGCAGAAGATGCAGCAGCTCGTGGACCTCGCCCGCAGCCACGAGATCCGGTACGTGTTCTTCGAGACCCTCGTGAGCGCCGACGTGGCCGAGGCCATCGCGCGCGAGGTGGGCGCCGAAACGCTGGTGCTCAACCCCGTGGAAGGCCTCACGCCCGACCAGGCGAAGGCCGGGGAAGACTATTTCTCCCTCATGCGGGCTAACCTCGCGAACCTGCGGACGGCCATGGAATGTCCCTGATCCTCAAACGCCCCCTCGCGGAAGCGGCGGGGCTCACCGTCTCCTACGGCGGCGAGAACATCCTCTCAGGCGTGGACTTCACGCTCAACTTCGGCGAGCTCGTGGGCATCATCGGCCCCAACGGCGGCGGCAAGACCACCCTCGTGAAGGCCCTCCTTGGTCTTGCCCCCGTGAGCTCGGGCGAGATCCGTCTCTTCGGAAAGCCCCAGCGCGCCTTCCGCGAATGGACCCGCATCGGGTACGTTCCCCAGTACGTGAGCCACGTGGACGCGCGCTTCCCCGCCACGGCCCTCGAGGTGGCCATGCTCGGGCGCACCGGGCGCCGCGGCCTTGGCCGCTGGTTCACCCGCGAGGACCGCGAAAAGGCCCGCGCCGCCCTCGACGTGGTGGGCATGGCCCACGCCGAACGCGACCTCATCGGCGAGCTCTCCGGGGGGCAGCGCCAGCGCGTCTTCCTCGCCAAGGCCCTTGCCAGCGAGCCCGAGCTCCTGATCCTCGACGAGCCCACCACGGGCGTGGACCCGGGCGCGCGGGAGAGCTTCTACAACCTCCTCCACCGCCTCAATGAGGAGACGGGCGTCACCGTGCTCCTGGTTTCCCACGACACGCAGGCCCTCGCCCTCACGGTGCACCGCCTCGTCGTGGTGAACCGCAGCATCACCTACGACGGTCCCGTGGGCGAGTTCGAGGAGCGCGGCGGCTTCCAAGACGCCTACCACCTCCACGTGCACCACCACGGGCACGCCCACGACTCCCCGGGAGGTGCAGGCCTTGGCCCTTCCCGGCCTTGAGGTGTTCACGGACTACGCGTTCATGCGCACCGCGCTGTTCGCGGGCCTCCTCGTGGCAGCCCTCTGCGGCGTCCTCGGCGTGTTCCTGGTGCTGCGCGGCCAGAGCATGATCGGCGACGGCCTCAGCCACGTCGCGTTCTCGGGCGTCGCCCTCGGTCTCACCCTCGGCGTGTACCCCCTCGGGATGGCGCTCGTGTTTTCGGCGCTTGGCGCGCTTGTCATCTACTTCATGCAGGAGCGCGGCTGGGCCCGCTCCGACGCTGCCATCGGCATCATCTTCACCGCGGGCCTTGCCGCGGGCGTCGTCATCGTCTCCCTCGGGGGCGGCTTCAACGTGGACGTCACGAACTACCTGTTTGGCACCATCCTCGCCGTCTCCACCACCGACCTCTACGTGGTCGCGGGCCTCGTCGCCGTCCTCAGCCTCCTGGTGGCCCTGTTCTACAAGGAGTTCTTCTACGTGGCCTTCAACGAGGAGGCAGCGCGCGTGAGCGGGGTGCCCGTGCGGGCGCTCAACGTGCTGTTCACCCTGCTCACGGCCTGCGCCATCGTGGTTGCCGTGCGCGTGGTGGGGATCCTCCTCGTGTCCGCGCTCCTGGTCGTGCCCGCGAGCGCAAGCCTCCGCCTCGTGCGGAGCTTCGGGCAGGCCCTCCTGCTTTCAGCGCTCTTGGGCGCCCTTGCCGTGGTTGTGGGCCTGTACGCGAGCTTCGTGTACGACGTGGCCACGGGCGGCGCCATCGCGCTCACAAGCCTTGGGCTCTTCGCGCTCAGCGTGGTCCTGCAGGCGGTGCTCCCGGTTCGGCGCCGTGCCCAGTAATCAGAGGAGCTGGCGGAGCGCGCGCACGTAGGACTCGTCCTCGGCGGCGAGGCGGCGCAGGGCCTCCTTCAGCTCGGGGCTCGGGGCCTCGGCGGCGGCGGCCTGGTAGATGGCCACGGACCCTTCCTTGATCTCGACCCAGCTCTCCAGGATGTCGCGCACCGTGGAGTCCGGCTCCGTGCCAGCAGGGCCCGCTTGGGGGCGGTTCTTGGAGAGGCGCCACAGGGCCACCACGTCGGCGAGGCGGTTCGCCTGGTCGGCCGAGTTCAGCGCGATATCGAGGAGCACCTCGCGGGCCTCGTCGTTCTGCAGGCTCTGGACGCGCCGGAAGTACTCCGAGTGCAGGACCGACTCCTGCACCTCCAGGAGCGCCTTCAGGGCGCGGAGCGTCTCATCGGGAGAAACGACGACGTTGGAATAGCCCACTTGGCCACCACGTTCCCGACTCTCCTTGAGGGCTAAAGGGCTTCTCGAACGATCGCCGAAGGAACGAGCAACCGGCCTTCCAGGCGTGTACCACCATTCTTATCGGTTCAACGGGCGGCCAGGCGGCCATGACGCGGCCCGGCTCCCGCCACCGCGCCCTGCAACTCGCGCTGCTGCTCGGCCTTGCCGCCGCGGCCCCGGGCTGCCTGGGCTTTCTCGCCCCGTCCCC
>DATMKA010000303.1:0-2659 GCA_035553595.1 Thermoplasmatota archaeon | reverse complement strand
CGGCGGCACCGTGGACCCCAACGAGGAGAAGCACTCCCGCCCCTTCCACATCGCGGCCCTCCGCGAGCAGGATGCCCGTCTCCTCGAAGAGCTCGCGGAGGGCCGCGATGTGGAAGGGGCGGGAGTGCTTCTCCTCGTTGGGGTCCACGGTGCCGCCGGGGAAGGCGTGGTAGCCGGGGAAGAACTTCTGATCCGCGGAGCGCTCCACCAGGTAGACCTGGAAGGTGGGGGCTTCCCGGTACAGGATGACGGTGGCGGCGCGGCGAATCCTTTCGGCGGACACGATCCTGGGAAGCATCGAAGGCCTATATAGACCAGGGTATTCTGAGTCGATATCCTCGTGGAGCGATAGCCTCGGCCACCTGTGCCGCCAGCCCGTCAACGCGTGCCAGGGAGCGCCCAACCAGGCAGGCCCGGGGGAACGCCTTTATCCCGCAAGCGCCATGGGCGGCCCCATGCCCCCCATCGCCCCGGGCGACCTCGTGGCCTTCGCCGACAACCAGGGCCACCGCGTCCTCGTCCGGGCCGGCACCCCCGGCAAGCCCGACTTCCAGAAGATTCCCCACCTTGGCGTCCTCGACCTCAGCCGCGTCGCCGGCGTCGAGTGGGGGAGCGAGTTCGCCCACGGCGGCAAGAGCTACCGCCTCATCCGGCCCACCACCCCGGACCTCCTGAAGGGCTTCGCGCGGAAGGCCCAGATCATCATGGCGAAGGACGCCTCCCGCATCCTGTACGAGTGCGGCGTGAAACCGGGCGACCGCATCGTGGAGGCCGGCATCGGGAGCGCCTTCCTCACGGCGGCCCTCGCGCAGGCCGTGGCGCCCACCGGCCGCGTGTACGTCACGGAGATTCGCGAGGACTTCGCCGAGTGGGGCCTCAACAACCTCCGCCTCGCGGGCCTCGACAAGTACGTGGAGGTGCGCCTCGGGGACGTCACCCAGGGCATCCCGGTCACGGACGCGGACGCCGTTATCCTGGACATGCCCACGCCCTGGGAGGCCGTGCCGCACGCCCGCGCCGCGCTCCGCGCGGGCGGCGCCTTCTGCGCCTACACCCCCAACGTGAGCCAGATGGAGGCCACCTACCGCGCCCTTGAGGAGCACGGGTTCCAGGAGATCCGGTGCTTCGAGCTCATCGAGCGCGAGTGGACCGTGGGCGAGCGCGGCAGCCGGCCCAACATGGAGAGCCTCGGGTTCACGGCGTTCCTGACCTTTGCCCGGAAGCTCGACTGAAGCGCGTCAGGCGCCCTCGGCCGAAACCGCAGAGGGTCGGTGAGTCAGAGGTTCGCAGAGAACGAGGAAACCCTCTGCGAGCCTCTGACCCACTGACTCCCTGCGGTTTCGGCTGAGCACCATGCCAATCGAAAGGGCAAAACCTACCTGCGCCGGCGGAAGAGGAGCGCCGCGCCCGCCGCACCGAGGCCCGCGAGCACGACACCGGGGGCCGGCGCCCCGAGGAAGCCTTCCGTAGGGGGCTCCCGCACGTCGGTGCCGTTGCCCTCGGAGCCGTCGGGGTCGGTGCCGTTGCCGGTCCACTCCTCGAACTTGCCGGGCTCGGGGCTCGTCAGGTTGGAAGCCTTCGCGCGCGGGTTGATGGCGGCCGTGGCGGCGTTCGGACGGTCGGCGTTGAAGTGGTCGTTGTTGCCGTCCACGATCTTCCCCTTGCTGCCCGTGATCCAGACCTCGATGGCGCCCTCGCGGCAGCCCACGTCAAGCTGGTGGACGCAACCGGAGGCGCCATCGCGGTAGACGGGGAGGAGGATGCTGAGCTTGCCGTCGCCCCAGAGGTCGGCCACCACGGGACCGCGAGCGATCTGCCAACCGGCCGTGATGCCGAACCAGCCCTCCTGGCGGCCCTCCATGTTGTAGACGCCGATGCCGTCGCCACCCATAGGGCCCTGGGTGGGCACGAGGATCTCGGGCTGCTTGTCGTCGTCGATGTCGGCCACCGCGATGTCCTTGTTGCTCCAGGTGGAGTCGAGGGCCGTCACCCACAGGGGCTCACCGGTCTTGCCGTGGAGGGCGAAGAGGTTGCCGCCGCCCACCTTTTCCCAGTTGCCGGGCTTGTGGCCGATGGTGTTCCAGTCAACGGCGATGATGTCCTTCGTGCCGTCGCCGTTCACGTCGTAGGGGACGCCGTGCATGTACAGGTGGGGCGCGCCATTGGGGATCTGGCGCTTCCACAGGAGCTTCCCGTCGTGGGCGATGAGGAAGTACCAGGCGTGCTGCTTGAACATCCAGTCGCCGCTCCCCTGCACGGCCTGGCGGGCGCCCACGAAGATTTCCTTCTTGCCGTCCCCGTCGAGGTCATGGACCACGGGGGAGACGCTGATGCTGCCGGGGTTCGCGCCGTTCGCGTTCGCGTACCAGGCCCACTTGCGCTGACCGGTGGCGGCGTCGTAGGCGACGACGGCGCCGCCGTCGCTCACGAACACAACCTCGCGCTTGCCGTCCCCGTTCAGGTCGGCCACCACGGGGCCCGCGTTGCCGTCGAGCTCGGTGTTGCGCCAGCGCGTGGCGCCCTTCTCGTCGAAGGCGAAGAGGCCGGGGATGTCGTCGTTCTGGACGAACACCCACTGGTTGCCGCTGCCGTCCACGCTCCCGATGGCGGGGTTCCCGTCAAGGCCCGGGTACTCCTTCGGGGGAGGGTACTTGTCGGG
>DATMKA010000302.1:0-20860 GCA_035553595.1 Thermoplasmatota archaeon | reverse complement strand
GGTCGTGGAGCACCCGGTGACGGAAGGGGGCCAAGGCCTTGCGCCAGGGGGCGGGAGGCTCGTCGGGGGCCAGAACGAGGGAGAGGTCCTCCACGGTGGGCGCGAGGGCGGTTGCCACCCGGGTGACAACAGGCGTTCCCTGAAAGGGAGTGAGGCCTTTGGGGGCTCCGCCGAAGCGGGAATTGGCCCCTCCGGCAAGGAGGATCCCGGTGCGCACAATCGGGCATTTCCCTGAACGGATAAGGACGTTGGCGAAGGAAAGCGCCGCTAAACTTAATACCCCCCTGGGGGACGGTCGGCTGTTGCCGGAGGCTTTGCCGTGCGTCTAAAGCTCTCAGTCCTGCTCGTTGCCCTCGCCCTGTCGATTTCCCTGCTCCCCGTGACAACCGTGACCGCCGAAACGGGCGCGCGCGGCACGAACCAGGGCACGCCCCCCATCTACGAGAAGTCCATCTCCTTTACTGGCCGCACCGACGGCTCCGTCCAGGGCACCTTCTCCAACTACAAGCGCACGGTGGACGTGAACATCGTCGCGAAGGGGAGCGGCGCCATCGTCACGGTGGAGCTCGTCCCCCAGACGCAGCCCACGCTCTCCTTCGAGCTCACCTACCTCGTCGTGGGCACCGAGTCCGTGCTTCTCGACGTCAAGAAGCCGAGCGTGAACCCCAAGCCCGACCAGACCTGGAAGATCGAGATCGACGCCTACGGGTTCTCCCAGTCCCGATCGAGCCCCGTGAGCACCGAGTCCATCACGGTGCAGGTGTTCCCCGTGGACAGCTTCACGGAAGAGAACGTCGTGAACGCGCTCATGCCTTGACGGGCTTCCGCGACGTTGCGGGCGTCCAGGACGCAAGGAACACTCCAGCGAGGATGAGCGCAGCCCCCGCGCCGAAGCGGGGGTTCAGCGACTCCTCCTGGTAGGCCACCGCGATCGCGAGCGCGATGAGGGGCGTGAGGAGCGCCACGAAGCTCATGCGCGTCGCGGGCCAGCTCTTGAGCAGCCAGAAGTACAGCAGGAACGTCACGACGGACCCCGCCACCGCGAGGTACAGGATGGCGCCCCAGGCAACGGGCGTCTCCGGGAACCGCGGCACGCCCGAGTGGAGGAAGGCGCCGAGGGTGAGCAGCACGGCACCCACGGCCATGGCCACCGCGTTCAGGGAGGCGGGATGCACTTCCTGGCCCCATTTTTTCGTCGCGACCGAGGCCGCCGCCGCGAACACGGTGGAGGCCACGATCGCAAGCATGGGGAGCACGGCCTCGCCGAGGCTCAGGGAGTCCCAGAACAGGACGACCATGCCGCTCACGCCGATGGCGATGCCTGCGAGCTTCCTCCACGTGATGCGGTCCGAGGGCAGGAAGAAGTGCGCGAGCACCGCCGTCGAGAGCGGCATGATCGCAAAGAGGACGGCGGTGGTTCCCGAGGGGATGTACTGCTCGCCCCAGTAGATGAGGCCGTAATCGAGACCGAAGAGGGTCACGCCCACGAACACGCAGAGCGCGAGGGGGCGGCCCGAGGTGGGGATGGGGACGCGGAGCGCGAAGGCGACGAGGACGAGAAGCGCGGCGGCCATGAAGAAACGGATGGCGGCGAGGAAGAACGCATCGGTGCCGGGCTCGTAGCCCACGCGGATGGCGCGCCAGGTGCTGCCCCAGATGACGACGCAGGCCACGAAGGCGAGAACCTTCAGGCTCGCGGGGGAGGGCTTCATGGCGGGGCCACCGGGGCCCCGGCCTTAAAAGCTTTCGAGGGGCGGCGGGAGGGCCCACCGTCCCTGGTCGAGAGGGTTAGTGCTGCTTGTTGTTCTTGCCGTAGGACTGGACCTGGCGGCACCAGGCCTCGTAGTGGCCCGCGATGTTGCCGTCCTTGACCCACTCGAAGGGGTTGACGCGCTCGCCGGGGGCGCCCACGTTCTTGATGCACCAGCCGGCGTCGGGGTCCTCGGTCCACTCGCCGCCGTGCATGCTGCGGAGGGTCTCGCCGAGGTAGGCACCGAAGGTGGTGACGATGTTCTCCTTGGCCTCGGGGGCGGCCTGGGTCTTCGCGAGGCCGAGCACCACGTCGAGGGTGGGGAAGGCTTCGACGCCGCCTGTGAGGGGCTTGCCGAAGACTTCCTGGCTGAGGATGGGGGCCTGGTAGGCCTTCTTCTGGAGGTAGCTCGCGGTGGGCGCGGGGTCGAACTTGGCGTTCTTCGCGTTGGAGCCGTTGACGGGGATGATGGGGTTCATCGACCCCCTGCTCGGCCGCGCCGGTGGATATAGGGGCCCGGTGGGGCCCTTCGGCCCCTCCGGCCGTGGGGGACCTTGTCCCCGAGGCGCATATGTTCATTACCCCTCAGAGGGGTGCGCGGGCCGTGGCCGACGCTCGCCGCGCGCTGCTCTGGACCTGGGCCCTCGTGTCCCTCGTGCTCACAGCCTACACCGGCATCGTCCTGTTCTACAGCGACCCCGCCCCCGGGAACCTCCAGGAAATGAGCCACGGGGACGGGTCAGCGTTCACGTCCTGGACCCGGGTCGTGACGATTCCCGTCGGCGCCGATGGTCCCCTGAGCTTGCAGACAAGCCCGCGGGGGGACGACCTCCGCACCCTCGAGGAAACGGGGGACGTGGTGGTGGCGCGACCCGACGGGAGCCCGGGCCCCCTCATTGCCAGGGTGGTGGCGTTCGTGCGCCCCAACGCGACCACGAACGGCACTTTCGACGTGCCCGCCCTCAACCTCACGAACGTCACCTCCTTCGTGGTGCCCAACGTGGGCCTTCCCGACCCCGCGACGGGCCAGTGGACCCGGGGGAACCTCACCGTGAACCTTACCGGGATGGCCGCGCAGGAGGGCTACATCCTGAAGGCGGACGGCGCCGGCGAGCCCATGGTGTTCAACGGGAACGCGACGCGCCTCACCGCGCCCGTGCCCGAGGCCGCCATCACGGGGAAGGTGCTGTTCTTCCTCGACGGTTGGACCCAACTCCTGAAGGTTTCCCTCAGCACCGTGTCCACCGCCATCCCCATCGTGCTCCTCATCCTCACCCAGAAGCCCAAGCCCGCGCCGCCCGGCTTCGACGTGCAGACGCCCATCACCGGCGTGCGCTGCGTCGAGTGCGGCCGCACCATGCCCAAGGAAGCCACCTTCTGCTTCGGGTGCGGCGCCTACAAGCGCTCCTGACCGCGGTCGGTGAGGGATAAGCCCTTTTAGGAAGGGCCGTGCTCCCAAGGACGATGGCCACCACCGCGGACCCGCTCGTGCGGCTCTCCGCCGTCTCGAAAACCTTCGGCGAGGGCGCCACGCGCGTGACCGCGCTCCGCGACGTCTCCTTCGACCTGCACCGGGGGGACTTTGTCGCCATCACGGGCCCCTCGGGGTCGGGGAAGAGCACCCTCATGAACCTCATCGGGTGCCTCGACACGCCCTCCACGGGGCGCCTCCTCATCGCGGGAGAGAACACGGCCGCCCTCGCGGACGACGCGCTTGCGGAGCTGCGGGGCCGCACCATCGGCTTCGTGTTCCAATCCTTCAACCTCCTCCCGCGCCTCACCGCGCTCCAGAACGTGGCGCTCCCCTTGAGCTACGCGAGCCGCCTGAGCCCGCGGGAGCGCACGGAGCGCGCCGCCGCCCTCCTCGAGCGCGTAGGGCTAGGCGACCGCATGCATCACGTCCCCGCGCAGCTCTCGGGCGGCCAGCGGCAGCGCGTCGCCATCGCTCGCGCCCTCGTGAACGACCCGCCGCTTCTCCTCGCCGACGAGCCCACGGGGAACCTGGACACGGAGACGGGGCGGCGCGTGATGGAGATGTTTCACGACCTGCACCGAGAGGGCCGCACCATCGTGCTCGTCACCCATGACCGCAAGCTCGCCGAGGAGACGCAGCGCGTCATCCCGCTGCGGGATGGCCGCATCATTCCCTCCTCGCAAGCGGGGGCGCCCTGATGGATCTGCGGGAGGCCCTCCGGATGAGCGCGGCGAACGTGCGGCGCCACAAGCTGAGGTCGGGCCTCACGACCCTCGGCATCATCTTGGGCATCGGCGCCGTCATCGGCACCTTCACGATGGGAACGAGCTTCGAGCAGGGCTTCATCGAGGCCTTCAACGGCATCTTCAACCCGGACGGGATGCTCCTCCAGCCTGGCGAGGTGCGCGCGAGCGCTTCCCAGAACGGGTTCTTCACCACGCCCATTCCCATCTTCACCGATAGGGACGTGAACGAGACGGCGAAAGCGGCAGGCGTCGCGGCCGCCTTCTCGATGGATCTGCTGCAGACGGATCCGTCGGACGGGCTGCGCGTGGGCAACCGCAGCGTGCCCAACCCCCTCGTGTGGGCGACGGACCCGGGCGCCATCGGGCCCACGGGGTACCGGCCCGTTCCCACGGGGCGCTCCATCGAGGCGCCCGGTGAAGCGGTCATCGATCACCCGCTCGCGCTCGACATCGCGGCCCTCAGGAACGGCTCCCGCGTCGAGGATGCCCTCGGCGAGCGCCTGCTGTTCAAGACGGCCTCGGGCCGCACCTTTGAGGCCACCGTCGTCGGCATCCTCAAGGAGAGCCCCCAGGGGAGCCTCAGCAACTTCGTCTTCGTGCACCGCGAGCCCTGGATGGTGAAGGTGCGCCCGCCCCCCTCGGGCGGGGAACCCGTGCCCGTGCACGAGGCTCTTGTCGTGATGGCCGAGCCCGGCCGCGGCGCCGATGCCATCAAGCCCGGCGTCCTCGACTACCTGAACACGCGCAGCGATGCCCGCGAGTACCTGGAGCGCGACGCGCCCACCCTCGGGTTCGTCACGCTCACGCAGGCCGACATCACGAGCTTCATCCAGCAGCAGATCGGGCAGTTCGGGGGCTTCATCGGCAGCATCGGCTTCATCTCCCTCCTCGTGGGCAGCATCGGTATCGCGAACACGATGCTCGTGAGCGTCACCGAGCGCACCCGGGAGATCGGCGTCATGAAGGCCACGGGTGCGAAACGGAAGGACGTGCTCCAGCTCTTCCTGGTGGAGGCCTCCCTCCTCTGCACCGTCGGCGCGCTCCTCGGCGTTCTCCTTGGTTACCTGCTCGGGTATGCCCTCACGCAGTACGGCTTCTTTGCGAACGAGAACCTGCCCCTCGTGTTCCGGTGGGAATGGGTCCCCCTCGCCGTTGGCGCAGGCGTCCTCACGGGCCTGCTCTCCGGCCTTTACCCGGCGTGGCGGGCCGCGAGCGCGAACCCGGTTGAAGCCCTCCGGTACGAGTGACCCGTCGCGCTCAGCCTACTGGCTGCGGAGCACCACCACGATTCCCACGAGGATGAGCGTGCCGCCCGCAAGGGTGTACAGGGTGAACTCGCCCGGGTAGGAGCCGGGCCAGAAGTGGTTCGCGATGGCGACCCCGACGACGGTGAGGACGGGCGCGAAAGCGGCGACGGTGCTCGTGACGGCCGCGTCCACGTGCCGCAGGCTCTCCGCGAAGGCACCGTAAGCGATAATGGTGTTCACCACGAGGAACAGGAGGGCCACCCACGCCCACCACGGCGCCTCCGCGGGCACGAGGACGCCCGCCGGAAGCGTGAGAACGGCGCCCGAAGCGTACACCACGAGGAGGATGCCGGCGGCGGAGTGGTCGCGGCCCAGGCGCTTCTGGAGGACGGCGTAGAGGCTCCAACTGAGAGCGCTTCCCATCACCATCAGGTTCCCGAGAAGGGTGTCGCTCGACCAGAGGCCCTCCAGGGATTCCCCGTTCCACGTCACGAGGAAGACACCCCCCAGGGTGATGGCGACACCGATCACGCGGAGGGGCCCGACGCGCTCGCCAAGGAAGAGCGCGCTCCAGGTGACGAGGAAGATGGTGCCCGTCTGCACGATGAACTGGGCCGCCGTCGCGGTCGTGTACTGGAGGCCTGCGATGTAGAGGATGTAGTTGCCCGCGAGGCCTGCCGCCGCCACCACCATGAGGAGGGGGGGCCGCCGCAGGAGCTGCGTCTCGGCGCGGCCCTGCCACCACAGGAGGCCACCGAGGATGAGCGCGGCCGTGACGAAGCGGAACCAGGAGATGAAGTAGGGGCTGATGCCGTCCAGCGCGATCTTCCCCGCAATGGGCATGGTGCCCCAGAAGGCGGCGGTGACGAGGGCGAGGAGGACGCCCGTTCGCTTGGACACAAGCCCCGGGAGCGGGTCCCCCTGCATAAACCCGCCCCCGGGGCAGAAGCTTTTTCCCTCCTTGGGAACTGAGGGAGGCCATGACGCCGGAAACGGTGAAGGACCTCGTGTGCGGCATGGACCTCGGCACCGTGCAGGAAGCCGTGGACCTTGGGGCGGAGACGGCGGAGCACGCCGGGAAGACCTACTACTTCTGCTGCCCCATGTGCAAGGAGTCCTTCCTGAAGAAGCCCGCCGTGTTCATTGCGCGGGGCGAGGGAAACCCCGGGCTTACAGGCAGCCACAGCCACTGATCAAGGGGAGCCTGGCGGCCCAGGGGGAGCGCTCGCGGGCAGCAGGATCGTGAACCGCGTCCCCTTCCCCACTTCTGACTCGCATCGAATCGTTCCGAGGTGGCTTTCGACGATGCGCCGCGCGATGGCGAGCCCGAGCCCGGTCCCCTCGGGTTTGGTCGTGAAGAACTCGTCGAAGATGTGGGGGAGGATTTCGGGAGGGATGCCCTGCCCGGTGTCCTCCACGACGAGCTCCGCGCCCTCCGCGTGGGGGGCTACGCGGAGGGAGATGATGCCTTTCTCCCGGGTGGCGGCGGCCGCGTTCTCGAGGAGGTTCAACACCACGTGCTGGATTTGGGCCGCGTTCAGGAGCAGGGGCGCCGTTTCCTGGAGGTCGTGGTGGAGGAGCCGCGGGTCGGTGGGCCGCGTGACGCGGAAGATTTCGAGGGCGCGGGCGACCACCCCGTCGAGGGGGAGAAAGTGGCGCTCGCCGGAGCGTTCCTGGCCGAGCCTGCGCAGGTCGCCCACGAGACGGTTGATGCGGTCGATGCCGTCCAAGGACTCGGCGCAGTGACGGGAGAGGGCCTGCAGGAGGGCCTCGTCGAGGAAGCGTCCCTGGGAGCGCGCGAGGACCCGGTCCACCATGTACACGTGGTTCCGGATGAACGTGAGGGGGGGTCCGGATCTCGTGGGCGACACCGGACACGAGGGTGCCAAGCGCGGAGAGCCGCTCGCTCTCCCGCACCTGTTTGCGCGCCGCCTCCAGGGCTGCCGCCTGGGCCTCCTCGGCCGTGACGTCCCGCAGGAACAGGGCGGTCCCTTCCCGCGTCACGAACGCGTGGGTGGACAGGGCAAGCCCCGTGCCTGGTGGGCGGAGGGTGAAGCGCTCCGGCGTGCGGGAGGCCGTCACCCGGGCACAAGCGGCCGCTAACTCGGTCTCCGCGAGGGCGGGGTAGAGCTTCCAGAGGGGCGCCTCCGTCTCGGGAACCGGTTCGGCGGAGAGCCGGGCGAGGAGGGCCACCGCTTGGGGGTTCCGGTACAGGATCTCTCCCTCGGCCCCGAGGGCGAGGAAGGCGTCGGGAAGGCTCTCAAGAAGGGTGCGGACGCGGCCCGCTGCTTCCTCGCGGAGGCGTGCCAGCTCCAGGTTGACGGCCACGCGGGCGATGAGCTCCTTGGCGGCGAAGGGCTTCACGAGGTAGTCGTCCGCGCCTGCGGTGAGGCCCTCCACGGCGGCCTCCTGGCCGGCCCGGGCGGAGACGAGGAGCACGGGGATGGTTCGGGTGTCGGGGTTCTCGCGCATCGCGCGCAGGAGCCCGAGGCCGTCGAGGCGCGGCATCATGACGTCCGCCACCACGAGGTCGGGGCGCTTGGCGTGGAGGGCCTCGAGGGCGGCCAGGCCGTCGGGGGCCGTCTCCACCGTCCACCGTTCCCGCAGGAGCTTGCTCACGTAGTCGCGCATGTCCGCGTTGTCGTCCACCACGAGGATGCGGGCCGGGGTGTCGAGGCGGGGCACCGTGACGGGCGGCTCCCCGGCGGCCGCCTCGCCGAGGTTCCACCGGAGGGCCTCCTCGCGGTAGGGCGCCGCACCTGTGGCGGTCGAGGCGTTGGTGCGGGGTGCGCCGATGCGTTCGGGCGGCAGGTGGCTCACGCCGCGGGGGAGGGTGACGGTAAAGGTGCTGCCGCGGCCCTTTCGGCTGCGAACGGTCACGCTACCGCCGTGGAGGCGCACGAGCTCCTGCACGAGCGCGAGGCCGATGCCCGAGCCCTCGTGGGTGCGCGCGGCGGCGCCTTGGATGCGGTGGAAGCGCTCGAAGAGGCGCGGGAGCTCCGCCTCGGCGATGCCTTCTCCCGTGTCCTCCACCTCAAGCACCACGGTGGCTTCTTGGGCGCGGAGGCGCACCGCGATTTGGCCGTGGAGCGTGAACTTGAACGCGTTGGAGAGGAGGTTCAGCACGATTTTCTCCCACATGTCGCGGTCCACGTACACGGGCTCCGCGAGGGGGTCGCACGCCACCTCGTACCGGAGGCCCGCGCGCTCCACCGCGCTCCGGAAGGAGCTTGCGAGGTCCGCCGTGAGGGCGGCGAGGTCCGTGGGCTCGTAGCTTGCCTCGGCCCGGCCCGCCTCGAGGCGGGAAAAGTCGAGGAGGGTGTTCACGAGCTTGAGCAGGCGGAGGCCGTTGCGGTGCACCATCTCCACGCGCTCCCGCTGGACAGGGGTTAGGGGGTGAGTGCGGTCGGAAAGGGCATCCTCCAGGGGCCCGAGCTGGAGCGTGATGGGGGTGCGGAACTCGTGGCTCACGTTGCTGAAGAACGCAGTCTTCGCGCGATCGATCTCAGCGAGGGCTGCGGCGCGGCGGCGTTCCTCCTCCAGCGCGCGGACGTTCGCGAGGTTGGCGGCGACGTGGCCGGCCGCGAGCTCGAGGAAGGCGCGGTAGTCCTCGTCGAGGGTTCGGCGCGCGCTCACGCCGGTCACCAGGACCCCTGTGACGCGGTCTTGGGAGGCCGAGAACAGGGGAAGGGCGAGCGCGGTGTGCGGCGCTTCCGGCCAGGGGCCCACGGCGAGCGGGCCGCCGTTTCTCGTGGGGAGGTCCGAAACGAGGACGGGTTTCCCGGTGCGGATCACTTCGGCGAGGGGCCAAGGTGTCCCTGCGGCGTGCTCGTCCACGGTGACCGTCGCGGGGCGAGCCCGGGGGTGCCCCTCCAGGCCCGTGGCGCCCGCCAGGGTGGCTGTCCTCCCTGGGTCGTCCACGAGGTAGAGCAGGGTGAAGGGGAGGTCGAGGACGTTCGAGGAGAAGCTCCGGAGCGCGTGCTCGCACGCGGCCTCCACGGTGACCACGTCGGGCGACGGGTTGCCGAGCTCGCGGAGGGTGTGGAGGCGGCGTTCGCTCAGGACCCTCCCCGTGGTTTCCGAGCAGGCCACGAAGACGCCGCCGATGGCGCCCGTCTCCTCTCGGATGGGGCTGTAGGAGAAGTCCATGTACATCTCCTCCGTGTAGCCGTGGCGGAACATCACGAGCTGCTGGTTCTCGAACCAGACGGGCTCACCGGTGGCCATGACACCCTCAAGGAGCGGGCCAATCATGTGCCACAGTTCGGGCCAGCAATCCTGGCAACGGAGGCCGAGGGCGCCGGGGTGCTTGTTTCCGAGCACCGGTGCGTAGGCGTCGTTGTAGAACTTGATGAGGCCCGGCCCCCACAGGATGAGCATGGGTTGGCGGGCGTTGAGGCAGATGCTGAGGGTGGTCCGGAGGCTCTGGGGCCACGTTTCGGGCGGCCCGAGGGGGGTGGAGGCCCAATCGTGCGAGCGGACCCGCTCGCCCATCTCGCCGCCGCCCGAGAGGGTTTCCCCGAGCGCTGTCCTTCCCCTTGCAGGTGCCCCCGTCACGCGTCCGTCGCCCCCGATTTTCCGCGTATCCGCCCCGGGGATGATAACCCTTCTCCCCTCCTTGGGTCAGGAGGTGCCTGCGCGCTCCACGGGGGCGGAGTCGAAGGCCGCAAGCACGTCCTTCGCGAGCGCCCTCGGGTCGGTCTTCACGACGCGGGCCTCGAGCGTCTTCGCGAGCTTCTCCGCGTTCTTCACGAACAGCTCGTCCTCGGCCTCCAAGAGGATGAGGGTGGTGGCCTGGAGTGACGGGAGGGCCGTGAGCTTGCGGGCCTCCTCCAGCGCGTACTTCATGGCGCGATCGGGGTGTCCGGCACCGTCCACGCCGTTCACCGTGTAGGCCTCGGGGAGGCCGTCCGTCACGAGGTACACGAGGGCGCGCTCGGCCTTGCCGGCCTGGATGAGGGCGGCCGCTTCCCGCAGCGCCCGGCCGTGGTTGGTGAAGCCCCGCGGCTTCGTCTCCCACATCTCCTTGAGGCCCACGCGCTCCACGCCCGTGTCCATGGCGACGATGTCCACGAGATTCCGGGGGTTGTCGCGTTTCACCGCGTGCCAGAGCGCGAGGGCGGCGCGCTTCGCGGCCAGCATGCGGTTGTTCTCCTCCATGCTGAGGCTGCGGTCCACGATGAGCACGACGTGCAGGCGGGTGCCGCGCTCCTCCCGGTACACCACCACGTCGTCGTCGTAGATGTGGCGCTGGTGGGGGTGGCGGAGGCGTGCCCGCAGGAGCGTGCCGTGGGTGTCCATGTGGGAGAGGTCCTGGGTGGAGCGCATGGGCTCGCGCACGAAGAGGCCGGTGCCGTCGGCGTAGGAGCCGCTGCGCCCGCCGCGACCGGCGGCGAGGCCGCGGGACTCTTCGGCGAACACGATGTCGGCGAAGCGCTCCACGAGGCGGCTCGTGGCCGCAAGCTCCCCGTTCTTTCTGGTGAGGAGCCCCGCGCCCTCCAGGTCCGCGAGGAGCCGGTCCTTCACTTCGGCCACCGGGTCCTCCCGGGCACGCCGTTCGAGGGCGCGGACCGCTTCCTCCTGGCGCCGCTCAAGCTCGGCGAGCGACTGCTCGCGGGCGAGGCGGCGGGCCTCCTCCGCTTCGGTGAGGTCGTTGAGGCGTCGGGCCATCTCGTGCTCGCGCTCGGTGAGCTCGCGCTCGCGCCGCGCGGCCTCCTCCGCGAGGGCCTCCTGCATGAGGCGCCGCGCCACGTCCTCGTAGTTCTCGAGGCCGAGGAGGCGGTTGCGGAAAGCCCGGAGGCGCTCCTTCGTGGGGAGGGTGCGGAGGCGGGAGTCCACGGCGCGCCGCAGGTCGGGGCTCGTGAGGAGCGCCGTGCCGAGGCCGGCCTCCACCTCCATGAGGACGCCGGACCCGCCGCGCACGGGCACGGCCGCGGTCCGGCCCCTTACGCGGGGGCGGCGCACGCCGAAAAGCCACGCGATGAGCCGAAAGGGCAGTGTGAGAAGCCACCAGAGGGCGCGGAGGGCCTTCATCACCCACGCGAAGACGCGCTGCCCCAGGGTCATGCGTTCCTTGGGCGGGGCGCTGAGCACGAGGCGCGCAAGCTCCGCCCGCGCCAGCTCCTCCCGCAAGCGCTCCTCGTGGCTGCCGCGCTCCCGCTCCAGGCGGGCAGCCTCCTCGCGGCGGCGCGCCTCCAGGGCGGCAAGCTCCTCGTTGTAGGCGCGCTCCAGGGATTCCCGCTCGCTCCGGTAGCTCGTCTCAAGCCGCGCCTTCATGGCCGCGGCCTGCTTCAGCAATGAGTCGCGGAGGCGGCGGAGGGCTTCCGCGACGCGGCCCCCGCTCTCGCGCTCCTTCTCCGCGATGAAGCGGTCGAGGGCGGCGGGGCCCTCCTTCGCGATACGGATCACGAGCTCGCGCCGCTCCTCCGCGGTGAGGTGGAGGGGCTCGCGGTGCACGCTGCAGTCGGGGAGGGTGACGTCCGTCATCTCAGGCGCCTTCCTCGAACGCCTTCGCGGCGTCGAGATACTGGAACACGCTCGCCACCACCGTCGCCTTCTGCGCGTCGGGGACGGGCCCATCGCGGGCGAGGACGAAGTCGGCGAAACGCTTGAACTTGGGGCTCGCGCTCGTGGCGAGGGCGGCCTCCACGCGCTTCGGGTCCTTCACGACGTCGCGGGCCTCGCGCACGATACGAACCCCCTCGGACTTGTCCTCCTTGAGGGCGGTGGTGAAGAAGAGGCACCAGTAGCGGACGGCGCTCTCGTTGTGGGCCTCGGGGAGGTGGCGCTTCAGGAAGGCGTCCACGGCGCCGAGGTTCTGCTGGAAGGCCTCGCTGCTGCGGCCTCGCACGCGGCCCCGCAGAGCCTCGCGGGCGCCTGCGTCGAAGTCCTGGCGGGTGACGACGGCGCCGCCCCGCAAGAGCGTGAGGGCCTGGGCGCGGGTCACCATGTCCACCATGGTGCGGTTGCTGCCGGCCTCGGCGAGGTCGGGCACGCCCTCGCTCGTCGCGCGCCAGCGCTCGGCGAGGCGCACGGCGGCGTCGCGGAACACCTCAGGCACCACCACGGGCGCCGTGCGGGAGCGCAGCGCCTGGTTCACGATGGCGAGGTTCTTCTCATGATCCTCGTTGAAGGGCACCACCACCGTGACGAGGCGGCCCGTGAGCGGGTCGTTGATGTTGTCGAGGTCGTCCGCGTTGCTCGTGGTGACGGCCACGAAGGAGGCGGGGAAGGTCTCGCGGCTCTTCGCCGGGGACACCGTGTTCTCCTGCAGGGCCTGCAGCAGCACGTTCTGGGTGCCGCGCGGCAGCTTCCCGAGCTCATCCACGAGGAGGACGCCGCGGTGGGCCTGCATGAGCTTCCCGGGCTCGAGCACGAGGGGCGAGTTCGGGTCGCCCACCTCCTCGAGCTTCGCGAGGTTGATGGAGCCCGTGAGGTAATCGGGGAACACTTCGGGGGAACCCTGGATGCGGGCGAAGCCGTGCCCTTCGCGGAGACGGAGGCGGCGCACGGGCACGTCCTTTGGGCTCACGGCGCGCGCATCGTAGTCCCCATGCGTTTCGAGGCTCGCCTTCCCGTAAGTCTCGCGGCAGTGCGGGCACGGGGGCACAGTGCGGCTCCATTCGGCATCCACGAGGCTCAGGGGGTCGTCGTGGACGGGGCAGGTGGCCACCGCGAACACGTCCCGCGGGTAGAGGGCGGCGATGTCGCGCGCGAGGCTCGTCTTCCCCGAGCCGGGAGGACCGAGCAGAAGGAGGTTCGATCCCGAGAGGAGGGCCGTCGTCACGTTCCGAAGCGTCTCCGCGTCGAGGATCGCGTTGGGGTACAGCTGCTGCAGCGCCTCCTCCTCCGTGTACCCTGACTTCAGGGCATCGGAGAGACGCTGGAGCACCTCGGCCCGCAGGCGCTCCACGGGCCGCTCAGGGCGGAGCTTCTGGTCGGTGAGGAACTGCGCGGTGAGATCGCTTCGGGCCACGGCCGGCCCATGGCTCCCCCGGCACTTGAGCGTTGTTGGGCCGCCTCACTCGGGACCGTGGCGCGGCCGGTCCGCCGGGGGCGCCGGTTCCTCGGGGGAGCGCGCCTGATACCGTGCCGGCCACCCCTCGCACGGGCCGAGGAGGCCGTGGTTCTGGAGCGTGCGGAGGTGGTAGCTCACGGCGGACTGGGTGATCCCGAGGCGCCGCGCAAGGTCGCGCTGGGTGTGGCCGCCGGGCTCCTGGAGCGCCTCGAAAATGGCGCGGCGGGTCGGGTCCCGCAGGAGGAGCAAGCCGGCAGGCGCCACCTCGCGGGGGCCTGCGGGGTAGTAGGTACGGTACTTCCCTTCGCGCTCGGACGCGACGGCGCCGCACGCCTCCAGAATGGAGAGGTGGTAGGACACGAGCTCCGTGCTGCGTCCCACGCTCTCTGCGAGGGCGGAGACGTGCTGGCCGGGGGTTCTCCGGATTTCCTGAAGGAGGCTTGCGCGGAGCGGGTGGTCGCTCCGGTCCTCGGGCGGCGCGGGTCGCCAGGCGAGCGCGACGGCGGGGAGGAGCGCGGGCGCGGGGGCCCGGAGGAGGGTCATGGCGAGCACGGTCAGGAGGACGCTCGCGAGAAGCAGCCTAGGCTCCGCTCGACGCTTGATCCAACCTACGACCTGGTGGGCCACCCTTACACCCCGGGGGGAGGAGGCTATCCCGGAGCTTAGACCTTCCCGTCGGGTTGTTGATCTGTCAACCTGTTCCCGGAGAAGGCTTGATGGAGGGGGTCGCCCTACTCGCCGCCGTGGCGGCCCCTTTCTCCCGGACGAGCTGGATGAACGTCCTCATCTATCACCTGCTCATCTCGGTTGTCAACCTGCTCCACCTCCCCCGCGAGAAGGGGACCTTCGTGCCGCGCCGCTCCGCACGTCTCACGGTGTACACGAAGCACCTCGACCACTTGCGCCTGCTGAAGTCCAAGTTCGAGGGGGCCACGGAGGCGGAGCTGCAGGCCTATCTCATCGCCGTGAAGGAGATGCTGTTTGAGATCCAGTTCCTCCTCGAGCAGGAGGATGGGCTCAAGCGCAACCCCGACTTCGCGGAGGACTTCCGCCGCCTCATGAACCTCGTCCACAACCTGGGCAGCGTGGAGGACTTCAAGGAGGCCGCGGACCTCGCCTACAAGCTGAGCGTTCTCCTCCCCTTCTACGAGGACGATGCCACCCTCGAGATGCGGCGGGCGCAAGCGGCGGAGTTCAACCGGATGAAGGGTCGCAGCGACTGATCCGACCCGTTTCGGTGATTGATCTATGAAATGGGGGAACTCTCCCTTTCCCTCTCGGCGGGGCGCGACCCGTCAATGCCGCCCGGGGTCGGGTGTGGGGGTCGGGCCTTAAGCCTTGGGGTTCGGGATGATGCTCATCGTGGCCACGACGCTCTCGAGGGGCTCCCCAGCGCCGAGCTTGTCCGGCGTGGTGGTGCCGTGCTTGCGGACCGTGACCCGCCCGTTTGCGAGCATCCAGCGCCCGAGCTCGTCGGGGTACCCTTCCTCGTAGATGACCTCGGTGACGCCCGCGTTCATGATCATCTTCGCGCACGTCACGCAGGGGAAGGTGGTGGTGTAGAGGACGGACCCGTCGATGGAGGTGCCGAAGCGCGCTGCCTGGATGATGGCGTTCTGCTCGGCGTGCAGGCCCGTGCAGAGCTCGTGGTGGGCCCCGGAGGGGACCTTCAGGATCTCGCGGATGCACCCGATCTTGTCGCAGTGCTCGAACCCTGCGGGGTTCCCGTTGTAGCCGGTGGCCACCACGTGGTTGTCCTTCACGATGACGGCGCCGACGCTCCGGCGGTGGCACGTGCTCCGCGTGCGCGCGAGGCGGGCCATCTGCATGAAGTACTCGTCGAAGCTCGGGCGCTCGACCATGTCCGGCGCCATCGCCAGGGGGCCAATTAAGCCTTCGCCCCGGAGATCGCGCGGAAAAAGGGAAAAGCGAGGGGGGCCCGCCCGCCTGGCGGGGGCACCCGTGGGGCTGGCGCGGCTTCCCGCCCGAACCCTATTAAGCGGCGGTGCGATTCGGGGCCTCATGCTCCGCGTGAGCGCCCGCGCCCTCATCCACCCCACGGAGGACCCTGACCGCGTGATCAAGGCGGTCCAGAACCTCGTCTCGGACGGCACTCTCACCGTGCAGGATGGGTGGGTGTACGTGACGGGCGGCACCCTCGCGCAGCTCGCGGAGCTCATCCGCAACCACCAGATTCCCGACACGGCCCGCGGCGTGATGCTGCGGGGCCGCCGTGGCGAGGAGAAGGTGAGCCGCTTCATGATGGGCAAGCAGGCCGCGCTCATGGGCCGCCCCAACTTCGGCGGCGTGGACAGCCCCCTCGGCAGCATCGAAATCACCCTCGAGGCCGACGAAGGCCCCGAGCTCGTGCGCGCCGTGTACGAGGCCGCCCCCGACACCACCGTCTCCCCCGAGTGGAGCCGCATCCCCTACGACGAGCGCCCCGAGGACGTGAAGCGGAAGCCCCTCGCGGCCCCCGTCGCGCCCACGGGCGAGAAGGTGGCCCTCAAGCAGGCGCGACAGGTCATGCGCGCCGACGAGGTGGACACCAAGGAGGAGGGCGGGTGGGAGACGCTCGAAGAGGCCGATTACGGCGGGGATGAGGGCGAGGGCGAGGACGACTCCCCCGAGCAGCGTGGGTGACCCGCGGACTCATCGCGGTGGGGTGACGTGCTCCCCGCTTGCCCCCGGCGGGGCCCTGCAACCCCCGGAAGAGAACCGCGACGGCGCGACGGCGCGACGACGCGACGGACGCACGACGAACGCATCGGATTGCCGTTGGCCGCGTCGTGGCTTCGTGGTTCACCCAGCCGCCGGGCGGAACCCCTGGCTCAACACCTGAGGTACCGCTCAAACGCCTCACGGAAAGTGGGCGTGAACTCCTCGGGCTTCTCCCCCACCCACGCGATGAGGTCGTAGAGGTCCACCCATTTCCCTTCGGCGATCTCGCCAGGATCGGGCGTGACGGGCCCGCCGTGGGGGACGCTGTAGAGCGTGACGAACAGGCGCTCTTCGTCCCCGTCGTAGAGGAACTTCAGTTCGCGGCGGGGCTTCCCGTCCACGCCCAGCTCCTCCTTCAATTCCCGAAGGGCGGCCTGGTCGTAGGTTTCGCCCGCGTCCACGTGGCCGCTCGCGCTGGAGGTCCACTTCCCGGGCCACAGGGGCAGGTGCGCGGCGCGGCGGTGAATGTAGAACTCGCCGTCGTCGTTCACGAGGAGGAGGTGTACAGCCCGGTGGAGTTTCCCTTCCCGGTGGCACTCCTCGCGGGTGGCCTGGCCGATGACCTCATCGTGCTCGTTCACGACGTCCAGGAGC
Organism: Thermoplasmatota archaeon; assembly: GCA_035553595.1. GTDB lineage: Archaea > Thermoplasmatota > SW-10-69-26 > JACQPN01 > JAJPHT01 > DATMKA01. The sequence continues at coordinate 4,311 of DATMKA010000302.1, read as the reverse complement.
TCCATGGGTGGGGCGATTGCGGGGCCGGGCTTAAGGGTTCTGGGGCGTTTTCGGGCGCTCCGCTGCTCCGCTGCCCTGCTGCTCCGCGTTGATCCGAGGCGTCGGGGGCCAAGATCAACGCGGAGCAGCGATGCTGGACGACCCGCAGGTCGTCCGCCTCTCCCTCGCTTCGCTCGGTGCGATGCAGCGGTGCAGCGGAGCGTGCCGCCGGCCCACCGCGTACCTTCGCGTTGCCTCCGCCGCTTCGCGTGAACAGCGTGTCGGGCCGAAGAAAAGGGGGAAGGGCGGGGCAAGCCGCCCAAAGCGGAGCTCAGATCCCGAAATCGAACCGGATGTCGAGGGCCTCGATGAGCTCCTTGTACCGGTTGCGGATCGTGACTTCCGTGACGCCGGAGGCCTCGCTCACGTCCTTCTGCGTGCGGGGTTCGCCCGAGAGGACGGAGGCGATGTAGATGGCGCCCGCGGCGACGGACTTGGGGTCCTTGCCGCTTGTCACCTCGGCCTCGACGGCGCGGCGCACGAGGTCCATGGCCTGGAGTTCCGTCTCGTTTGCGAGCTTGAGGCGGCTCGCAAAGCGCGGGATGAAGCTTGCGGGGAGCACGGGCTTGAGGACGAGCTGCAGCTCGGCGCTCACGACCTTGTACACGCGGCCGATCTCACGCTTCTTGGCCTTGCTCACTGTCGCAACCTCTTCGAGGCTGCGGGGGACGCCCTTGTTGCGCATGGCGGCGTACAGGGAGGCGGCGGCGACGGAGTCGATGCTGCGGCCGCGGATGAGGTTCTTGCTGGCGGCGGCGCGGTAGATGCGCGCGGCCTCCTCCTGCACCTGGCGGGGCACGTCGAGGCCCGAGCCCATGCGCTTGATCTCACTCAAGGCTTGGGCGAGGTTGCGCTCGGCGCCGCGCTTGAAGCGGGCGCGGCGGTCCCACTTTTGCATCCGCCGGATGCGCGTCATCTCGGCGCCGACGATGGGCTTGCCGTGGGCGTCCGTGCGGCCCCACATGACGGTGCCCATGCCGAGGTCGTGCTGCATGATGCTGAGGGGGGCGCCGGCGCGTTCCTTGGTGGCGCGCTGCTCAGCGTCGAAGGCGCGCCAGTCGGGGCCCGTGTCGATCAGGTTGTCTTCGATGACGATGCCGCACTGGCCGCAGTGCACTTCGCCCCGTTCGAAGTCCTGCTGAATGCGCGTGGAGCCGCATTCAGGGCACGCTTCCTTGGTCTCGCTACCTGTTGAACGAACTTGTGCCAAGCCTTCTACACCCCGGTTTATAGAAATCGTCCTGTTGAGCATCAGGCATTAATGTGTCGTGAGTGACGCGGAGATAGCTCCCTGCCTCCTCCGTCGCCACAACAGGAAAATCGGCGTCTGAGTGCTTGCTTCGCGGCTTGCTGCGGGGCCCTGCGCCAAGGGCTCCCGTTGACGGGGAGCGAGCCCCCGTGGGGCGCTTCGTGAGGCAAACCCTTTAATGCACGGGACTGGATTTGCCGCCCGGTAGGTTGCATGGCGGAGCCCGCTCGCCCCATTCCCGCGCGCAAGGAGTACGTTGTCCGGATGCGCCGTCCCTGGCTTGCTCTCCTGCTTCCCCTCGTGGGCGCCCTCTATTTCGCGTACGTGTTCGCCCTCGCGGCCGGTAGCGTGCCGAGCTTCGGCATTGGCCTCCGTGAGTGGGTGTTCGGCGGCCTGGCCCTCTTCGCGATCCTCACGCTGTGGGCCGTTCTCCTCCTCTCCCGCCGGGGGCCCCCGAAGCCCAAGACGCCGAAGGTGAAGAAGGAGAAGGCCAAGGCCGCTCCCGCGCCCCGGCCCGCCTCGCCCGAGGTGCCCCAGACGGCCCAGGCGCCTGTTGCGGCGCCCGTGGCCGCCGCGCCCCAGCGCTCCGACGAGATCCTGTACCTCGACGAGGAGTACAAGGGGAAGCGCGTGCTCGAAGTGTCCATGCCGCCCAAGTCGCTCTACCGCGGCGCGGTCTACACGAAGACCTACGTGCAGGTGGCCGACGACCTCGTGGTCCGCGTCGAAGACCTCGTCGAGCAGAACCCCTGAGCGTTATTTTTCGCCTGTGAGGCTCCACAGGAGGCCGAGGGTCTTCCCGGCGTCCTTCAGGAAGGCGAGGCGCCCCGCTGCTTCGAGCGGCGTCTTCGCGGGGGCCGTCGCAGCCTCCTCGACCACGCTGAGGGCCTTGGGGAAATCGAAGTTGTCCTCGAGGGCGGCGCGGAAGGGGCCGCAGTAGGCGTCATGGGCGGGGGCCACGAGCGTCGTGGCCTGCTCCTTGAGGGCGCGGAGGCCGTCGCGCCAGCGGCCGAGGCGGGCCTCGGCCGCCTTCACGTCGTCCTCGCTGTACCGCAGCGTGTCCCCGTAGGGGGCGGCGAGGAGGAAGAGGCGGAGGGCCTCGGGGTCGTGCTTCTCGCGCAGGCTCCGGACGGTGACGAAGTTCCCGGTGGACTTGCTCATCTTCTCGTCCTTGAGGGTCACGAACCCGTTGTGGAGGAAGTAGTTGCAGTACCGCTTCCCCGTGGTGGATTCCGCCACGGCTGTCTCCGACTCGTGGTGGGGGAAGATGAGGTCGAGGCCGCCGCCGTGGAGGTCGAAGGTCTCGCCGAGGTATTTCGTGGCCATGGCCGCGCACTGGATGTGCCAGCCGGGCCGCCCTTCGCCCCAGGGGGAGGCCCAGGTGATGCCGAGGTCGCCCTTCGCTTTCCAGATGGCGAAATCGAGGGTGTGGCGCCGCTCCCGAGGCTTGTCGTCCCCGCCCGCGACGGCCACCTCCTTGAGGGGTTGGCCGAGGAGCTCGCCGAAGTGGGGCGCGCTCGTGACGTCGAAATACACGTCGCAGGTGTCGGCGCTGCAGTCCCGCGTGTAGGCGGCGTCCTTCTTCAGGAGCGTCTGCGCCATCGTGAGCATCTCGCCGATGTGCTCGCTCACGCGGGGGTAGCGGTCGGCGCGCAGCACGTGGAGGGCGTCCATGTCCTCGAAGAAGTGCTGGATGTACAGGTCGGCGTACTCAAGGGGCGTGAGGCCGCGTTCCTTCGCGCGGAGGCTGATGCGTTCCTCCACGTCCGTGAAGTTCTGGACGTGGACCACACGGTGCCCCGTGGAGCGGAAGTACCGCTTCATGGTGTCGTACACCACGTAGGAGCGCGCGTGCCCGATGTGGCTGTAGTCGTAGACGGTGGGGCCGCACACGTACATCCCGACGTGGCCGGGACGGAGGGGAACGAAGGGTTCCCGCTTGTGCGTGCGCGTGTTGTGGACGATGAGGGGCATGGGATCTAACCTTTCTCGAGGCCGCCGATGGCGAGGATCGATGCGGGCGCGCCCCGGTGGCCGGGGGCGCCGTGGAACATGGGGAAGGTGGTGAAGCGCTCGGTGAAACCGCGGGTCTTCAGGAGCGCGCGGCCCATCCGGTTCTCGCCCCGAAGCGCGAGGTCGGCCCCCGTGACGCCTTCGGCCGTGAGGGCGGCAAGGGCCGCATCGAGAAGCGCGCCCGCGCCCTCCTCGTCCTCCGGGTCCGCAAGGACGCCGGGCCCGATCTCGGTGCCCGTGGCGGAGGGTTTCGCGACGATGAAGCCGCGAGGCTGGCCCTCGCGTTCGAGCACGAAGCTCGTGCGGGGATAGTCCTCGAACAGGCGCTGCAGGAGCGCCGTCCGATCAAAACCAAAGCGCGGCAGGTCCAGGGGCGCGAGGGCGGCGGTGTCCTCGGGGCGCGCGAGGCGGACGCCTCGGGGCGGCGGGGCCGGGTCGTGCTCCGCGAGGTCGATGCCCCACGCTTCCACGGGGGCGCCTTCCTCCACGAAGCCGAGGCGGCGGTACAGGGTGACGGCCTTGGGGACGCTGTAGAGGCCCACGGTGCGAACGCCACGCGCCTGCAGGTCCGTGAGGGTGCCGCGGAGGAGCGCTTCCCCGACGCCTTGGCCGCGGGCCGTGGAGCTCACGGCGACGTTGCCGATCCAGGCGAGGGGGCCGTAGCGGAGCCAGGTGAGGACACCAAGGGGCGCGCCGTCCCGCTCGACGAGGTGGCCGCCGCCGTGGTCGAGGATGCGGTTGAGCTCGGGGGCTTCGAAGGTCCAGCCTTCGGCGGCGGTAAGGGCGAGGGTGAAGGGGACGTCGTCGCGGGCGAGGGGGCGGACGGTGAGCGTCAGAGGTCCCCCTCCTTGTACAGGTGGAGGGCTTCCTGCTCGTCGCAGAGGTGGTGCCCGAAGGTGATGAACTTGGGGTCGCGCCGCTGGTTTTTCAGTTGGCAGGGCCCGTACTCGTCGTCCTCGGCGCCGTACCAGAAGCGGCAGGCCTTGCACTGGAGGGGCGCAAGGTCGGGG
>DATMKA010000301.1:0-3405 GCA_035553595.1 Thermoplasmatota archaeon | reverse complement strand
CTCGGGCACCGTGGTGATCGCCTCCGACACCCGCGACCTCCAGAGCGGCAGCACCGAGATCGCGCTCGAGCTCACCGAGTTCCCCGTCCCCGGGACCTACCTCGTCCGCATCAGCCTCACGGGCCTCAGCCTCGAGCAGGCCGGTGCGGGGCAGCAGTACCAGGCCACGCTCTTCGTGAACTACTGAGGGCTAACCCACGACGCCCAGGAGGTCAGGCCCCACGCCGGGGAAGCACGCGTTGTCCGTGTACGCGAGGCTCGGCGCCACGGCGCGGGGCGCCGCCACGTCGCTCGTGAGCGGAGACAGGGCCGCGGCGTCAAGGGCAGCCTTCACGTCCAGGAGGCCGTGGCCGAAACCCACGTCGCACCCCGCGGCGCCGAGGTCCTGCGCCGTGTCGCGGAGGACCTCCCGCACCTGGCCCGCGGTGAGCGTGGGCACGTAGCTCCACAGGAGGGCCGCGGCGCCCGCAACGTGCGGCGCGCTCATGCTCGTGCCGCTCATGCGCGCGTAGGACGCATCCCCCGAGTGGTAGGCGCTGAGGATGCTCTCGCCCGGCGCCGCCACCTCCACGTGGATGCCGGTGGAGGAGAACCAGCAGAGGGCCTTCGTGGCGGTGACACATCCCACGGCCATCGCGGCGCTATACCGCGCCGGGTAGCCCACGCACCCGCCCGGGCAGGGCCCGTCGTTGCCGGCGGAAGCCACCACGAGCACGTTCGCGGCCGCGGCGGCCTCCACCGCGATGCGGAGCGTGGGACTGTTGCCTTCACCGCCGAGGCTCAGGTTGATCACGTGGGCGCCGTTCTGGACGCACCAGTGGATGCCCTCCGCGACGCGGGAGGTGGGGCTCCGGCCCTCCGCGTCCAACACTTTCGCCACCCGCAGCCCCAGGTTCCCGAGGCCCGCGATGCCCTTCCCGTTGTGGAGCGCGCCAGCCGCGATGCCGGCCACGTGGGTGCCGTGACCGTGGTCGTCGGCCGGGTCCGCGTCCTTCCCCACGAAATCGTAACCGCCCTGGTAGCGCGGCCCCAGGAACTCCTCGTGGGTGGCGCGCAGACCCGAGTCCACGACGCACACCACGCGAAGCACCGTTCCCCGGGTCACGTCCCAGGCCTCGGGGGCGCGCACCAGCTGCGGGCCGTACTGGGAGCGGAAGGAGGGATCGTTGGGAGTGAAGCGCACCCACTGCCGCACGGTGTCCTCCTCCACGTAGCGCACGCGCGGATCGCTCACGGCGGCCGCCACCACGGTGTCCACCGAGGCGGCCTCCACGAGAACGAACCCGAGACCAGGGACCGAGCCCACCACGCGGCCACCAAGAAGGGGCGCTCCGGGAGAGACCTCCGAGGGAAACTCGTAGAACCCCACGATCATGGTCACGGGGTCCACTGCCGCTGCAGTGGAGGTTGCCACGGCGGGACCCAGAAGGAAGGCGACAGTGAGGAGGACCCACCCCGGAGCGTGCATGCGAATCAGCCGGCACACTCCCCTCGCAGCCTCATTAATCCTTCCGGTCCCCGGAGGCGAGGTCACGCGGAGGGTGCGGTCGTGAGGGTGAGGCGGTAGGTGGCGGCCGCGCTCCCGTAGTTCGTGACCCACACCTCGAAGGCCCCGCCCGCTGCGGGCAACTGGTGGGGGTGGAGGACGATTCGCTCAAGGCCCAAGGGGGCAACGCTCCGGACGACCTCCTTGCCCGCGGCGTCCACGACGGCAAGGTCGAGGTCCGCGAAACCTGCCGCCGTCCCCGTCTCAAGCTCGACGACCGCCCGCGCGGTGCCTGCCGGGATCGTCCACGCGTGCCGCACCTGCGAGAGGCCCTCCCGGGCCCCGGCGTAGGCCGAGCCCACGAGCCTTCCTTCGAGGCTCTCCTGAGCCTCCTCCCCCGTCGCGGGCGGGTCGGCAGTCGCTTCCCAGGTGCCCTCCACACGGGAGGCGGCCCCCGTGGCGTTCACGAGGAAGGCCACGTCGCCGCTCCGGTCGTCCTGGGTCATCACCACGGAGAGCAGCACCTTCGGGCGCACCCCCTTCGGGATGAGGAGGCCGTCCCGCGGAAGCCCCAGGGTGCCCGTCCATTCGGCCTGGTCGCCCGGCGCGAGCACGGGCGCGGCGTCCGCCGATCCGTCCGCGGAGAGCGCCTCCTCCGTGCCGAAGTAGGCAATCAGGTGTGGGAAGATGCCGGCCTGCGCCGCGGCGCCCTCGGCCTCGGCGTACACCGTGAAGGTCAGGTTGCCCCGGACAATGCGGGTCTCCGGCATGGGTTCCCCCAGGAAGACCGCGTACGCCTCCCGCTTGCCCCAGTTCAGGAAGAAGCTCCCACCGCGGACGCGCTCGGGCTCGCTCCCCGTCGGCGCCTCCGGCGTAAGACCTGGCGCCCCCGTCAAGTAGAGGGCGAAGGGCTCCGCGGCAGGGGCGGGATCCGGCACCGCCGGCGCCTCCATGGCGGGCGGGGCGTCGAGGCACCCCGCGAGGCCCACGGCAAGAAGCGCGGCGGCAAGGAGGAGGGAGCGCATGGGGCGCCGAGCCCCCTGCGGCGGCATGAAGCTTCCCCGTTCCCCAAACGCTTTTCCGGCACGCCCCCGCTTGCCCCCATCATGCCGGACCCGAGGCCCGTCCACGCCCTCGCCGTCGACCGCCACGCCGAGCAGCGCCCCCAAGGCGGAGCCCTTCTCGCGGTGGGCGCGGACGGGTCGGTGCGCCGCTGGACCTTCGGCGGGCTTGCCGAGGCCTCCCGCCGCCTCGCCCGGGCGCTCCGCGAGCGCGAGGGCGTCCGCCGGGGCGACCGCGTGGTGGTGCTCCTGCCGCAGCGCGCGGAGGCTGCGCTTCTCCACCTTGCCCTCAGCCGCCTTGGCGCCATCGCCGTCCCCCTCTCGCCCCTGTTCGGGCCCGAGGGGCTCGCCACCCGCATGGCCGATGCGGCGCCCTGCCTTGTCCTCACCCATGGCCTCCGTGAGGGCATCGCGCGGGAGGCGCTCCACCTCGCGGGCCTCACGGACCAGGCTCCTCTCCGCCTCGTGGACACCCCCGAGTTCGAGCGCGCGTGGCAGGCGACGCCCCCGCTCCCCGACGCGGAGCACGCTCCCGTGGGGGCCGAGGACCCGATGTGGCTCGTCTACACCTCGGGGACCACGGGCCGCCCCAAGGGCGCGCTGCTCCCCCACCGCGTCCTTGCAGGCCGCATGCCGGGCTTCCGCCTCGCGCACGAGCCCTTCCGCCCCGCCGAGCAACGCACCCTCTTCTACTCCCCCGCGGACTGGTCCTGGATCGGGGGTCTCCTCGATGCCCTGTTCGCGCCCTGGCACGAAGGCGCGGAAGTCCTCGCCCACGAACGCACGGGCCACTTCGACGCCGCCGCCACCTACCGCATGCTCGCCGAGCACCAAGTCACGAACGCTTTCCTGCCGCCC
>DATMKA010000300.1:0-6090 GCA_035553595.1 Thermoplasmatota archaeon | reverse complement strand
GGTCCACGACGTCGACGTCGCGGTGGTCCTTGCCGGAGGTGCCGTCGCAGCCGTACCACACGAGGTCGAGGCTCACGTGGGCAACGTCCATGCCGACGGGGACGTTGTAGGTGTCGGCGCCGCCGACGCAGCCGGGGAAGGCGTTGTAGGTGTAGGTGTTCACGCCGTTCTGCTGGGAGGTGACGGTGGCGGTGAGGACGTAGTGCTTCACGCACTCGTGCTTCACGGTGACGTCGAGGGTGCCCGTCGTGGAGACGGCGGCGGCGAGGAGGCCGCGGGGGAGCTGGAGGTTCTGGCCGCCAACCTGGGTCTGGAGGGTGACGCCGGCCGCCTCAACGTTGGAGATGGCGGCCCAGGCGGTGCCCTGGCGGAGGCAGCGGTCCGTGTTCACGTCGTGGTTGGTGCCGTCGTGGTGGGCACCCACGGCGGGGATGGTGGTGAGGAGCATGCACAGGGCGACAAGGCCCGTTGTCAGGATGGCGGACTTGGATGCCATGATAGCCCGAACAGAGCCGGGGCTGATAAGGGACTCTCACGAGAGTGCCTGCGGGGGCAGGGTGATCCCTGCGCATCTCCCTCAGGTGCCGGCGGCGGCCTTCCGCAGCCGGTTCATGACGGCGAGGCCGAGCCCCGCCTCCGGGATGCCCTCGATGACGATGGTGTCGTACCCTTCGCGGTCAAGGTCGCGCAGGAGGGCAAAGAGCGCGTGCGCCCAGGCGGCGCCATCCTCACGGGAGCCCGGCAGGCGCGTGTCCGGGCCGGGGGCTGCGCGCTCCGTTGGCGCGATCACGGCCACCTTCCGGCCTTCAGCACGGAGGCGCTCCGCCTCAGGGAACGGGTCCGTCCCGGCGGGGAGAAGGACGAGGCGCGCTTTGGGTGCATAGTGGCGGTAGCGCATCCCAGGGGACGGCGCGGCCGCGGACTCCCCCGTGCGGGCCGCCGCGTGCACCTGGATGGGCCCGATGACGGCCTCGATGGCCTCCACGCTGAGGCCGCCAGGACGCAGGAGCGTGGGGGGCGAGGTGAGGAGGGAGAGAACGGTGCTCTCCACGCCCACGCGCGCGGAGCCGCCGTCGAGAACGAGGTCGACGCGCTCGCCCAGGTCCTCGAGGACGTCGATGGCGCGGGTGGGGCTCGGGCGACCGCTGCGGTTGGCGCTTGGCGCCGCGATGGGGACCCGGGCAAGCCGCAGGAGCTCCCGCGCCCCCGGGTGCTCCGGCACGCGCACCGCCACCGAGTCGAGGCCGCCCGTGGTCACGTTGGGGACGGCCGACGTGCGGGGAAGCACCAGCGTCAGGGGCCCGGGCCAGAAGGCCTCGGCGAGGCGCCGCGCCACGGGAGGAATCTCGCGCGCCACGAGGGGGAGATCCCGCGCATCTGCAAGGTGCACGATGAGCGGATTGTCCGAGGGCCGGCCCTTGGCCTCGAAGATGCCCCGGACCGCGCGCTCGTCGAGGGCGTTCGCCCCAATCCCGTACACGGTCTCGGTGGGGAAGACCACGAGCCTGCCTTCCCGCAGGAGCCGAGCCGCCTCCTCGAGGGCGGCGGGGTCAGTCACGGGGAGGAGGCGGGCGCGCATCGGGGGCGGCGAGGCCGTCCCCCAAGAAAGGCTTTCCGGGGACCCGACCAGGGGAGCCGCCGGGAGCCCGAGCAATCGACGATCGCCGTTGCCTTGAGGTAAGCTATAAAAACGGTGCTCGCTTTCGCCGCGTGTCATCCTAGGTGATCTCTCTGGTCGGCATCGTAAGCTATGGGGCCTTCATTCCCCGCTACCGGATCAAGACGGCGGAAATCGCCCGGGTGTGGGGAGAGGACCCCCAGGGGCTCCCGAAGAGCCTCAACGTGCACGAGAAGACGGTGCCGTCCCCCGACCAGGACACCGCGACGCTCAGCGTGGAGGCCGCCCGCATCGCGCTCAAGCGCGGCAACGTGGACCCCACCACCATCGGCGCCGTTTACGTGGGCTCCGAGAGCCACCCGTACGCGGTAAAGCCCACCGCCACCATCCTCGCGGAAGCCCTCGAGGCCTCCCCTTACATGACGGCGGCGGACTTCGAGTTCGCGTGCAAGGCCGGCACCGCGGCCATGCAGACCGCCATGGGCGTCGTGATGGGCGGGCTTGCCAAGAACGCCCTCGCCGTGGGCGCGGACACGAGCCAGGGCGCGCCCGGCGACGCCCTCGAGTACAGCGCGAGCGCGGGGGCCGCCGCCTTCGTCATCGGCAACGAGCGCGTCATCGCCACCCTCAACCACACGGCAAGCTTCACCACCGACACGCCCGACTTCTGGCGCCGCGAAGGGCAGCGGTATCCCACCCACGGCGGCCGTTTCACGGGGGAGCCCGCCTACTTCCGCCACGTGCAGGCCGCCACCCTCCGCCTCTTCGAGCTTGCGGGCACGAAGCCCCAGGACTACCAGTACGCGGTGTTCCACCAGCCGAACGGGAAGTTCCCCGTGCGCGTGAGCCAGAAGATCGGCTTCGAGGAACCCCAGTACCGCACCGGCCTCCTAACCCCCATCATCGGCAACACCTACTCGGGCAGCAGCGTTATCGGCCTCGCCGCCGTCCTCGACGAGGCAAAGCCGGGCGACCGCATCTTCGTGTGCGCCTACGGGTCGGGCGCCGGCGCGGACGCCTTCGACATCACCGTCACCCCCGAGATCCTCAAGCTCAACCGGGAGGGCACGCCCACGGTGAAGCAGCTCGTGGAGGACAAGGTGTACGTGGACTACGCGACCTACGCGAAGTTCCGCGGCAAGATCACGCGGGGGGCTCCCGCCTGAGCGACGCGCCCTCCTGTCAGCACTGCGGCGCGGCCCTCGTGGAACCGCTCCCGCAGCTTGACGCCCGCGCCTGCCCCCAGCACGGGGTCGTGCAGGTGGGCCCCGTCACCCTGGAGGCCATCCGCGCCCGCAAGGAGGAGCTTGCCCACTTCACCCATGTCCCGGTCCGCGGGGCCCTCGTGGAGCTGCGGCCCGAAGCGGAGTGCCCCCAGTGCGGCAGCCGCAGCCTCTGCCGCAAGCACGGGTACGCGGAGCGGCGCTGGTACGAAACCGTGCTCCTCGGCGAGGAATTTTTCCCGGGAGCCGGCCGGCTCACGGAGGTGTCTGGATGAGAGAAGTCGCAATCATCGGCGTCGGCATGAGCAAGTTCGGCGAACTGTGGGAACGCAGCTTCCGCAGCCTCATCACCGAGGCCGGCCTCGCGGCCGTGAAGGACGCGGGCATCGGCGGCGACGACATCGACGCCCTCTACGTGGGCAGCATGAGCGCGGGCCGCTTCATCGGCCAGGAGCACATCGGCGCCCTCGTGGCGGACGAGGCAGGCCTCACTCCCGCCCACATCCCCGCGACGCGCGTGGAGGCCGCGGATGCCTCCGGCGGCGTTGCCCTCCGCCAGGGCTACCTCGCGGTGGCCTCGGGCGCCCACGACGTGGTCGTGGTGGGCGGCGTGGAGAAGATGACGGACGTGGGCGACGTGGAGCAGACGAACATCCTCGCCGCCTCCGCCGACCGCGAGTGGGAAGCCTTCTTCGGCGCCACCGTCCCCTCTCTTTACGCGATGATGGCCACGCGCCACATGCACGACTATGGGACGACCCGCGAGCAGTTGGCGCGCGTGAGCGTCAAGAATCACGAGAACGGCGCCCTCAACCCCAACGCGGCCTACCCCTTCACGGTGAAGCTCGACAGCGTCCTCACGAGCCCCCTCGTGGCCTCCCCGCTGCGCGTCCTCGACATGGCCGCGAGCGTGGACGGCGCCGCCGCCGTCGTCCTCTGCGCCGCCGACCGCGTGCCGAGCTTCACGGGGAAGCCGGTGAAGATCCTCGCCTCCGGCCAGGCCTCCGACAGCCTCGCGCTCCACGACCGCGCGAGCTTCACGAGCCTCGGGGCCACGCAGCGCGCCGCCGCCCTCGCCTACCGGCAGGCCGGCATCACCGCCCGCGACGTGAACCTCGCCGAAGTCCACGACGCGTTCACCATCAGCGAGGTCATGGCCGTGGAAGACCTGGGCTTCGTGGAGAAAGGGCAGGGCGGTTTCGCCGTCGAGAAGGGCGTCACCACCCGCGCAGGCAGCGTGCCCGTGAACACGAGCGGCGGCCTCAAGGCCCGTGGCCACCCCCTCGGCGCCACAGGCATCGCGCAGGCCATCGAGATCACGCAGCAGCTCCGCGGCAACGCCGGCGCCCGCCAGGTCAGGAACGCCCGCATCGGGCTCGCGCACAACGTGGGCGGGTCCGGCGCCACCGCGACGGTTCACCTCCTCGGGGGGTGGGAATAATGAGCATTCCCCGCTTCTGGCGCGAGATCGACCAGCGCTACAACCTGAAGGGCGTGAAGTGCGGCAACTGCGGCCACCACTTCTTCCCCGCGCGCACCATGTGCAGCGCCTGCCGCCACGAATCCATCGGCAAGCTCGCTCCCGTCACCTTCAGCGGCAACGGCACCGTCGAAACCTGCAGCGTGGTCCACAACGGGCCCGCCGGCTTCGAGGACCAGACCCCCTACGTGATGGCCATCATCAAGCTCGATGAGGGCCCCCGCATCACCGCCCAAATCGTGGACTGCGCGCCTGACCAAGTGGGCATCGGCACCCGCGTGCGGAAGGTGTTCCGCCGCATCAACGAGGAAGGGGACGCGGGCGTCATTCACTACGGGTACAAGTTCGCGGTTCAGGCCTGAGGGTCGTTTCCCTGCGTCGTGGCCCGCCCCGGAGGAGCACGTACTTAACGGCCAACCTCCTGAGGGGGGCCATGCGTCCCCACGGCCATGCCTTCCGGGTCCTCTTCGCCGTGGTGGCCGTGTCCACCCTGCTCCTTCCCACCGTTTCGGCGGCGACCGCGCCGCGCGACATCACGGCGACGGCGGCGGGGGCGCCGCACGGGGCGAGTCCTGCCTCCTTCGAGCCTTACCCGAGCAGCCTGTACAACAACCCGGGCGCGCCCTACGGGTACCCCGACCGGGACACCTTCGGGTACACGGTGGAGTCGAAGAATCAGAGCCGCTGGTTCGACCACGATCCCAACAACACGACCGGCGCGAACGTCATCGTCGACATGGGGCACTTCAACCGCATGCAGAGCACCCCCGCCCACTTCACCTACTGGGCGGACGTCGCGTTCGAGGCGCGCTTCCGGATGTGGGACGACAACGACGGGTATTACGAGCCCAACACGTCCCATGCGGGCCCCGGCCAGGTCGCGATGGGTTGCGCCTCGGGGTTGCACGTGTGCATCGGGGACGACGACCCTTGCATCTCGGGGAAGTTCCCCATCATGGATGTCTACGCTTCTTCCACGCTGCAGCCGAGCGCGCAGGACGTCTTCCTCCGCACGGTGTACGGCGGCGACATGACCGGGTGCTCCGGCCCCAACCGGTCGGAGGCGCACACCTTCACGATCCTTCCGGACCCCGACCACCCGGGCGACCCAGCCGGTCGCTTCCACATCCCCAAGTGGGTCCTCGGGTACGGGTTCCAGCCCGAGCGCGAGTGCTTCGTTCGCCTCCGCTTCGTGCCCCGCGACCTCCACCTCCCCCACCACGCTCCCGGCCACAACGCCTCCGATGACGGCTTCTCCATCAACATCACCTCCGTGATGGTGCAGCTCGTCGCGCCCCCCATGGTGATCCTCCACGGGTATTCAGCCGGCATCAACCCCCAGGTCGAGGTGCTGCAGAACCAGCGGGACCTCGCCGCGAACCTGAGGCAGGCCATGATGCAGAACTTCGGCCAGGACCCCTGGGAGTGGGCCGCGCACATGCCTGACCAGGGCCTCTACCTCCACTCCTACGACCGCAAGCAGGACTTCCGCGTGAGCGCCGCGGAGCTCGCCGCGCTCGTGGAGACCCTCTACGAGTACAAGTGGTACGGCAAGATATGGATGCATGGGCAATCCATGGGCGGCCTCGTCGCCCGCTACTACATCGAGAAGCTCGGCGGCGACGACCGCGTGGAGAAGCTCGCCCAGACGGGGAGCCCGAACACCGGCAGCTGGGAGCCCATGATCTACACCTACCTCTTCGAGTTCTTCTACGCCGTCGAGGACAACACGCCCATCAACCGCCACCTCCTGTGGCCCCCCGTCCCGC